>NZ_CP032050.1:2825357-3143928 GCF_003687485.1 Euzebyella marina | reverse complement strand
TGGTCATTAAAACGGGAAGTCTGGTTAGTGACTAAACGCAATCGTTTAAGCTTTCGGTAATCAAATATAAATCTTTTGTTAAAAAGACTTTAAAAATTAAGAGATATTAAGAATTGTTTGAGAATCAGTAAAATATAAGCCGCTAATTTTCAATTATATTGAAGTTTTAACGGGCGATTTTTTAAGAAATCTATCAAAGCCTTCAAAAGCTAATGAGATAACGATGACCAAAGCCGAACCAATAAAGTTCAACCAGAGGTATCCTAATTTTTCATCCCCGGACGGATAAATAAATATGAGGGAATAAAAAAGTACAAAGACAATGAGTTGTGTAAGTATCGCCGCAAAGAATACGGCATTGCCTTTGACAAATTTGAAAAAGAAAGCTAATAGAAATATACCTAATACATTGCCGTAAAAAACGGAACCAATGATATTGACCAATTGTATCAGATTATCGAATAGATTGGCAAAGCTAGCTATCAATATGGCCAGAACACCCCATAGAAGGGTAAAAAGTTTTGTATACTTCACATATTGTTTATCGGTTAACTCTTCTTTATTGTTTCTTTTGTAGAGGTCAAGAGCGGTAATTGTACCGAGGGCGTTCAGTTCAGATGCGGTCGAGGACATGGCAGCGGACAATATTACCGCCAAAAGTAGGCCTATAAGGCCTCTAGGCAGGTTATTTAGAATAAAGTGGATAAACACATAATCTTTATCGTTTGTTTCTACGGTACCGTCAGCCTGTTGTATCAATGCCTTCGCAGCGGCCCTGTTGGTACTGTCCTTTACATTGAGGGTGATTATTTGTTGTTTGGCATCTTCAACAGCGGCATATTCTTTTAGCTCCAAAGCGGTCGAAAATTTGTTCAGGGCTATTTTTTTCGATTCCTCTAAAGTCTGCTGTCCTTTTTGCAAAATTTCATAATCTTTTGCTTGTTCAGAACCCATTACGGCAGCTGTAGCAGCAGGATTGAAGTTTAAGGGAGAAGGGTTGTACTGATAGAAAACAAAGACCATAATCCCCACCAGAAGAATGAAAAACTGCATGGGAATCTTAAAAATACCATTGAACACCAAACCTAATTGGCTTTCCCTAACCGATTTTCCGGAAAGATATCGTTGAACTTGGCTTTGGTCTGTACCGAAATAAGCCAAGGCCAAGAATAGTCCTCCGGTAATTCCGCTCCAAAACGTATACCGACTTTTAGGGTCAAAACTGAAATCTATGATATTCAATTTATCGGTAGCACCAGCTATCTTCATGGCCTTAGATAAATTGATGTCTGCCGGCAGATGCCCCAAAATAAAAAAGAAGGTGATGAACATACCGGTCATGATGATGAACATCTGTTGTTTTTGGGTGACACTCACTGCCTTTGTTCCCCCGGAAACGGTATAAATTATAACCAGTATACCTATTATTATGTTCAATGTTCTCAAATCCCAACCTAACACGGCCGATAAAATGATGGCCGGCGCGTAGATGGTAATACCGGCTGCAAGTCCGCGTTGTAAAAGAAACAAAATGGCAGCCAGCGATCTGGTTTTTAAATCAAATCTATTTTCTAAGAATTCGTAAGCCGTATAGACTTTTAATTTGTGGTATATGGGCACGAAAACCAGACAAATGATAATCATGGCCAAAGGCAGCCCCAAATAAAATTGTACGAAACCCATACCGTCATGAAATGCTTGGCCTGGGGTAGATAAGAAAGTAATAGCACTCGCTTGAGTCGCCATGACCGATAGACCGATAGTCCACCATTTGGCATCTTTACCACCACCCACATAGTCACTGACATTATCGCTGCCACGGGTTCGCCAAACGCCGTATGCTACTATGAAAAGTAAGGTACCGCCCAGTATGATCCAATCCAGTACTCCCATGTTACTTAAATGATATCATTAGGTAACAGAAAATAAGAACGTAAATTATATTGAGAACCAAAACAATGGTGTACTCTTTCTTCCAATTCGATTTTTCGAGCATTTTTAACCTTTTATTTCCGGTTGATTGGCTGTTGATTCCGATTTGCCTAAAGATAGCATATTAGCGAAAAGTTTGTAGGCTCCTGGTACACCTGCGGGTAACTCCCTAAAAAAGCTTAGTCCCGTGTAAATATAATGGCCTTTTCCGTAAGGGGCTACCAAAAGACTGCCTGTCAATGCTGATTCCCCTTTGTCTTTCATTGAAAGTATCGGGGTAAATTCTTTACTCCATTCATTAGGGAAATATAATCCTCTTTCCTGAACCCAACCATTAAAATCGTTCAAGTTTATCTGATTCGGGGTTGTGACCAAATCGTGCTTAGGCTCAAGAATGGTAACGGCCGAATTTTCATCGGTGACCCTATCTCGAGATATGGTAATGGGATAAGGGGCTATCTGATCAAACTGTTTGTCCCATCTTCCGGCGGTATTGTATTGAATAATCAAATTGCCACCGTTCTCTACATAATCAAAAAGGTAACGTTGCTTAAACTTAAGTTCGTTGACCACATTATATGCCCGAATGCCTACTACTACGGCATCATATTTATCAAGTGAAGCACTTGAAATGGTTTCTGGCGCTATGGTATGAACAATGTAACCAATTTGCCTTAAGCTTTCTGGTACGTTATCACCAGCCCCCGTTATGTATCCAATATGTTCGCCACTCTTGTGAATATCAAGACGTACGGCCTTAACTTCTGATGGTAAAAGAACACTTTGCTTGGGTACGTGGCTATAATCGATCGTAACAAGTTCTTTGGAAACTGTTTTACCAGCGACCGTTACTTCAGGAATTAACTTACCCTGATTTTCATCACTTGGCGGTGTTACTCTAAAATAGAAAGTTTGAGAATCTCCCTTTTTTAAAATTTCAAATTTTTGGGTAGAATCTTCAATATTCCAACCTTCAGAGGCGTCTAGATGAATAGTTCCTTCCACATTCGAGGCATGGGTGGTTACCGTAACCGGAATGTTTTTTGAATCTCCATCCGCAAAAATCAGAACTTTGTCAGCAATACTGGCCGTGGCTTTAGGTAACACTTCAAATGGTTGAAATAGTTCACCTTTGTCAGGTTTGGCAAAGCGATATCTTACCGGCTTTTCAAATACGATAGATTGACCATCAAAATCAAGTTCGAATTTGGCATTCAAAGCGGGCGGAGTTTCGGGCTTTCCGATAAGAAGCGGATTGTCAACTTTGTACATGCCTAGGCTACCCGGATCGCGAAGCCAATAGGCACTGGTAAAAGCCGCATTTTCTGGCAGTTTCACCTCAAGTTCAAAATTCTTTTTTTGATTGGCACCTAGACTTATGGAGGGCGTTATCTGAGCACCGCTCGGATCAACCTTTACAGAAACCAGTTTTATGGTATTCTTGCTTCGGTTGACCAGTTCAATGTCTAATTGTACCGATTCACCAGGGTTACTTGATTCGCTCTGCGAAGAGGCCTCAAAATAAAGTCCTGATATTTGGGCTATAAGGTCTCTTAATTCTTTTGACTTAACATTTTTCCAATGGGCGTCTTTTATATTTTGAAGAAGGTCATATGCCTCCAATAATTGTGATAGATGGGCCGAAGGGTCTTTAAAGTTAAAATGGGCCTCGACATCGTACAAAATTTTACCTATGGCCTCACCGCCTTCAACTCGTGACCATGTCGTATCGATACCATCAAAAATATTGTTCTTGTCTTTTGGCAAATCACCTTTCAATAGTTCGATATACTCATCTTCTGTTCCTCGGGTCGATAGCCTACCAAAACCCTGACAGAGATGTTGACTGCTGGCCAACGCCGCAATTTCATTATTTGATTTTCCTAAAATGGGGTAGTAGACACCGATATCCAATTTTAGGAGGTTCGATTTGTCGGCTTTCTCAAAATTTTCTTGACTGCCATAAAACCACCATGAGGTATTAAAAAACAATCTTTTTGGCTGCCATGCTTGAGTATGCTTTAATTGTTGGGGATATGCCTTTGGATCATTGGCAAGATCAAAAGCCTCATGGCTCAGCATTGCAGATGAAGTATGGTGCCCGTGGGTGCTACCCGGGCTTCGGTGGTCGAACCGATTAATAATAACGTCCGGTTTAAACTTTCTGATTGCCCAAACTACGTCACCCAAAACCTCCTCTTTTTGCCATATTTCCAAGGTTTCGTCAGGATGTTTTGAATAACCAAAATCATTGGCTCTAGAAAAGAATTGCTCCCCGCCATCAACAGAACGTGCGGCCAATAATTCTTGGGTTCTGAGTACGCCTAATAATTCCCTGAGTTCAGGGCCTATCAGATTTTGCCCCCCGTCACCTCTGGTAAGGGATAAATAGGCCGTTCTAGCCTTCACCTCATTTGAAAGGTAAGATATCAATCTAGTGTTTTCATCGTCGGGGTGCGCCGCTAGATATAGAGCCGTTCCTAGAAAGTTAAGTTTTTGTAATGAATGGTATATTTCTGAAGAAGAATACTGAACTGGAGGTTGTGCATAGGCGATGTTACGGAAAAAAAATATTCCGACAAAAAACACCAATAGTTGACGCATAGTGTTGGTTTTTGTGGCTGCAATCCACCTAAATTTCAAAAGGGGGATATACTCAAAGATAGAAAGTTTACAGGGCTGCTCCGTTTTTTTAGAACTTCTTTAACAAAAAGAAAATTAAAAAGTGCTTATACAACCGAACCAAACGTCATTACGTTTCTTCGGTTCCGTCAGGCGTTTCTTCTAAATTGTAAACCAATGTTACCGCCTTTTGCATTAAAAGGTTATTAGGATAAACCAGTAACTCTCCGTTCTCTTTGCGCAGACTTACGTGAAAGGCTTTGATGTCTTCGATTAGATAGGCCTCGTCAGAATTGATTTCCTTATCCAAAATTTTGACGCGGTCCCCAATTTTAAAGGGGAAAGAGAAAAAGAGCACGACCCCTGCTGTAACATTGCTTAAAATAGACCAGCTGGCGAACAAGGCAACACCTATGACGGCAAACACCGACGAAAAGACCAAGCCAACTTCTTTGTAATCGAAACCCCATATAAAGAAAATAATGCCCAAACCAATAATGGTCAAAAGACCTGAAACATACTTGCTTATCAGCACGGTTCTCGGCTCGGCGATATTGCTGATTCGACCAATTTTCCGAATGGTTTTGTCAAGTAAGTATTTAAGAAAAATAATGACCACGAGGGTAATAATGGTGGCCAAAAATTCATTTTTATAACTACTCAGAAATTCTTCCATAAAATCACAATCCTAAACTGTCGCGCAAAGATAAATCCTTATTTCCGTTTTGTTTCCAATAAGGAGTTTTTAAAGTTTCGATTTTTGTGGCAACAGAGGTCATCTGTTTGGCATTGGGGCCAAAACCACTTTCAAAAGTTTCTGACCATCCGCTAATTTGGTAAGGAAACTGATTTGAAAATTCAATCTTCAGGGTGCGATTTAGTTCCGGGTAGCTTATTTCGTATGAGAAACTTTCACCTTCAGAAGTAAGGTTTAAGTTGGCTTTGTAAGAGCGAAGTTCTTTATGGGATAAACGAATATACTCCAACGAAGGAACCACTTCAAACTCCCCCTGAGGTAAACTTTTTGGATCGATTCGAATTTGGTTCCACAGTTCATTTTCCAAAACTTCTTTGCTTATAGCAAACTTTTGGTCGGCCTCGTTTTCAAAATAGGAATGTGATGAGATTTCAAATTCAGTTCTATTATTAATCTGGGCATATACCTGACCGCACCATTCTTGAGAAGAGAAGGATACTTTTAGCGCATGCCGATCATTGTGTACGGGGTAAAACGAACTGGTCATAATGGAGTAGGGGTATATTCCCGTTAAATAGTTTTTGGTGGTATTCAACTTTAACACAGGAATGTTCTCGGGATCATGACCATCTGCCTTTACCTGCTTTTCGGGTAAAAACGGTTCGGTAACATATATTAGGACCGCCTTTCCGTCTCGAGTTTCGCCATACCTTGCTTGTTGCAGGTTGTAAGAAGTAATTTCGGCATCGCCTGCATACCAGTAATTTTTAAATTCTTCCGAAAGACTTTTTTTTGGTTTTGACTTTACAGCTTCCTTATTGTTCTCATTTTCCAATAATTGTTTCTCATTCTTATCCCTGCAAGAGATAAAGGATAAGAACAAAGCTATAATGATAAATTGACGAGCCATGATTGTAGTTTTATTTTTAAAAAACAGGTTTTTTGTCCTAAAACAAAAGGACATATGCTCTAATTTTAAAGTGGAGCGACTATTTTGTCATTTCGTACAAGGTGGTATATACCAATTGTGTGGGTAGACCGACCACATTAGTGTAAGAGCCCTTGATTTCTTCAATACCCACCAGGCCTATCCATTCTTGTATGCCATATGCACCAGCCTTGTCGTAGGGTTTAAAGGTTGAAATGTAATGGTCAATCTCTTGCCTAGATAGTTTCGCAAATTTCACTTCGGTAACTTGTCTAACAATTTTTTGTGCTTCTGTGGTGGTGAAACAGACGGAGGTAATTACTTGATGCCAATCTCCTGACATGGTTTCTAGCATATCAACGGCTTCCATTTCATTGGAGGCCTTTGCCAATGACTTTTTATTGTGCCACACCACGGTGTCAGAAGTTAATAAAATATCTTTTGACGAGAGACTTTCTTTTAGAGGCTCTGCTTTCAATTTTGCTAAAAAATCTGATATATCACCTCCTTCTAAATGTTCGGGATACGATTCTTCGACCGACTTCATACGTATTTCAAAATCGAGCCCCATATCCATCAAAAACTGTTTTCTTCTGGGTGAGCCCGAGGCCAGGATCAAGTTGTAATTTTTTAATTGGTCTTGTAACATGATTTAATCATTCGAAGCACTATAATTATCCAGCCAATCACCCTTTACTTTAAGCACCTGTTCGATTACGTCTCTTACACAACCCTCGCCGCCATTTTTGTGCGAAACATACTTAGAAATAGCTTTTACTTCGGGTACAGCATTTTGCGGACAGGTAGGTATGGCAACCGTCTGCATGGCAGGTATATCGGGTATGTCGTCGCCCATGTACAACATGGTTTCAGGAGAAATTCCGTAAATATCCATATACTCTTCTAAGGCATCCAATTTATGATGTGCTCCCAAATAAATATCGGTTACCCCAAGGGCCCTGAGCCTATTTCGAACGCCCTCGTTCGTTCCACCTGAGATGATACAAATTTTATATCCCTTCTGCAAAGCGGTTTTTAGGGCATAACCATCTTTAACGCTCATCTTGCGAAGCATTTCGCCATCTGTAGTAATGATGAGGGTACTATCGGTAAAAACACCATCCACATCAAAAACAAATGTGTCGATATTTTTGAGGTATTCCTTATAACTTTTTTCCATAAGTTTCTTGTAACGATTGGCTTAATAGGGTGTAAATATCTTTATGCAAATCTGATTCTAAAATAGAAAGATGTGCTTCTAGGGTATTCTGGTCATTTCTTTTGGCCGGCCCAGTTTGGGCCTCATAAGGCGATAAAACTTCTAATTTATCAACAGTCTCTTTGATCAAAGGTTTCAAAATCGAAAATGAAAGTTGATTTTCTGCACAAATCTTTCCTCCGAGGTAGAAGAGATGGTTGCTGAAGTTGTTGGCGAATACCGCTGCCATGTGTAGCTGTCTTCTTTGGGATGAATTCACCCTTTGAACATTACCTGAAATAGTACAAGCCAATTCATTTAATTCAAGGTGATTATGTTTGGTATTAGCCTCAATACAAATAGGAATGTCCTGAAATACCACCTCACGACTTTTACTGAAGGTTTGCAACGGATAAAAAACACCGTGGTTTTCATGTTTGTTCAGTACGCCTAGAGAAGTTGCCCCCGAGGTATGCACTATGATTCCCTTAAAGTTTTTCAAAAGCCCTGCTATTTTTTCAACGGCATTGTCACTTACGGCTATGATAATAAAATCAGAATCAACGACCTCTTCAAAGTTGGTACAGAGCTTATCTGGAGAAACAAATGTTTCTAATGCAGATTTATTTCTCGCCACCACCTGTTGGATCAATATATTTTCAGCTAATGAAAAGGCTTTGTAGAGATGATATGCTACATTGCCCGATCCAATGATGGTAACTGTTTTCATGCTGCGAAATTACATATATTTCTTCTTGGCATAAAAAGGGTTTGAGCGTTTCTTCGCTTATATACGATGGTGGGTTGAGTCTTTAATTTGAAAGTTTTTAGATTTCTTATGGTGAATTTTGCATCTCTCTTTTTCACATTTCGCCCCTAGAATTTTAAATAACAATTAACAGTTCGAAAGGTGTATTAAAGGTTACTTTACATATGCAAGTGATAAAAAGGGCGTATTTTTGCAAGCTGAAAACCAATTCAGCTACTCCAAAATGCAAATGCTTAAAAAATTATTGTTTTCTACTCGTTTAATGTCCCTTTTGTTTATCGCTTTTGCCGTAGCCATGGCCTTGGGAACCTTCATAGAAACAAAGTACAGCACTGAGACAGCAAGAATATGGATCTATAATGCATGGTGGTTTGAGGCCATTATGGTATTTTTTGTCATCAACTTTGTCGGAAATATCAAAAGATACCGTCTTTTAAGAGTTGAGAAATGGCCGGTACTAGTTCTTCACCTTTCTTGGGTACTAATCATTGTCGGGGCCTTTGTGACTAGGTATATTAGTTTTGAGGGGATGATGCCCATTCGCGAAGGACAAGCTGAAAAAGTTTTCTACTCCGATAAAACCTACTTAACTGCATTTGTAGATGGCGAAATCAATGGGGAACCAAGAAGGAAGACACTTCAGGAAAATTTAATAGTTACCGCAGAAGATATAAAGTCGAATCTACCTTGGAAATCAGATTTTAATGGGCAACCTTTCACTATTTCATATAAGGGTTTTATTGATGGCGCCGAAGAAGGGCTGATTGCCGATGAAAGCGGTAAAGAATACTTGAAAATCGTTGAAGCGGGTGATGGTCAAAGACACGACCACTATTTAGAGAGCGGTGAGGTATCGAGTATTCATAATGTACTTTTTTCATTAAACAAAAAGACCGAGGGAGCGGTCAATATTTATTCCCAGAATGGGGATTTTCAAATTGAATCGCCTTTTGAAGGTAGCTTTATGCGAATGGCCGACCAACTTCAAGGCCAAGTGGTGGCCGACAGTTTACAGCCGTTACAACTGCGTTCGCTATACAATATGGCAGGCATGCAATTCGTAATACCCGACCCTATTGTAAAAGGATCTTACGGTGTTGTGAAGGTGCCAGAAGCACAAATGACCGAAGCTACTCTTGATGCTTTGGTGATTGAAATTAGTGCCAATGGTGAAACGGTAGAAAAGAAGCTTTTAGGAGGAAAGGGAACTTCCGATTTTTCTGAGAAGTTCAATGTCGGCGGGCTCGATTTCATGTTGAGCTATGGCTCAAAGGTATATGAGCTTCCTTTTAGTATAAAATTGAATGATTTTATAGCAGAGAAATATCCTGGTACCGAAAAAGGATACTCCAGCTTTATGAGTAAAGTAACCGTAGAAGACGAAAGACCTTTCGATTACGATATTTTTATGAACAATATATTAGATCATAAAGGGTACCGTTTTTTTCAGTCTAGCTTTCACCCCGATGAAAAGGGAACGATTCTTTCGGTAAACCATGATCAGTGGGGTACATGGATCACCTATCTGGGCTATTTTCTATTATACATCGGTTTAATGGGAATTATGTTTTTTGGCAAAACCAGATTTAAAGATTTAGGAAGGTCTTTGGAGAAGTTAAAGTCAAAGAAAGCTAAAATGGCCACCGTAATGTTTTTGGCCGCTAGTTTAGGTTTATCGGCGCAAGAGCATACGGCCGATGATGGGCATGACCATTCCGGTACTATGCCTACCCAAGTTCAAATCGATTCGATAATCAAGACTACACTTGTATCAAAAGAGCATGCCGAAAAGTTTGGCAAATTGGTGGTGCAAGATGAAGCTGGGCGAATGAAGCCCATACACACTTTTTCTTCCGAACTTTTAAGAAAGCTGAGCCTTAAAGAGAAGTTTGGCGATATGAATGCCGACCAAGTCTTTCTTTCGATGATGCTGAACCCTCCAGCGTGGTACAATGCAGAATTTTTGGCAATTGATAAAAAGGGTCAAAATGATAGTATACGCCATGTCATCGGGGTTCCTGAAGGTCAGAAATATGCCAAGGCAACCGATTTTTTTGATGAAAGGGGCAATTACAAATTGGAACCATTTCTGAGGGAAGCTACGGCCACTAATGTCCCCAATAAATTTGAGCAGGATTTTAAGGATGCCAATGTTAGACTTAGTGTGCTCGATCAAGCATTAAGTGGAAGAATCGTAAAGATTTTTCCTCTCTTGAATGATGAGAACAATAAATGGATTTCGGCCGTTGAGTATAGGGGAGGGCAGTATCAAGTGCCCGACAGCCTTTATGGTAATTTCATTAGAAATTCCGTTCCGTATTATTTGATGACGTTAAGAAAGGCAATCGAGACCGATGACTATTCTGGTGCCGATAAATTGTTGGAAGCCTTTAAACAAAACCAAAAAAATCACGGTAGTGAAGTATTGCCACCGGATAGTAAAATCGAAACGGAGGTAGTTTACAACAAGCTTGGTATTTTCAATCAGTTGTGGAGGTTATATCCTTTAATCGGTTTATTGTTTTTCATAATCCTCATATTCCAGATTTTCAAAGACCGCTCGATTTTGAGGGTTGGTAATTATTTTTTCAAAGGCACTATCATTATTCTGTTTTTATGGCATACGGCTGGCTTGATTTTACGTTGGTACATTTCTGGCCATGCCCCGTGGACCAATGCCTATGAGAGTATTTTGTACGTATCATGGGCCACTATGGGTATGGGGCTTCTTTTTGCGAGAAAGAGTGATATTACCTTAGCTGCTTCTGCCTTCGTAACAGGAATGCTGCTATGGATTGCTCATCAGAATTGGGTCGATCCGGCCATAGGAAACCTTGTACCCGTTTTAGATAGTTATTGGTTGATGATTCATGTGGCGGTAATCGTAGCCAGTTACGGTCCTCTGTTTGTTGGTGCTATTCTTGGGTTCGTAAGTCTTCTTCTTATGATTCTTACCACAAAAAAGAACAAAAAGCGAATGGACCTGAACATTCAAGAATTGACCATCATCAATGAATTGGTGCTTACAGTGGGTCTTGTAATGCTGACCATAGGTAACTTTTTAGGAGGTCAATGGGCCAACGAGAGCTGGGGCCGCTATTGGGGCTGGGATCCCAAAGAAACATGGGCATTGATTTCTATTATGGTGTATGCCTTTGTAATTCACATGCGCTTGGTTCCCGGCCTAAGAGGAAAGTGGACGTTCAACTTCTTAAGCCTTATTGCTGTTGGAAGTATCATGATGACCTATTTTGGCGTAAATTATTACCTAGTAGGTTTGCATAGTTATGGTCAGAGCGGTTCTGCCGCAATTACTCCCGATTATGTTTGGTATATAGCTTTGGGAGCTTTGATTATAGGTGCATTAAGCTTATGGAGGTATCGGGTTAACTACATAAATAATTAATTACTTACCGCCATTGGCCTGTATATCTGCCAAACACTGACTATCGAAGTCGGGTATCGTTCCTCCGCTAAGCATGTTGAGCAATCCCTCGCCAGTTTCGGCGGTCCAGTACATTAAACAGCTATCATCGATACAATGCCTTCCGTGTTCAGTGTCCTGATGTTCTGTTTGCATCGGGGTACCTGCATTTACCATACCCATTAAATGGCCAAACTCGTGGTTCAATACTGTACTTTCTAGAACGGTAAGACTTGGGCCAAAAGCCTGCCCACTAAAACTTTGAACGGTCTCCTCAAAAATGACGAAAGAAGTGTTTCTATAGGCAATTCCTAAAACGGAACCGTTTTCTGTATTTTCAGAGTATTCCCCATCCAGAAAAATACCTGATACGGCTAAACGCCTGTCTTGATTGTATTCTGTTCTAATAGTATCTTCTAAAGCCGCAATATCTTCTACCGAATAGGCATCTTGACCGGGACTTTCAATTTCTTTCAACTCAATAGTAATACCTTCCGGTTTGTTAAGTCTATTTTCTAAAAACGACTCAAAATTGGCAACCGTATTCTGGTTGGGTTCGAAACCCGCGACGTAGAATATTTCAAAGATAATGGATTCATAGGTTGCATCACTCAAAATATCATTGGCAGAATCGCCGACCAGTTTTTTGTTTTCTGAAATGTTCACTTCCTGGTCTTCACCATTTTCATCGGTAATGGTCTTGGTGGTATCATCTGAACTGGAATTAGACTCATTGCCTGAATCTTTCGAACAGGAAAGGGGTAAAACCAGCAAAGCCCCCAATAAAAGGGCTAGAATTGAAATGCGATTAATCATAGCAACAACTTTTTATTAAAGTTGAACGGAAATGTTTCTGGATTTAGTGTGAATTTTAACAACTTTCAAGGGCTACCACCAATTTTTATTGCATATTTGTAGTGTTATGAAGTTATAAGAATTATGTCCTTTCTAAATGTCATTGGGCCTCTTGCCCATAAATAATCGTTTTCTATTTCGATTGTTCGACGTTTTTCACACTCTTTTCAAACATAATTCTCAATCATGCGAAACCATAACAGAATAACCTTCAAAAGACTTTATCAATACTTTATTTTGGCCTTGACAGGTAAAGATTTTGATTTCACAAGCGGGAGCATTCGTAAAGCCATATTCATGCTCTCGATCCCTATGATTCTTGAAATGATGATGGAATCAATTTTTGCCATTGTAGACATTGCCTACGTTAGTAGGGTAAGTGTTAATGCGGTGGCCACTATTGGTTTAACAGAATCGGTTATCACATTGGTTTATGCCATAGCTATCGGCTTAAGTATGGCGGCGACCGCTATTGTAGCTAGAAGAATCGGTGAAAAAAATATTCTTGGGGCCAAAGAATCTGCTGTACAGGCAATTCTACTTGGGGTTCTCGTGTCACTGATCGTGTCGGTAGTGGGCATTTTTTATTCAAAGGATATCTTGGCTCTAATGGGTGCCGAACCAGACCTCATTGACGAAGGCTATGAGTATACTCAATTGCTTTTAGGGGGTAATGTGACTATTCTACTGCTTTTTTTAATCAATGCCATATTCAGGGGAGCGGGCGATGCGTCGATTGCCATGTGGGCGCTGGTTCTTTCCAACGGGCTCAACATTTTTTTGGACCCCATATTTATATTCGGATGGGGGCCAATTCCAGAATTTGGTGTGGCAGGGGCAGCTATTGCTACCAATATCGGTAGAGGTACGGCCGTATTGTTTCAATTGGCGGTTCTTTTCTTCGGATGGAGCAAAATCAAGATAGGACTGAGCGATTTGGTACTTCGACTAAAGGTAATGCTCAATTTGGTAAAGGTATCTTTAGGCGGAATCGCACAATTTCTTATTGGTACGTCGAGTTGGGTATTTCTTATGAGAATAATGTCCGAATTCGGTAGCGAGGTTCTTGCCGGGTACACCATTGCCATTAGGGTCATGCTGTTTACCCTTATGCCTTCTTGGGGAATGAGCAATGCAGCGGCAACTTTGGTAGGTCAAAATCTGGGTGCTGAAAAACCAAATAGGGCCGAACTTTCCGTTTGGAAAACAGGTAAATATAACGCCATTTTTATGGCGGTGGTTTCTGTGATCTATCTTCTGTTTGCATATACTATCGTTGGTTGGTTCAACCCTAATAGCACAGTTGTGGAGAATGGTGGTCTATGTCTACAAATAATAGCTGCCGGATATGTTTTCTACGCTTACGGTATGGTAGTTACCCAAGCATTCAATGGCTCGGGAGATACTCGAACGCCTACAAAAATCAATTTTATAGCATTCTGGCTTTTTCAGTTGCCTTTAGCCTATGTTTCGTCTATAACTTTGGATTACGGAGCTGTTGGAGTCTTTGTGGCCATTACTTCGGCAGAAGTACTATTGGCCATAATGGCCATTGTTTGGTTTAGAAAAGGAGATTGGAAAAAGGTCAGTGTTTAATATGTGAAAGGTCTTGGTGGGTTCAGCATCCAACAGAAAGATTACAAAAGAAGTATCTTTGCGTGCGCTTTGTTGACGCTTGGTCATTTCTTTTAGAATATACCCGTAAGTATTAAGGGCAGACATACGACAAAGTGCAAAGCATACGGTATACCAACACCAAATAGAATACAATTCATGAAATTAGATATATTGGCCTTTGGGGCTCACCCAGATGATGTAGAACTAGGCGCAGGGGCCACGATTGCCAAAGAAGTGGCAAATGGCAATAAAGTGGGGATTATTGATTTGACCCGTGGCGAATTAGGTACACGTGGTTCAGCTGAAATAAGAAGTCAAGAAGCAAAAAAATCAGCTGATATTTTAGGAGTAGAAATTAGGGAAAACTTGGGTTTTGCTGACGGTTTTTTCACCAATGACAAGCAGCACCAGGTTGAAATTATCAAAAAAATCAGAAAATATAGACCTGAGATCGTTATCTGTAATGCCATTGACGATAGGCATATCGATCACGGTCGAGGAAGCAAATTGGTAAGTGATTCTTGCTTTTTGAGCGGATTGATTAAAATAGAAACACAACTAGAGGGGGAGAAAGAGGTTCAAGAACCATGGAGGCCAAAAGTCGTTTACCATTACATTCAATGGAAAAACCTGGAGCCGGATTTTGTGGTAGATGTCTCCGGTTTTATCGACAAAAAAATGGATTCTATCATGGCCTATTCTTCGCAGTTTCATGACCCGAATAGCAAAGAACCGGAAACGCCCATAAGTAGTAAAAATTTTATGGACAGTGTGAAATACAGGGCTCGTGACCTAGGTCGTTTGATTAATTCAGAATATGGTGAAGGTTTTACGGCAGAAAGATATGTGGCGGTCAAACAGCTAAATGATTTGGTTTAGGCCGTTTTCTTATAGTTTTTCTTTGATTTAGGAACTGTGAAGTGAAAAGTACTTCCCTTTCTCTTAAGGCTGTTGACCCAAATTTTACCGTGATTCTTTTCAATCATCTCTTTACATAAAGAAAGACCTAGACCAGTACCTTTTTCATTATTGGTGCCATAAGTGGTGACATTGGCATTCTTATGAAAAAGTTTATTGATGGTATCTTGGTCCATTCCCACACCTGTATCACGAATAGAAATTTGCCAATGGTCGTCTCTCTCCAGAGATGAAATGGTAACCATTCCATTTTCTGGGGTAAACTTTAGGGCATTGCTGATCAAGTTTCGAATTACGATATCTATCTGGTTTTCGTCTGACCAGGCCGTAGTATTCTGGTTCAAATGACTGATCAGTCTAATAGATTTGTTTTCCGCTATTTCTGCCAAAAGATGAATATTCTCGTTAACAATGGTCTCTAATGCCACCACCGATGGTTTGGTTATCGTACCATTCATTTGGGTCTGCCCCCATGAGAGTAGATTGTTCAAGGTAAACGCTATATGGTCGATATCGTGCCTGAATTTCGGAATGAACTCCATAAACTCACTTTGGCCTATTTCCCCTTCTTTAAAGAGTTTCAATAAACTTTGAAAGGCACCTATAGGCCCACGAAGGTCGTGCCCAATAATAGAAAAGAGTCGGTCTTTTGTCTTGTTGATTTCTCTTAGCTCCAATTCTCTCTTTTCAAGATCATCGGTTTTTCCTTGAAGTTTTTTATTGAGGTTTTTTTGAATTTTTTCACTTCTCCTCATTAAAAAGGTAACCGCGATGAATATCAATAAAATGGCCAATGCGGCATTGATATAATTTCTTTGCGCCGCAAGTTGCTTTTGGTTTTCTTCAATTAGTTCAAGCTTTTGTCTTTCATGCTCCATCTTGGTCTTGAGCATATTGAGACTTGTTTTGTTTTCTTGCCTTGATAACGAATCTGAAAGACTTTGATAGATTTCATGATAGGTGAGGGCGGCCGCGAAATCTTCTTTGTGCTTGTTCAATTTGTAAAGGGTGGCTGCGCATTTTTGCTGCCCTTCCATAAATTTTATTTTCTTGGAAATCTCCAAGGCGTCCAAAGCGTATTTTTCCGAAAGTTCATCGTTTTGGAGGTTGAGGTGTGCCTCGGCCATACCATTGTAAAGGTCTATTTTTCCTCTTTCGTCTTCAATCTTGCCGTGAAGCATTTCACTTTGGTTGTACCAATACAGGGCCCATTTATATTTTTTTTGCTTCAAATAGACTTTTCCTTTGATTTCATAGGCATACGCCAACCAGTCCATGATACCATGTTCTTCAAAGATGGTGATGCTACTATTAATATTGAACATGGCATAATCAAGTTTCCCCATATCTGCATAGAGCGAGCCCATGTTGCTCATACTTTCGGCAGAAATGACATCATCGCCTAGTTCATTATTTATTTTCTTTACGTTTTTGTAAAAGTCTAGCGCTTGTTCGTAGTCGTTCTGTGTAGCATAAAGGTTGGCAACGTTCTCGTTCATAATGGAGAGCATCAGCTTATCATTATATTGCTTCGCCATATCGATACCCTCTAAATAATGGGTAAGCGAATTGGTGTAATCTCCTTTATACATGTACTCTCCGGCCAAATTGTTTTTAGACATGAGAGAAATTTCCTGAATTCGGGCCTTATTACTTATTTTAAACGACTCTTGGTAGTATGATATCGCTTTTTTATGGTTTCCCTTATCCGAATAATAATCACCAAGACCTAAGAGAGCTTTACTTTCACCAAATTTAAAATTGATGACCCTACTAAGTTTAAGTGCTTGTTTCGACAGGTGTAATAGACTATCAGAATTATAAAACCGCTGTTCTTTACCCAAGCCATTAAGAAGGTTGATATATATTGAGTCTTTTACGGTAAAATTGTTTTGTGACTTGAGCCTTTTTATTTCGTTTTGAATACTGTCTTTGGTATTCTTTTGGGCCTGTATGTCAAAAGTGAAAAGTAGAACCACCAAAAGTAGTGCCCATCGTATATTCGATGGTCTTAAGAATTTTTTAAAATGCGCTTCTTGGCGATACATAGCTTGGCCCAATAATAAATCTAAGGTAGGCTAACCCTTATGGGGTATTAAATATTTGTTGTGAAACGCCAATAATTGTGTGTTTGGTCGGTTTAGAAGTGTATTTCATCGATTAAATACGATTCTTCTTACTTCTAAATATCTAATTGTCAGAGCTCACAATTTCGACGTCTTTTATCAATTGAATTTTATAAAATATGCTGATTTTTATTTTGAAAGATTGTTTAAAAAAAAGTACCTTTGCCACCGCTTGCAAAATGAGGTAAGCTTTTTGAAAGCAAATGGTGGTTGTAGCTCAGCTGGTTAGAGCGCTTGATTGTGGTTCAAGAGGTCGCCGGTTCGAACCCGGTCTTCCACCCAATAAAAAAGTCCCGATTATATCGGGACTTTTTCTTTTCTGCAATGTTTCTTACCTATTTAGCGGCCTTATCTACAACGACCCGTTGATCTCTATTCGCAACTTCCCAAGCGGTATGAAATATTAGCCGTGTTCTGTTCTGCAATAAATCATAATTAATCTTATCGGGGGTGTCACCTGGTCGATGATAGTCATCATGCGTTCCGTTAAAATAGAAAATGATGGGAATGTTGTTTTTTGCAAAATTGTAATGATCACTTCTATAATAAAAACGGTTGGGGTCGTTCTCGTCATTAAAGGTGTAATCGAGCTCGATATGTGTGTATTTATTGTTGACTTCTTCCGACAATTCATGAAGGTCGGTACTGAGCTTATCCGAACCTATTAAATAAATATAGTTTCGGTCGCCGTTTCTTTTCGGGTCGATACGCCCGATCATATCGATATTAAGGTTGGCCACCGTTTGCTCTAAAGGAAAAATAGGTTCAACATCGGTGTAATACCGAGAACCTAATAGTCCTTTTTCTTCACCGGTTACGTGTAGAAATACGATAGAACGTTTTGGTCCTTGGCCTTCATCGGCCGCTTTTTTAAATGCTTCTGCTATTTCAAGCAATGCCACGGTACCTGAGCCATCATCGTCGGCCCCATTATTGATTTCACCATCCGAAGAAACACCAATATGGTCTAAGTGAGAAGAGATAACTACGTATTCATCGGGTTTTTCCGTTCCTCTCAATATGGCCGCTACATTTTCAGACTCCACTTTGTTATTCTGGCTTTGAATGTCTAATTGAAGTTTGGTGGTAATAATTTTTGGCTTGTTTTCCGAATCTATTTTTGGTAAGATAGCCTTCGCCAGGTTTTCATTAATCCAAAAAGTAAAGAACTCTGAAGAAGCATCACTTGAGAGCTCCATTCTACCGCTGTCATTGCCTTTCATCCATTCAAACCTACTTTTAAATCTAGGAAAATTCATTGAATCATAGTAGAGCATGCCCTTGGCGCCTTTGCTGGTGGCCAATTCCATTCTTTTTCCCATTGATTCTGACATGTTGCTCCATACCGATTTTTGGCTGTTACCAGAAATGATATAGTTCCCGTCTTTACCAATTGGTTCACCTGCCTTTAGCAATACTATTTTTCCTTCGACATCTAAATCTTTATAATCGGAATATTCGTCGGTCTCGATTCCAAAACCGGCATAAACGATATTTTTGAACTCGCCCTGAGCTTTTGAGAAGGTTAAAAAATCGGTGCCTAAGGGAAAATTCTTTCCGTTAACGGTCAAAGAACCTTTAGGAAGTTGACTGACCTCTAATGGTACATTTTGAAAGTAATCGCCATTTGCTTTTGCAGCTTTTATTCCGAGTTTCTCGTATTCCTTCTTTAGGTATTCCACCGCCTTCTTTTGTCCAGGCTCCCCGGTTTCACGACCCTCAAATTCATCCGAAGCATAGGTGTATAGATGCTCTTTCAACTCTTCTTCGGTTATACTTTCCGCATAACTTTCAGGGTCTTTTACAACGGTCGCTTCGGCCGATTGCTCGGAGCTGACGACCGTTTTTTGCGCAGAATTACAGGCCATGATGAGGCCGAAAAAAGCCAATATCAATTTTTTCATGATTTTGTATTATATAAATTAAGGGCAACCAAGCATCATAGTTATTTGATTGACAATCGCTAAAGCGAATGGTCAAAAAGTTTGCTTTTTGTAGAGCTGCTAAAATTCATCAAAAATAAAGAAAACAAACTGAACTTCTATTTTAACGGTTGCCAAATAAAAAATGGCTTCTTTGTTAATTTTTGGTAACTTCATCGGCATTCAAAACATTCAATACAACCACAAGCGCCATGAAAATTTCGAACCTTGTAGCAATAACCTTAATTCTTGGCTTGAGCGCCTTTAGCTGTAAACAAAACAAAAAAGAAAAAGAAATGGAGAGCCCCGATCAAACGGAAGAAAGTAAACTGTCAGACGAACTTAACGTTAGTAATTTTGAAACTGTCATCGAAGGTGATTCGGTTCGCCTCTACACTATGAAGAATAAGAACGGAATGGAAGTTACCATTACTAATTATGGACAGCGATTGATTTCATTACATGCCCCAGATAAAAATGGCGATTTTGAAGATGTGGTGCTGGGCTTTCCGCATTTAGATAACTATAGGGCCAAAAAGAATTATTACGGCGCTACTATTGGTCGTTATGGAAACCGTATAGCCAAAGGTAAGTTTAGTATTGACGGAACTGTTTATGATTTGGCAATCAATAATAACGAGAACCATTTGCACGGCGGTATCAAAGGTTTTGAAAGTGTGGTGTGGAATGTTGACGAGTCAAGCGACAGTCATATTGTTTTTAGTCGCACTTCTCCTGATATGGAAGAAGGTTATCCAGGAAATTTAAATGTGAAAGTGCGTTACGACCTAACCGACCAAAACGAGTTGAAAATAAATTATGAGGCCACGACCGACAAAGCGACGTACATTAACTTGACACATCACTCCTTTTTCAATTTGAAGGGAGAAGGTAATGGCGATGTCACCGACCACGTTCTTTGGTTAAATGCCGATAGCTTTACACCTGTTAATAGTGGACTGATTCCGACAGGGGATATTGAAAGCGTAAAAGGCACCCCCTTTGATTTTACGACTGCCAAACCTATAGGTCAAGATTTAGAAGTAGAAAGTGAACAACTCAAGTTTGCCAATGGTTACGATCACAATTTCGTATTGAACAAAGAACCTAAGAATGAAGATGGGTTGGTACTAGCTGCCAAGGTGGTCGAACCTGAAAGCGGCAGAACTATGGAAGTCTATACCGATGAACCGGGCGTTCAGTTTTATGGTGGAAATTTTTTAACCGGGGCTGATATCGGTAAAGGTGGTAAACCCTATGTTTTTAGGGGTTCTTTTTGTTTGGAGACCCAGCATTTTCCAGATTCGCCGAACCAGCCTAATTTTCAGAGTACCCGCTTAGACCCAGGCAGGACTTATGTTTCTAATTGCGTGTATAAGTTCGGTTTGCAGGAAAACTGATTTGGGCAATTTGGGTGTATAATTGATATTGGGTTGATTTAAATCAACCCTTTTGTCGTTTGAATAGGGTAATATAGTATTGGTTTTGGATAATTTGAATTTAGTAGAATCCCTGCTCGGCAACGTATTTTTGTAGAATCATTGTAAAATTAGAGTTATGACATTCGAATGGGAAGGGGTAATGCCCGCAGTAACAACCAAATTCACCGCACAAGATACATTGGATATACCGATGTTTGAGAAGAATATCGCGGCTCAAATAGAGGCCGGAGTAAGCGGTATTGTTTTAGGAGGCTCTCTTGGGGAGGCCAGCACGCTAAGTCGTGAAGAGAAAAAGATTTTGATCAAAGAAACCCTTTCGATTGCCGACAATAACGTTCCTGTAATAATGACCATTGCAGAACAATCTACCAAAGAAGCCATTGAGGTGGCGGCTGAGGCAGAAAAAATGGGTGCCAATGGTTTGATGGTATTGCCCCCAATGCGCTACAAGTCTACCGACCTAGAGACAGTAACTTATTTTAAGGACATAGCGAAAAGTACCGATTTACCGATTATGATATATAACAATCCGGTAGATTATAAAATAGAGGTGACCGTTGATATGTTCGAAGAATTAATGGAGATGGATAACGTTAGGGCAGTAAAAGAATCTACTCGCGATATCATTAACATCGGTAGGCTTAGAAATAGGTTTGGTAATTCTTTAAAAATTCTTACCGGAGTTGACCCGTTGGCTTTAGAAAGTTTATTGATGGGCGCCGATGGTTGGGTGGCCGGTTTGGTTTGCGCCTTTCCAGCAGAAACAGTGGCTATTTATAAACTGGCTAAAGCAGGTTTTCCCAAAGAGGCTACTGAGATTTACAGGTGGTTTCTGCCATTGTTAGAGCTTGATATTAGTCCGCAGTTGGTACAGAATATTAAATTGGCCGAAGTGGCTACGGGTCTTGGCACCGAGTTCGTAAGAAAGCCTAGACTGCCATTACAAGGTGCGGAAAGGGATAGGGTGATAAATGTCATTCAAGAATCTTTAAAGTCGAGACCAGAGTTACCCGATTATAAAAACCTTACTATAGTGTCCGGCGAAATATCTGCTTAATAGGTCGAATTTAGTAAGACTGCTTTATTTTGAGTTGAGGCGGACATTTAAAGCAATATTAACGTTGCTTTATCTTGACATCCTTCATCAAATGTGCTAGTTTTCAGTTTCAATCTATGAACCTCAAAATTTGAATGATGATTACCGGAAAGAACTATATAGGAAATGATTTAACGGCTACTGGAGATAG
Source organism: Euzebyella marina (assembly GCF_003687485.1). Classification (GTDB taxonomy): domain Bacteria; phylum Bacteroidota; class Bacteroidia; order Flavobacteriales; family Flavobacteriaceae; genus Euzebyella; species Euzebyella marina. The sequence goes on along the minus strand of NZ_CP032050.1, from coordinate 3,122,231 downwards.
TACTTATGCTACCTTTAATCCGAAAGAAAACACACAAACGGATTGGAAGCTTTTCGAAGCCACCGAAGATGAGATAAACAAAGCAGCGCAAAAAGCTAAGGATGCTTTTGCTGGTTACAAAGATTTAAGTGGCGCTAAAAAGGCGGAGTTCTTGATTGCCATCGCCGAAGAAATAGAAGCTTTAGGTGATGAATTGATAGAGACCTATATGATAGAATCTGGTCTTCCTGAAGGTCGTGCACGTGGAGAACGTGGTCGTACCATGAGCCAGCTAAAGTCTTTTGCAACGCTATTACAAGAAGGGTCGTGGGTAGAGGCAACCATTGATACGGCACAGCCTGATAGAGAACCGCTACCCAAAGTTGATATTCGAAAAATGTTGGTGCCTATAGGGCCTATTGCAGTTTTTGGGTCAAGCAATTTCCCTTTTGCCTTTTCAACGGCAGGTGGCGATACGGCCAGTGCGCTGGCAGCTGGTTGCCCTGTAATCGTTAAAAGTCATCCGATGCATGCGGCAACAGGTGAATTGGTTTCTTCGGCCGTAATAAAGGCTGCCAAAAGAACGGGTATGCCAGATGGTGTGTTCTCTAACTTGAACAGTAGCGGAATTGAAGTTGGTAAAAAGTTGGTCTTGCATCCCTCCATTAAAGGGGTTGGCTTTACAGGTAGTATAAAAGGCGGAATGGCCTTATACCGATTGGCCAACGAAAGGGAAGAACCCATTCCTGTTTTTGCTGAAATGGGTAGTATAAATCCGGTAGTGGTTTTCCCTTCTGCTTTAGAGGATAAAGAAGCAAATTGGGCGCAAAAATACGCAGGTTCGATAACCCTGGGTGCTGGTCAGTTCTGTACTAACCCAGGTTTAATATTGGGTATAGAGGGTGAAACTATGAATAGTTTTATCAAAAAACTGGGAGAAGAAATCAGCCAACTCGACCCAACCTGCATGCTTCACCCAAACATTCACAAAAACTTTGAGTCTGGTAAGCAAGAGTTGTCCAACCAAGGTGGGGTAGATGTAGTTGCGGAGTATACCGCAGATGCCTCCCCTAACTTTGCCAAGCAAAAGGTCTTAAGTATTGCAGGTGCCGAATTTTTAAAAAATCCCAAATTACATGAAGAGGTTTTTGGTCCTTTCTCCATTGTAGTTAGGTGCACCGATGCCAACGAACTTAATGCAGTTATTGGACGCCTTGAGGGTCAGTTGACCGGAACATTGTTAGGTGATGAAAGTGAGATGAGTACTTATACAGATACTATCGATGCATTGCAATCGAAAGTGGGTAGAATCATTTTTAATGGCGTACCAACTGGTGTAGAGGTGTGTCCATCAATGCAGCATGGTGGTCCTTTTCCTGCCAGTAGCGACAGTCGCTTTACTTCGGTAGGTACTTCTGCCATCAAGAGATGGGTAAGACCGGTATCCTTTCAAAATTGGCCACATGATTTATTGCCCGACGCCTTAAAAAACAACAATCCGTTAAACCTTATGCGACTTTTGAACGGTGAACATACCAATACAAAAGTTTCGTAGTTGTCAAAGCTTTAAATAGCCTATGGCCAAATCGATTTTTACCTGTATTGATGCCCATACATGCGGTAACCCTGTAAGAGTAATTGCAAAAGGTGGTCCCGAGCTCATTGGTAAGAATATGAGCGAAAAGAGACAGCACTTTTTAAAAGAATATGATTGGATCCGAAAGGGGTTAATGTTCGAGCCTAGAGGGCATGACATGATGAGTGGCAGCATATTCTATCCCCCAAGTAATCCTGATAATGATTTTGCCATTCTTTTTGTAGAAACAAGTGGATGTTTGCCTATGTGTGGACATGGCACCATCGGTTCTATAACGATCGGTATAGAAGAGGGGCTGATAAAACCAAAAACTCCAGGCAGGGTTTTGATGGAAGCCCCCGCAGGATTGGTAGAAATAGAATACCGGCAGAAAGAAAATAAGGTAGAATGGGTGAAGTTGAAAAATGTTAAGTCTTTTTTGGCGGCTTCTGAACTCACTATAGACAGTAGTTTTTTAGGCAGTTTGGTATTTGATGTCTCTTATGGCGGCAATTTTTACGCTATCGTCGACCCCCAACCGAATTTTAAAGGCATACAGGAATTTTCAGCAGGTGAGCTTATTCGATTTAGTCAGGAGATCAGGGAGAAAATAAATCAAAAATATCCTGGTAAGTTCGTTCACCCAGAAGATGAAACTATCAATGGCGTAAGCCATGTGTTGTGGACAGGTACTACCATATCGCCGCAAGCAACGGCCCGAAATGCTGTTTTTTATGGTGATAAAGCTATTGACCGCTCACCATGCGGTACAGGCACATCAGCAAGAATGGCTCAATGGTTCGCAAAGGGTAAACTTAAAATTGGTGATGAATTTATTCATGAAAGTTATATAGGATCCCAATTCATTGGTAGGGTAGAGCAGGTCGCTAGCGTCGGTAATTTAAAGGCCATTCAACCGAGTATTCAGGGTTGGGCAAAAATCTATGGCCATAATGAGATAAGTATTGATGATGATGACCCTTATGCGTTTGGTTTTCAGGTAATTTAATTAGTTCAATGGGTTTAGGAAAGCAAGTGGTGATTATTGGAGGTGGTATTGTTGGGTTGAGTTCAGCATATTACCTTCAGAAAGAAGGGTATGAGGTAACGGTTATCGATAAAACCAATATGACCAGTGGCGCGTCTTACGTGAATGCAGGGTTTTTAACTCCTAGCCATATTATTCCTTTGGCTTCTCCAGGCATGATTGCGAAAGGGTTGAAAATGATGTTCAATTCTTCGAGTCCTTTTTATATGAAACCCAGATGGGATACCGATTTTTTCAAATGGGCCTGGTATTTTCATAAATCCTCTACAGATTCAAAGGTTGAAAAGGCTATTCCCGTAATCAAGGATATCAATTTATTGAGCCGAGATTTGTTCGAAGATATCAAGGCATCGGGTGACTTGGGCGATTTTCAGTTGGAAAGAAACGGTTTGTTGATGCTTTACCAAACACAGTCAGCATTTTTACATGAGAAAGAGGTAGCTGAGAGAGCTTCCGATTTAGGATTAGAAGTAGCCTACTTGGATAAAGCACAACTAAAACAAAAGGAGCCCCATGTTTCTATTGCTGCAGAAGGCGCTATACACTATGAATGTGACGGACATACAACACCTACTCAAATAATGCCTTTATTGATTGCTTATTTGAAAAAGATAGGCGTAAACATCAATGAGAATGAGATAGTACAAGATCTAAAAGTCAAGTCTGGGCGTATTGAAGAAGTTGTAACTGACAAGTCTAGTTATAGACCGGAACATGTTGTAATGGCGGCCGGTTCTTGGAGCGGCCTACTTTCGAAAAAATTGGGCATTGATCTTCCTTTACAAGGAGGAAAAGGGTATAGAATCAATGTAAAACGGGAAACTGGAATTCAATTGCCGGCTATTCTTATGGAAGCAAAAATGGCGGTAACTCCGATGGTCGGATTCACTCGTTTTGCGGGTACTATGGAGTTTTCGGGCAATAATAGAATTGTGAGAAAAGAGCGTGTGAATGCCATTGCTGCAGGGGCTCAACGATTTTATCCTAATCTTAGTATTACTGATGAGGAGTTAGATGATGCCCAAACAGGATTACGACCCGTATCACCAGACGGATTGCCCTATATCGGCAAACCTTCAAAAATCGATAATCTCGTTTTTGCCACAGGCCATGCTATGATGGGCTGGAGCCTTGGCCCCGCAACAGGCAAATTGGTTTCTGAAATTATTGGAAATAAAAAGACGTCGATGAATATAGAGGCCTTCTCACCTAACCGTAAGTTCTAATGAGGTTGGATTAAATCCCACAGATTGCCATATAAATCGCTAAAGACAACAACGGTTCCATAGGGTTCTTCTCTGGGTTCTTCCTTAAATATAACTCCGTTATCTTTCATTATTTGATAATCGGTCCAGAAATCATGGGTATTCAAAAACAGAAAAACCCTACCACCGGCCTGATTACCAATGGTACTTTCTTGCATAGGATTATCGGCTTTCGCCAATAGAAGTCGCATTCGTTTGTTGCTTTTTGGCGCCACAAGAACCCATCTTTTTTTATCGGTCAATTGAGTATCTTCCAAAACCGAGAAACCCAATTTTTTGGTGAAGAATTCAATGGCTTCATCATAATCTTTAACGAGATAGCTTACCTGAAAAATTTCCATTCTACGAGAAATTCTGAAATCTTGATTTTTTGGTCTCTTCCCATTCTTTTTTTAAAATACCGTAGCAGCAGGTATTTCTTTTATATCCATCAAGAAGATAAACGTTTTCCCTAAGTACTCCTTCCAAGACACCTCCCAATTTTTCTACAGCTTTTCTAGATTGTAGATTTCTCTCATCGATTCGGTATTCAACTTTTTCGAAGCCCATATCATTCAGGGCATAGTTCATCATAAGGTATTTCATATGGCTATTAAGGCCTGTACCATGAAATTCACGACCAATCCAAGTTGAGCCGATATGAAGAACTTTATTTCGCCAATCGATATTCATATAGCGTGTAGAACCAGCGTATATTTTTGCCTGTTTGTCAAAGACCAGAAATGGAATGCTTGTCTTGTTCTTGTACTGCTCTAGGGCCATTTCTACATACTGTTTAAGAGCGGTAGGGCCTTCAATATTCGAGGGCGAATATTGTACCAGTTTTTCTTGGCCGGCAATAGCGGATAAGTTTTCATAATTATCAAGACTTAACGGTGAAAGACGTACCCTTTCATCTTCTAAAGTGATGTCGTGTGTCATAAAACGAGATTGTTGATGATTTCTTTTTTTACCTCATGTTTCCCCTTAAAAATAGTTAGTTGGGCAGAGTCGCCAAACAGACTTGCTATTTTTTCTTCCTCCTTGGGCATACGTTTTTCAGTGAGATATTCATCTTCGTCACCGATAAATATTTTCACTTGGGTACCTTGTTCCCTCAAAAACTCGACATCGGTTTTGGTCAATTCGTTAGGTATTCCTCCTGCATAAAGTATTAACTGCGAACAATTTATTTTTCTACTGGCCGCCCATCTTAGAGCAATCGAAACCCCTTGCGAAAAGCCCAAAAGTATAAGATTCAGGTTTTTGGGTAGTTGTTCTTTACGCGCAACTGCATCGATATAAGCCAGAACGTTTTGGGTCTCTCGAACCGTTTCTTCTTTCGTAAGCCAACTAGCGCCTACATGTCTGAATTGGTCATTCAAATAATATTTAGAAGGTGCCTGAGGGGCAATAATATAGTTCTCGTTATTCGGAAGCTCGTCAAAATAACGTAAAAAATATCGACTCAAATAGCCCATGCCATGAAAGACCAACCAAACGTTTTTAGTCTCTGGGCCCAACTGGTTGAGGGTAACGTAAGAGTTGGTATGTTCATAGGTGACAAGGTGTTCATTTTGGTCCATGCTTCAAAAACTAACTGTAAATAGCAATGCTGATGCTCTGTTAATGATTATTTTTGACCAAAAATAGAACTTATGGAAGGCTACAAAGAAAAAATATTAAAAGTTTGCAACAAGTCTTCTAAGAATACCCTAATGGAAACCCTTAGTATCGAATATACCGATGTGGGTGCCGATTACCTTGTTGCCAAAATGCCAGTGAACCCTACCGTACATCAACCGGATGGAGTTTTGCACGGTGGCGCTATGGTTGCCCTTGCAGAGAGCGTTGGTAGCATGGCTTCTTATATCTTCTTAGATGCCCAAAAATTTGCCATACGAGGGATTGAAATTTCTGCCAACCACGTGAAGAGTGTGCGAGAAGGCGAAGTATTTGCCAAAGCGACCATTATTCATAAGGGAAGAACAACTCAATTATGGGAAATAAGAATTACCAACAGTCAAGATCAGCTGGTCTCTCTTTGTAAACTAACCACGATAGCATTAAGTAAGGAGTAATGACCCCTGAAGTATTCTTTGACCAACTAGAGAACCACCTTTCGAAAGAACTGCCGTTAGTTGTTTACCGCAAGCCCATGAAAAGCGGTCTAAGGGCCTTGTTGCAAAATACCGATACCTTGTACGAGGTAAAGAATTTTAAAGAGTCCGGTTTTGTTTTTGCGCCTTTTGATAGTCAATCTAGAAAAGTATTGATTCAGTCTTCCGAGATGCTTGAGTTAGCATCTTATTCGCCTAAAAAGTTTGAGCCTGAGGAGTATTTAGATATAGACCTAAAGAATGTTGGGAATAAAGACCATCATTTGAGATTGGTTCAAAATGCTGTTAGTTCAATTAAGCAGGGTCATTTGAAAAAGGTTGTGCTATCCAGAATTTTGAAAGGTCAGGCAACAATGAAACCTTTGTCACTATTTCAGCGGTTATTGGCTCTGTACAGCAATGCCTTCTGTTATTTGTTCTATCACCCAAAAGTGGGGTTATGGTTAGGTGCTACTCCTGAAATTCTTCTTCAAGTCAAAAACAACAGGTTGACCACCATGTCTTTGGCGGGTACTAAACCTTATGTTAATGGGCAAGAACCTGAATGGGGCGAAAAAGAAATTCTAGAGCAAAAATATGTAACGGAGTATATTGAAGAAGCTCTCAAGAATGAAATTTCTGAACTGAATAGCGGTAGTTTAGAATCTGCTCGTTCGGGTAAGTTATGGCACCTTAGAACCAAGATTTCGGGTAACATCGAAAATCAAAATCTCGAAGGGGTGCTCGAGAAACTACATCCTACGCCAGCGGTTTGCGGATTACCTAAGCTCGAATCAAAGGCTTTCATCCTTGAAAATGAGGGATATGACAGGCAGTTTTACACCGGTTATTTAGGAGAGCTCAACATGAAGCAAGAAAAGATGCGAAGTTCAAGACGTGCCAATCAAGAAAATCAAGTGTATCGCTCTATCAATAGATTTACTGAACTATTCGTTAATCTCCGGTGTATGCAATTAGTAAAAGATCAGGCGTTGATTTATGTGGGCGGTGGTATTACGGCTGGTTCTGACCCGGAAAATGAATGGGATGAAACCGTTCTAAAAAGTAAAACTATGTCGAGTATTTTATAAACGAACCTTTGGTTTTGCCCATTAGGGAATCGTACTTTTGTACCTAATGAAACATTCTAGCATACCCTCGGCCCAATTGGTGGTTCAACACTGCAAGGCCAAAAAACTTCGGAACATAGTTATATCTCCTGGTTCAAGAAATGCTCCCTTGATTATAGGTTTTACCGAAGATCCTTATTTTACTTGTTACAGTATAGTAGACGAGCGTAGTGCGGCATTTTTTGCATTGGGTATAGCGCAACAACTGAAAGAGCCTGTGGCACTTGTCTGTACTTCCGGCAGTGCGCTTTTAAACTACTATCCTGCGATAGCGGAAGCGTTTTATTCTGGAATTCCCATAGTGGCGATTACAGCTGATAGGCCCGTTTATAAAATTGATGTAGGCGACGGGCAGACCATACGTCAAGACCATGTTTTTGATAGACATATCGGTTATTCGGCTAATTTAAGGCAAGATGTAACGCATTCTTTGGCAAGGGTTCAAAAGTATGCGCCCCAATGGTTAAAAGAAGGTACGGCTGAAGAGAACCAGAGTGAAATAAAGCAATTCAATGATTCTGAATTGAATAAGGCATTAAATGTGGCCCTGCAAGTTAAGTTGCCAGTACATATCAACGTTCCTTTTGAAGAGCCTTTATACGATACGGTAGACCAACCTACCGAAGTTGCACTTACAGTGATGCCCCAGAATAGCTCGGAAGAGGCAGAAATAGAGATGGAGCCTTTTGTTGAGACTTGGAAAAACTCAGAAAGAAAGATGGTTCTTGTAGGTGTGAATGCGCCAAATGAGATTGATGTAGACATATTGGAGGCATTGGCCAACGACCCAACGGTAATTGTTTTTACTGAAACCACCTCAAACCTTCACCATAAAAACTTCTTTGGGAGTATAGACAGCATAGTGGCACCTATTGAAAAGGCAAGCAATACTGAAGAACTCTTCAACCGTTTAAAACCCGACATTTTGTTGACCTTCGGGGGGCTCGTAGTTTCCAAAAAAATAAAAGCATTTTTAAGGGAGTACAGTCCTGATCAACATTGGCACATTGATCAAATTAAGGCATTCAATACTTTTTTCTCTTTAACGGAACATGTAAAGCAGAAGCCCAACGACTTCTTAAGAAAACTGCTTTTTAACGGACAAAAGGCCGAAAGTGATTATTATTCTTATTGGAGCGGGCGTAAAACAAATTATGAAGCCAGAAGGGATGAGTATTTAGCGCAAATTGAGTTTTCGGATCTATTGGCATTTGAAAGTATTTTAAAATTCATCCCGAAAGAAACCCAAGTGCACTTGTCTAACAGTTCAACGGTGCGTTATGCGCAGTTATTCAATTTAGATAGTAGTCTACATGTGTATTGTAATAGGGGTACAAGTGGTATTGATGGCAGTACGTCTACAGCAGTAGGGGCGTCGATTAATTATACCGGTCCGACACTTTTGATAACGGGTGATTTGAGTTTCTTTTACGACAGCAATGCGATGTGGAACTCTTATATACGACCCGATTTTCGAATCATATTGATCAATAATAGTGGGGGAGGCATTTTTAGAATTCTTCCGGGCCGAGATGATTCGGAAAATTTTGAAACTTTTTTTGAGACCAAGCACCAAATGTCGGGCAAATTATTGAGTGAACAATTTGGTTTTAACCATCAAATAGTTGATGAAAAAAGAGGTCTTGAAAATGCCCTTAAGGAGTTCTTTTTGCCGTCTCAATTTCCAAAAGTACTTGAAGTAAGCACCCCGAGATTATTGAATAACAAAATTTTGCTCGGTTATTTTGATTTTATATCTTAGGCTAAATATTAACCAATAATCATTTAGACACTAACTATTATGAGCAAGAGAGACGATTTAATTGCTAAGTACGCAGCAGACATCAAAGACAAGTTTGGCGAAGCCCCCGACATGGATCTTTTGACAAAAGTAACTGTAGGTCTAGGGCCTGCAATCTATAATATCGATGCTTCAAAAGTTTCTGGTGGCGATGAAAAAGAGCTTGAAACTGTAAAGAAAAACTATCTTATCAAGAAGCTTGGTATGTCAGATAGCCCAGAATTGATGGATGCAGTTAAGAGTGTATTGGAGAAATATGGTTCTTCTAACAAGAATAAGCACAGAGCTGTAGTTTATTATATGTTATGCAAGCATTTCAATAAAGCTTCTATTTACGCATAGTAGATTTATAATAGTATAACTAAAACCGGCCTTACTTCGTATGGCCGGTTTTTTTATACCCCGAATTTTAAATTACATTTGCCAAATGATAGAATTGGGCAATTATAATGAGCTGGAAGTCTTGAGAGACACCAGTGTCGGACTCTTTTTAGGTAGTGAGGGAGGGGCCGAAATACTTCTTCCAAATAAGTACGTACCTGAAAAAGCCGAAATAGGTGATATGATTCGAGTTTTCTGCTATCTCGATCATGAAGAAAGGCCCATAGCCACTACTTTGACGCCAACCGTATTAAGAAATAGGTTTGGATTTTTGAAAGTGGTAGAAGTCAATAAGATAGGAGCTTTTCTAGATTGGGGACTTGAGAAGCATTTATTGGTTCCTTTTAGCGAACAACGAGATAAAATGAAAGAGGGGCAGTGGTATGTCGTTCATTGTTATATGGATGATATCTCGTTTCGATTAGTAGCTTCGAACAAACTGAATAAGTTCTTGGATAATGAGAACCTGACCATCAGCGAAAGGGATGAGGTGGATCTCTTGTTCACCCGATTGACGGACCTCGGTTGGGAGGTAATCATCAATGATACCCATAAAGGCCTGGTATATAGCAATGAAATTTTCAAAGATGTTTCAGTAGGTGATAGAACCAAAGGGTATGTCAAAAAAATTCGCCCTGACCATAAGATAGATGTTTCTCTTCAACCATTGGGTGAAAGTGTTCTTGAACCAACGGCAGAGGCAATTTATAAGAAACTGGTAGATAATGGTGGTTTCTTGGCATTACATGATAAATCGGATCCCCTTGAAATAAAAAGGGAACTGCAAATGAGCAAGAAAACCTTTAAAAAGGGCGTGGGAACACTTTATAAAGCTCGTAAAATCGATATTGTAGAGAATGGTATCAAGGCGATTTGAAATTAATTTGGCAAGTAATTTATTTTAGGATGTTGCTAATCAAATGATTAAAATAGAACTACGCATCATCATTTCGAAATTTGACCACAAAAAACTTTATTTTTGCAACATTCAAATAGTGTATTTCATCGATCTTTAGCTATTTTGGTTAACTTTAACGAAGAAACCCCGTAAAACTTATTGTTATATGCCATTTATAGAAGAAAGCGATCTCTTAGAATTGCATAAGGATATAGATAAAGCCCAAATCATTAATGAACGTCTTCTTGACCAGATAAAGTTCAAGAACAGAGAAATAAAAAGAAGCAAACTTCAGCGTAATGTTTTTGCTGGCTTCACGGGTTTGTTTTTAATCGGGGCACTTATCGTTTTTTCATTTACGGCAGGCAGAAGTGTATCGCATAACTACGAGAGCCCAAGTAACCTACTTGTCTCAATCGATAGTTTAGATGCCATAAAATCAAGAATAGACAACCTAAAACAACAAAACGAAGAACTGAGTCTAGTAAGGGAGTTTTATTTGGCCAAGAAGTTTCTTGAAAAGGAGAAGATATATTCGGTTCAGATCAAATCGTTCGTTGAGAATAATATGACCTTGGCGTCTGAAGCGTTGACCAACACGATGTTTGTGAAGGCCAACCCATTTTATTCTTATTCACTTGGTAATTTTGAAACTTTGGAAGAGGCCAGAACTTTCAGAAACCAATTGGTAGATTTAGGTTTTTCAGATGCGTTTGTGGCATCATACAAAGATGGTAAAAGAGTACAAATAGAAGACCCTAACTAGTTTTGACAAAATTTAAGGCCTGGGTCGGGGCGGCCCGTTTACGAACGCTTCCTTTATCAGTTTCGGGTATTTTGGTGGGTACGGCTTTGGCATGTTATGATGGCCAATTTAATAGTGAGATATTTCTTTTGGCACTTTTGACGACGGTAGCGTTTCAGATCACTTCCAATTTTGCGAACGATTATGGTGATGGTGTCAAGGGAACCGATAATGAAGACCGAATAGGTCCGCAGCGCGCTTTACAAAGTGGAGTTTTAAAAAGAAAAGAGCTGAAGAAAGGTATAATTATATCAATGGTAATTGATTTTATACTGGTCATTATGCTTATTTATGTAGCTTTCGGATTTGAAAAAATGCTCTACCCATTAATTTTTTTGGTTTTGGGTGTTTTGAGTATTTGGGCAGCAATTAAATATACAGTAGGGCGCTCAGCATATGGTTATAGAGGTTTGGGAGACCTATTTGTTTTCCTGTTTTTTGGTCTTTTGGCAGTTTTAGGATCAATGTTTTTGTACACTAAGCATCTTACTGTTTTGGCCCTTTTACCGGCCATTGCCATAGGAGCATTAAGCACGGGAGTTTTGAACCTGAATAATCTAAGGGATTTTAACTCTGATCGAAAAGCCAACAAAAAGACTTTGGTGGTCAATATCGGCTTCAATAATGGCAAAAAATATCATTATGGCCTGTTGTTGTCAGCATTTGTCAGTATTATAGCGTATAGTTTTATTTCATTTAAAGGGTGGTATGTAATGTTGCCTCTTTTGGCTTTCATTCCGATATTTATTCATCTGGGTAAGGTTTACCAAACCAATGAACCACGGCTGTTTGACCCCGAATTAAAAAAACTTGCGCTAAGCACCTTTCTTTTGGCGGTTTTGCTTTACGCTAATTGTAATATTTTTTTGTAAATTTAATCTATAAACCTACTAAATACTACCCACCTTGGAACAGCCCATTAAAATACTCATTGTAGAGGACAACGTAATCATCGCCGATGATATGCAATCAATGCTTGAGGAAATCGGATATGAGATTGTCGATAACGTTATCGTTTACGAGCAGGCAGAAGAAGTTTTGAAAAACCAGCATGTCGACTTAGTTTTGATAGACATCATTCTTGCCTCGGACAAAACAGGAATCGACTTAGGTAAGCATATCAGGGAAAATTATGACATTCCCTTCATCTTCGTAACCTCTAACTCTGACAGGGCCACCGTAGAGAATGCCAAAACTGTAAAGCCTAACGGCTATTTGGTAAAGCCTTTTGAACAGCAAGATTTGTACACCTCAATCGAGATTGCACTTTCAAATTTCACCAGGTCTGGCAAAACATCAGCGCCTGCATCAGAAAGCAACGAAGATGTTCCGATGAGCAATACGGTCTTAAAAGACTCCATTTTCGTCAAGAAACAACATCTCTACTATCGTATTCAATTTAGCGACATCATGTTCATTAAGGCCGATAATGTCTATTTAGAGGTGAATACAATCGATAAAAAGTTCTTGGTCCGTTCTCCTTTAAAAGATTATTTAGAGAAATTGCCCAAGAACCAGTTCTATAGAGCGCACAAATCATACATCGTTAATGTGGATCATATAGATGCGATCAACTCAAAGGATATTATGATCAAGGATACATTGATACCGATTTCGAAAGATTTCAAAGAGTTCATTATTTCAGCAATGAATTCTTAAAAATAAAATCAAAGATTGCTTAAAAGGGATGCCATTCGCATCCCTTTTTTCGTCTTAACACTTTTCACAACAGGTTTGGCCATTTACACAACAATAGTTTTAAATACTGATTAGAGGGTGATACTTTAGCATCATAATAATTGACGTAACAGTCGATACCTTCAGAATTAATTTTTTCATTTTCATATAGTGTTCTCGTAAAAGAGCCTATCCTAACGGATCAGGCTCTTTTTAATTTTAATAAGCTTCCTCAAGTTTTAAAATCCAAAAAATAGGTTCTGAAATTACCTTGACAACTCATTTTTGCTGTTGACAACAGAAACAATAGCTTTCACAACAATGTTCCTTTTGGTGACAATAACATATTATATTTTTGAGGCTCAGGGGCAAATCCTTTTTTTTTAAGGACATCTTAGATACCGAAATGGGGCGATTAATGGTAGATGACGGTACTAGCTTTCCCGAGTTGTAAGTAATCAATTCTATACTATATCCATTTAAGATTTAGTATTTTAAAAGAAATTTACCATAACCATTAATTTTGTAAAGCATCTTTATATTTTTGCCACGCCTAAAGCTTACCGAGCTTTGGCAATTCGGCTCTATTCAGAGGCTTAAGTAGATCTGAGTTACCTTTTCCAACCATGAAGAAAATTAGCAGAAAAACATTTTTGATCATAGCAGTTATGCTGCTATTCTTTTCTGGCTATGGGCAGTCTGCGAATGCTACGGATCAAAGCCTTTTTCATCAGTTTCAAGAGTTGGCTACGACAGACGAAAAAATGGCCTTCTTTTTCAATGAAGAGGATCTTTACAGAGAAAACTCTACCTACGACTGGCTTGAGCTTATAACTATCAACCTTAACGCGGCCATCAAAAACGATGACCAAGACGATATTAAAAGATTTCAGCTTATGCAAGCTCGTATCTTTTACGATTTAGGTGATTATGATAAGAGTTTGGCAATTACCAAAGAGTTGATGGAGCAAATAGAGGATCTTGATATTTATCTTTCCTCTAAGCTTCTTGACCTGATGGATGATAACTACGGTCAGCTCACTATGTACCCCGAACAAATAGATATTCGCGAAAAAAAGCGTGAAATGGGTATTATGGAGAGTGTTGCCTTTTATGATATCTATTCTAATCTAGGCATGTACCGAAAGGCAATGGACGATTATATCGCCAATGTAAAAAAGAACATCGAAGAAGATGATTTTTTCGGTCAAGCCGACTATTACAACCACTTGGGCAATTTTTTAAGGCTAGACGGTTCTACACCAACTGCATTAAGCTATTATAAAAAGGCAAAAGGTTATATTGATGTATACTTGGAAAGTGTAACCCGCAGAAAGTCTGAAAAAATGTTGGCCGATTCAGACCTTTTAAAAGGTGTAATCGAAGGAAACATCGGTAAGTGCCATGTTGACCTCAAACAGTACGAAGAAGCCATTCCGTTTTTGGAAAGTGGAATCAAAAAAATAAAAGAAAATAGCGATAGGGCCTATTCATCTGAGATTACTGAAAATAGTTTGGCTATTTCAGAATGTTATCTTCAGTTGAAGAATTATGAAAAGGCGACAGATTACTTGAGTGACAACCTTCAGACAAGTACAACCGAGAATCTTCTTAAGAAAAACCGTTTGTTGTCGCTTTATTACGAGCTTACTCAAGACTACAAGAACTCTTCCCATTACCTTAGAAGGGAAATACGTATTAGGGATTCTATAAGCGAGAACGAATCGCAGCTTAGACAACAGCAGCTATCTACTGTAATGATGCAGAATTTAAAGTATTCTCAAGATATGGTAGCGGAGCAAAAGCTGGCTTTAGAAAAGCAGAGAACTGAAAACCTTGAAAAAGACAAACGAAATAGTTTGGTTCTAATTTCTCTATTGTTCACGTTACTTGGTTTTGCGGGGCTTGTTTACGCTTACCTAAAGAGTATCAAAAACCAAAGATTGATCGCAGAGCAAAAATATATTATTGAAAACTCGTTAGTTGAAAAAGACTCGTTATTGAAAGAGATTCACCACAGGGTGAAAAACAATCTTCAAATGGTTTCGAGCTTATTGAGCCTTCAAACCAAAAATACTAGGAGTAAGGCAGCTATTGAAGCCCTTGAAGAGGGTAAGAGTAGGGTAAAGGCCATGGCCTTGATACATCAAAAGCTTTACCAGAACGAAGATCTTTCCGTAATCGAAATGCAGAGTTATATCGAAAGCTTGATAAACAGTGTACAGTCTGTTTATAAGAAAGGCGGGCACAATATCAATATTACGGTAGATGCCGAAGGTGTCGAACTTGATATAGACAGGGCTATACCATTCGGTCTAATGCTCAATGAGCTTGTTTCCAATTCGTTCAAATATGCTTTTCCTCATGGGGATGAGAATGGAAAAATTTACATCCATATAAGAAAAACAGGAGAACAAGAAGGCTATTTTGAATATGCAGATAATGGTGTGGGGCTGCCCGAAGACTCTGAGGAACGCGCTAATACATCAATGGGTATTCGCCTAATGAACAGATTGGCCAATCAGCTACAGACAACACTGAACATTGATCGCCATGCCGAAGATGGTGTGCGCTACTGGTTCAATTTTAAATAGAGGCAGTTATAATTTATTAGTTTCTTCTGAAAAACATTTACCTGCACAGTAATCTGCCTTTATATAGCTAAATTTGCTTCCGTAAATGGAAGCAACCTACAAGAAATACACCCTTCAGTTCAAAAGGCCCAGTGGAACTTCCCGTGGTGTACTTACCCAAAAGGAAACGTGGTTTATCATTCTTAAAGAAAATAATCGTGTTGGTATCGGCGAATGTGGTATCCTGAGAGGATTAAGCTTTGATGATGTACCTGGTTATGAAGACCAACTAAAGTGGGTTTGCAACAATATTCAATTTGGGCTAGACCATCTTTACGAGACTTTATATAAGTTCCCAAGTATACAATTTGGCCTTGAACAGGCATTTATTTCCTTGAGTTCCTCAAATCCTTTTCATCTTTTTTCTTCTGATTTTATTTTACAAAAAAGGCCTATTTCAATCAACGGCCTTATTTGGATGGGTGATGAAGGCTTTATGCACGAACAAATCGCCCATAAGATTAATGAGGGTTTCCGGTGCATTAAAATGAAAATCGGAGCTATCGATTTTGAAACAGAAATAGCATTATTAAAATCCATAAGAAATAAATTTGACCCTTCTGAAATAGAGTTGCGTGTAGATGCCAATGGCGCTTTCTCTCCAACAGATGCCTTGGAAAAATTAAAACGTCTATCCGAATTTCAAATTCATTCTATTGAACAGCCCATTAAACCTAAACAACTTAAGGCTATGAATGGTTTAAGTAAGCACTCTCCAATTCCCATAGCATTGGACGAAGAGTTGATTGGCATTTTAGATGTAACGGAAAAGGAAAAACTGCTACAAACCATTAAGCCTCAATATATTATTCTAAAACCTAGCTTGGTAGGAGGTTTCAGGGGAAGCCAAGAATGGATCAATTTGGCCGAACAAATGGGAATCGGTTGGTGGATCACCAGTGCCCTCGAAAGCAATATTGGTTTGAACGCTATAGCACAATGGACGTATACCTTGGCCAGCGCAATGCCGCAAGGTCTTGGTACCGGCTCTCTGTATACCAATAATTTTGAAAGCCCTTTGGTGGTCAGGCAAGGTGAACTTATTTATGATAATGCCTTAAATTGGCAAGATGACTTAATACAAGAATTATGTACATAGAACAAGGTTATAAAGGATCTTTAGGCATCTGGAAATATTGGATCATACCTTTAGGTTTTTTGGGTCTTATGGTATTCAACTATATATCGACCTTAATGACGCCCGTGCCGGTGGAAGATGTTATGCAGGGCCTAATAGAACAGTTCGGTTCCAATAAGGTAACCATAATATTATTGGCTCCGTTGGCCATCGGTTTGTTTGTTGTTTTAGGTTGGACCAAGTTGGTTCACGAACAATCAATAACTTCACTAACCACAAGCCGACCTAAGATTGATTGGGGTCGTGTACTTTTTTCATTTGTTTTGTGGGGAAGTATCACGGCGGCAATGACGATGACCTGGGTGTTTCTTTCACCAGAGAACTATATTTTCAATTTTCAGTTAAAACCCTTTTTAATACTGGCAGCCATAACTATCATCTTAATTCCGCTTCAAAGTAGTTTTGAAGAATACCTATTTCGCGGGCATATGATGCAGGGTTTGGGCATAATGGCTAAGAATCGATGGATACCCTTAGTCTTAACTTCTGTTCTTTTCGGACTGTTACACCTTGGGAATCCTGAGGTAGGCAAATTGGGCTACGGTATCATGATATTTTATATCGGAACAGGTTTTTTTCTGGGAATAATGACATTAATGGATGAAGGACTAGAACTTGCCCTAGGGTTTCATGCAGCCAATAACTTGATAACAGCTCTCTTAGTTACCGCTGACTGGACAGCCTTTCAAACCAACTCGGTGTATAGGGATATTTCGGAGCCAACATTAAGTTGGGACGCTTTTCTACCAGTATTTGTCATATTTCCGATCATTTTGTTCATCATGTCAAAAAAATACAATTGGACCAATTGGAAGGAGCGCCTGACCGGTAAAGTTTTAACCAAGGAAGAATTTTTCGCGAAAGATGTAAATGGGCAATAAACGAAAAGTTCATAAGAATTTTAAATTGCAGGGAGTCTCGTGCAATGATATTGATTTGCATGAAATAGCCTATTCTTTGGTAAAGGAGGGTGATAAATCTGAAAAGGCTATAGGTGATTTTATTCTTGATTGGTTAGATGATAAGCCTTTTATCAAAGTAAGTACTTCGGGATCTACAGGCGCACCTAAGCAGATTTCAATCCTTAAAAAGTTCATGGCCAACTCCGCGAAAGCCACAGGCAATTTTTTTGGTTTGAAGGAAAACACTACAGCGTTGCTGTGTTTGCCGTGCAATTATATTGCAGGTAAAATGATGTTGGTCAGGGCTATGGTCTTGGGCTGGCACTTAGATTATATTGAGCCAAGTGCTTCATTACATATTCCAACCGATAGAGTTTATGATTTTTCAGCGATGGTTCCCCTTCAGGTTCAGAATTCCTTGAACGAATTATCTTCAATAAATACTTTAATTGTTGGTGGAGCACCATTTTCATCAAGCTTAAAAAAGAAATTGGTTTCGAACGATGTCTCTACCAAAGTGTATGAAACTTATGGAATGACGGAGACCGTGACCCATGTTGCACTTAAAAAAGTACACCCCATTGATCAGGTCGAGTATTTTCTTACCTTACCGGATGTAGACATCCGAATAGATGAAAGGGGATGTTTGGTAATAAATGCACCAAAGATTAGTGTAAACGAGGTGGTTACCAATGATATCGTTTCATTAATTTCAAACAATGAATTCGAATGGTTGGGGCGGTTCGATAACGTAGTTAATTCGGGCGGTGTCAAATTATTCCCAGAACAAATAGAGGCCAAGCTCGCTAAAGTTATCGAGCCACGTTTCTTTGTGACCGGATTACCCGATGAAAATCTAGGGCAAAAACTAGTTTTGTTGATAGAAGGAGACCCCGAATTGGAGCGGATTCGACTAAAGATTGAGAGCCTCAAAGTTCTTGACCGATTCGAACGACCAAAAGAAATATACTTTCTCAAAAAATTCACTGAGACCTCCAGTGGAAAAGTACAAAGACAGCAAACTTTAGATCAACTGGCGATTTAAGCTTTATGGTCTTATACCTGAATGACCCCTAGGTTAAAATCTTTGGTTATAGGGGCGTGGTTAGCTGCTTCGATACCCATAGAAATCCATTTTCTGGTATCTAGAGGATCAATAATGGCATCCGTCCATAATCGGGCAGCTGCGTAATAAGGAGAAACTTGATTGTCGTATCTATCTTTTATTTTATTGAATAATTCCTGCTCCTTTTCTTCCGTAATTGTTTCTCCTTTCTTCTTCAAAGAGGCTTTCTCTATTTGCAAAAGCACTTTTGCGGCCGAATTTCCTCCCATCACCGCTAATTCTGCACTTGGCCATGCAACGATTAATCGAGGATCATATGCTTTGCCGCACATCGCGTAGTTTCCGGCGCCATAACTGTTTCCTATCACAACAGTAAATTTTGGAACGACAGAGTTGCTGACGGCATTGACCATCTTGGCACCATCCTTAATAATACCGCCGTGTTCACTTTTACTTCCGACCATAAACCCGGTAACATCCTGTAAAAAGACCAGTGGAATTTTTTTCTGGTTGCAATTGGCTATAAACCTAGTGGCCTTATCCGCTGAATCGGAATAAATAACACCGCCGAATTGCATTTCACCCTTCTTGGTTTTGACTACCTTTCTTTGGTTGGCTACTATTCCGACTGCCCAACCATCGATTCTTGCATAACCCGTTAAGATAGTCTTGCCATAACCTTCTTTATATTCTTCAAAATCTGAATCATCGACAAGTCTCTTGATGATTTCCAACATGTCATATTGGTCGGTTCTGGAGGCAGGTAAAAGTCCAAAAATATCATCGGGCTTTTCTTTGGGCTTAACAGCTTTCTTTCTACTGTAACCGGCAAGCTTAAAATCACCCATCTTATCCATAATGCTTTTAATTTTGTTTAAAGCATCGGAGTCGTTTTTGGCCTTATAGTCGGTTACACCACTTATTTCACAGTGTGTCGTAGCCCCACCTAAAGTTTCATTATCTATATTTTCGCCAATGGCAGCCTTCACTAAATAGCTGCCTGCCAGAAAGATACTGCCCGTCTGGTCAACAATGAGCGCTTCATCGCTCATTATCGGTAAATAGGCACCTCCGGCGACACAACTGCCCATGACGGCAGCTATCTGGGTAATGCCCATACTGCTCATGACCGCATTGTTTCTGAAAATGCGGCCAAAATGTTCTTTATCAGGAAAAATCTCATCTTGAAGGGGCAAGTAGACCCCTGCGCTATCAACCAAATATATTATGGGTAATCTGTTTTCAATAGCTATTTCTTGAGCGCGTAAATTCTTTTTGCCAGTTATAGGAAACCAAGCCCCGGCCTTAACGGTAGCATCATTTGCTACAACTATGCATTGCTTTCCCGACACATATCCGATTTTAATGACAACTCCCCCAGATGGACAACCGCCATGCTCTTTATACATGCCTTCACCTGCAAATGCACCAATTTCTATACTTTCAGTTCCTTGGTCCAATAAATAATCGATTCGTTCGCGGGCGGTCATTTTGCCTTGGGAGTGTTGCTTCTCTATTCGGGATTTTCCACCTCCTAGTTTTACGGTGGCAAGACGTTTTTTTAGTTCAGAAAGTAAAAGTTTATTGTGGTCTTCGTTTTTGTTGAATTTAAGATCCATAAAGGTGCATTCTTTTGATAGGCTAAAGATACGGAGTAAAATTCATTACATTTGGTCAAATCAAGATTACATAATGGCTGAGAAAATAAGATGGGGCATCGTTGGCCCTGGCAGAATTGCACATAGTTTTGCAAAAGATTTAAGTTTGGTAGAAGGTGGAAAATTGACTGCAGTTGCCTCTAGAAACCTGCAAAGGGCCCAAGAATTTGCCGACGAATATGGGGCTGAACACAGTTTTGGGTCGTACGAAGAACTTTTCGATTCAGATGTGGTAGATGTGCTATATATCGCTACTCCGCACACCTCACATTGCGAACTTTCGATAGCTGCAATGGAAAAAGGAAAAAATGTGCTTTGTGAAAAACCTATGGGGCTCAATTCGCATGAAGTTGGTCAAATGGTCGATTCGGCTAAGAAGAACAACGTTTTTTTAATGGAAGCCCTTTGGAGCCGTTTCAACCCATCTATTCTTAAAGTGAAAGAAATAGTTGAGAAAGGAACACTGGGCGAAATTGCATATCTCAACGCTAATTTTGGTTTTTATGCTTTAGACCGCAATGAAGAACATCGCTTATTGAATCCGAATTTGGCAGGCGGTTCTTTATTGGATATTGGTATTTATCCCATTTTTCTGGCCTATTTGATTTTGGGAAAACCCGACGGAATAAAGGCCATGTCAAAATTTCATTCAACGGGAGTTGAGGCTCAGACCGCTATGATTTTTGATTACCCTTTTGCACAAGCAGTGTTAACAAGTGGCTTGCGTTCCAAAATATCGATGAAAGCCGAAATAGCGGGTAGTAAAGGTTCGGCCTATTTGCAAGAGAGATGGCACGAAACACAAGGATATTCTTTTGTACTTAATGGAGAGGAGCAGGCAGTCGATTTACCAACCAAAGGCATTGGGTATTCCCATGAGATTGAAGAAGTACATCGTTGTCTGCAAGAGGGTAAATTACAAAGTGATAAATGGAGCTTACAGAACAGTTTAGATTTGGTCGGTCTGTTGGATGAAGTGAGAAAAATAACGGGCGTCACTTTTCCTAAAGAGTGAATGAATTCCCTAAAATAGCTTATGGAATAAGGATTTACTACAAAAATTACGATATTTGCAGTTACCTTTAAATCTAACCTAAAATTTTATGGGAATGAATAAAAATACCGTACTGGCATGGGCCACCTTTATCATGATTGTAGTAGGATTGGCCTTGATTGCATTAGGGGCTTTCAGATATGATGAGGTCGCCGGATGGGGTTTCGCCTCGGTCGGTATCGGTTTTTTTGCAATCGCATGGGTATTTAATGCCCTTAAGGGTCGTGTATAAGACCCTAACTTCTACTTTTAATAATTTCAGTCTTAGTAAATAATAACACTAATCAATTGCTATAATGTCTGACGATAAGAAAGTTATCTTTTCAATGTCCGGGGTTACCAAAACGTATAAAAATGCGAATACCCCAGTGCTCAAGAACATATATTTAAGTTTCTTCTATGGTGCTAAAATTGGTATTCTAGGTCTTAATGGTTCGGGTAAATCTACACTATTAAAAATTATTGCCGGTGTAGATAAGAATTATCAAGGTGATGTAGTTTTTTCGCCAGGGTATAAAGTAGGGTATCTTGAGCAAGAGCCTCAACTTGATGAAAACAAAACGGTTTTAGAGATTGTAAAAGAAGGTGTTGCCGAAACCGTGGCCGTTCTTGACGAGTACAATAAGATCAACGATATGTTCGGTTTGCCCGAGGTGTACGAAGATGCCGATAAAATGCAGAAGTTGATGGATAAGCAAGCGGAGCTTCAAGATAAAATAGATGCATCAAATGCTTGGGAATTAGACACCAAGCTTGAAATCGCTATGGATGCCCTGCGTACCCCAGAGCCCGATAAGAAAATAGGTGTACTTTCAGGAGGGGAAAGAAGAAGGGTAGCTCTTTGTCGTTTACTGCTTCAAGAACCTGAAATATTGTTGCTTGATGAGCCTACCAACCACTTAGATGCCGAATCTGTTCACTGGTTGGAGCATCATTTGGCTCAGTATAAGGGTACGGTAATAGCAGTGACCCACGACCGTTACTTCTTGGATAATGTAGCAGGGTGGATCCTTGAACTTGATAGGGGAGAAGGCATACCATGGAAGGGCAATTATTCAAGTTGGCTAGACCAGAAAGCCAAACGTTTGGAACAAGAGAGCAAGTCTGCTTCTAAAAGACAAAAAACATTGGAGCGAGAGCTTGAGTGGGTACGCCAGGGTGCCAAAGGTCGCCAAACGAAGCAAAAGGCCCGTTTGAAGAATTACGATAAATTGATGAGTCAAGACCAAAAGCAACTTGATGAAAAACTTGAAATTTATATTCCTAATGGTCCGCGTTTAGGAACCAATGTTTTGGAGGCAAGTGGCGTCAGTAAAGCTTATGGAGACAAACTACTTTACGAAGAGCTGAATTTTAAACTTCCGCAGGCAGGCATTGTAGGCGTTATTGGGCCTAACGGTGCTGGTAAAACGACGATTTTTAGAATGATAATGGGTGAAGAGCAACCGGATAAAGGTACTTTTACCGTTGGCGAGACCGCAAAAATCGCTTATGTAGACCAAAGCCATAGCAATATAGACACAGATAAAACTATTTGGCAGAACTTTAGTGATGAACAAGAATTAGTTATGATGGGCGGCCGTCAGGTAAATTCAAGGGCCTATCTAAGTCGTTTTAATTTCTCTGGAAGTGAGCAGAACAAAAAGGTAAGTATGCTTTCCGGTGGTGAGAGAAACAGGTTGCACCTGGCGATGACGCTAAAAGAAGAGGGTAACGTATTACTTTTAGATGAGCCTACCAATGATTTAGATGTCAACACACTAAGAGCGTTGGAAGAAGGTTTGGAAAATTTTGCTGGTTGTGCCGTGGTCATATCTCACGACCGCTGGTTCCTAGATAGAATATGTACCCACATCTTAGCGTTTGAGGGCGACTCTCAAGTTTATTTCTTTGAGGGCTCTTTCTCCGATTATGAAGAGAACAAGAAAAAACGTCTGGGTACGGATATTATGCCCAAACGAATCAAATACAAGAAGTTAATACGATAATAAAAAAAGGCCGGTATAAAAACCGGCCTTTTTTTATTAGTAATCTTCGTTGGGGTACCAGTCTAGCTGAACCACTTCGATATCTGAATTTTTTTCGTTTACAATCTTTTTGAACTTACTGACATCGCTCACATCAGGGTTACCTCTAAAGTGATAGGGGTATACTTGTTTCGGTGCAAATGCCAAAACACCATCAGCAGCACTTTCTGGGGTCATAGTATACGGCAGATTCATACATACGAAGGCCTTGTCAATATTTTCTAGGCTTCTCATCTCGGGAATATCTTCTGTATCTCCCGAAAAATAAACTCTTTGATCACCTAACGTTAGAACGTAGCCATTGCCTCTACCTTTTTCATGAAATTGTTTTGCTTCTTCCCTAAGGTTGTACATCGGTATAGCTTCGACTGTAATGCCAAACCTTTCTTTACTTTCACCGTTATTGAGAACATCGATTTGTGTAGTGAATTTTTCAGGCATTTTATCGGCTGCTGCCTGTGGCATGATAATTTTGGCCTTTTTAGTGTCCAACGCTTCCAGTGTCTCAACATTTAGGTGGTCTCCATGAATATCGGTAACCAGTATTAGGTCGGCAAGCTTTTGATCCTTGAAGGCCTCTGCACCTCCTACGGGGTCGATATAAATAACCTTATCTGTCCATTCCAAAACAGCTGTAGCATGTTCAATGGGAATTATCTTAACGTCATTGGAAATTTCATTTTTTTCGGGTTCTTCCATGGCAGTCTCTTCCATACTTTCCGTTTCTGCTTTCTTGGTTTGCTCCTTGCAGGCAACAAGACTGATGATGGCAAGAAAAACTAGTTGAAGTGTTAGTTTTTTCATTTTCGATATTTTAAAGTTCTATAAATCTTGAAATAGCATCCGATTTAGATGCTTAATAAAATTACAAGTACATCTTTAATTCTAAGGGTTTTAAAGAAAATTATTTTATTCCAATTTGTTTTATTTCTGAACAGAATTAAGATATAGATAAAATTATTTTATGAAGGCAAGTTAAATTTCTGTCATTTAATCATATAGGTCTGATTAAATTAAGCTAAGAATTGGTCGTAGAAGTGGCGCGAAGGATTCTAAAGGGGCACTTTTACCTATAAGGATAATCTTTCATTTTTTTAAGACAAAAAATCTAAAATATAAATCTTAACGTATATAGAAACGATACAAACAAACAGAATTAAAGAAATTAATTTAAACATTATGACTGAAACAAAAAGTAACAACGGATTAAAGGTTCTGGCAGGCCTTTTGGGTGTGGTACTGTTAGGTACTATCATCTACACTGTTAGCCTTTATCAGGAAAAGAAGAAGAATGAGGCAGCCTTGACCGAGCAGAAGCAGTTGGTAGTTGAGGATCTGAACAGTCTGAAATCTGAATACGATAAAGCTATTTTAGAAAGCAATGCCACCAACGAAGAATTGGTGTCTGCCCGAGATAATATTGCGAAATACATCGACTCTGTAAAAAGTATGAAGGCCGATCTTGCTACATTATCTAGATTTAGAAGACAAGTAAACGTGCTAAAGCAAGAAAGAGAGCAGCTTTTAAAGCAAGTTGACTCTTTGACCAAAAGCAACACTTTGATTGCTATGCAAAGGGATAGTACTTATTCGGAGTTGGAGAAACAGACTATGTTCAATGACTCTTTGGTAGTACAGAACACACAATTGGCCGACGTAGTTGAGAAAGGTTCTGCATTAAATCTTTCAAAATTCAATGTAGACGCCGTTAAGGAGAGAAACAATGGTAAATTGGTATCTACGGCACGAGCTAAAAGAACCGATAAATTTAAAATTTGTTTTACTGTAGCGGATAACGTTATTTCTGAAGCTGGAGATAGAGAATTTTTTATCGAAGTGCTAGACCCTCAAGGAAATATTTTAGGGGAGAGCTACTCTAAATCGAACGATTCAGGCGCTTCTATTACCTACAGTAAAGGAACGAGCTTCTATTACGAGAACAAAGCCTTAGACGTTTGTGATTATATCAACAAGCCTGCAGGCGATTTTCAAGAAGGTAACTACATGGTAAATGTATATGATGACAGATTAAAACTGTTAGGTACCTCAAAATTCACTTTGAAATAAAAGGGTCTTACAATAACAAACACTATCCATTAAGTATTAAAGGGGAAATCATCGATTTCCCCTTTTTGCTTTTATTATTTAAGGCTTCCTACCATGTCTTCAGGTTTCACCCATTCATCGTATTCTTCGGCTGTTACGTAGCCGAGATTGATGGCTTCTTCTTTAAGGGTGGTTCCATTGGCATGGGCCGTATTGGCAATTTCAGCTGCTTTGTAGTAACCAATTTTGGTGTTCAGCGCGGTTACAAGCATTAGCGAGTTATTAAGCAATTGCTTGATAACTTTATGGTTGGGTTCTATACCAGCAGCACAATTCTCTTCAAAACTTACGCAAGCATCTCCAAGTAATTGCGCAGATTGCAAAATATTGGCTGCCATCATAGGCTTGAAAACGTTTAGCTCATAGTGACCTTGTGTGCCACCGACCGATATGGCCACATCGTTACCCATTACTTGGGCACATACCATGGTAAGCGCTTCACATTGGGTAGGGTTTACTTTGCCAGGCATGATGGAACTACCAGGCTCATTTGCTGGTATAATAATTTCACCGATACCGGATCGAGGTCCTGAGGCCATCATTCGAATATCATTGGCAATTTTGTTCAACGAAACGGCCAATTGTTTGAGTGCTCCATGGCTTTCTACGATGGCATCATGGGCGGCTAAGGCTTCAAATTTATTTTCGGCTGTTTTAAAGGGTAATCCTGAAAATTCGGCAATGTATTTTGCAACCAAAACGTCGTAACCCTTTGGGGTGTTCAGTCCCGTACCTACGGCGGTTCCGCCAAGAGCAAGTTCACGAAGGTGCTCCAAGGTGTTTTTAAGCGCTTTGATTCCGTGATCCAATTGTGATACATACCCCGAAAACTCTTGCCCTAAGGTGAGGGGAGTGGCATCCATTAAGTGGGTTCGGCCAATTTTTACCACATTGTTAAATTCCTTTGCCTTTTTATCCAAAGTGTTTCTTAACTGCTCAACACCTGGTATGGTAGTTTCAACAATCTTTTTATAGGCCGCAATATGCATTCCGGTCGGAAAAGTGTCATTTGAAGATTGTGATTTGTTCACATCATCATTAGGTTGAATGGTCTTTTCGCCTTCACCAATTTTCTTCCCGGCAATTTCATGGGCCCTATTGGCAACAACCTCATTAACGTTCATATTGCTTTGTGTACCTGAACCGGTCTGCCAGATAACTAAAGGAAATTGGTCATCGTGTTTTCCCTCTAAAATTTCATCACATACTTGAGCAATTAGGTCTCGCTTTTCTTCTGAAAGTACATTCAATTCGTGATTCGTGTAAGCCGCAGCTTTTTTTAAATAGGCAAAGCCATAAACTACCTCTAAGGGCATTGAAGCGGCGGCACCAATTTTGAAATTATTTCTCGAACGCTCGGTTTGTGCGCCCCAATATTTGTCTGATGGAACCTTTACTTCGCCCATCGTATCTTTTTCTATTCTAAAGCTCATTATAATTGAATTTTCATTAGTAAAAACAGAGAAAAACAAAGGTAGGACATAGCCTTTTTATATCCGCCGAGGGGTAGTGAAAAATTCATTTCTAACCTAGAATGTATTTTTTTTATTTTCCATTTGCAATTTTCACCCTTTCTCAAGTATCTTTGTACATCAAAACGCATTAAATGGACTTTGAATTTAGCCAGTATCTAGGATTTTTAGCTTTTTTGACCATTCTTACCATCGGTTTTTGGTTGATGATTTTCTTATTGACCTTTGTAGTACCTTATTGGTTAGGTGGTAACATCATCGAATTATATAAGGAATGGAGAGATAAGAAAAAGGCTAAGAGAAGCGCTTAATTCATTCCAATATCATAAAACAAAAAGGGGAGGCAAATGCCTCCCTTTTTTGTTTGCGTTGTAATGGTAGGTTTTAGAAACCTTCCTCATCATCTCCACCATTATAATCTCTACCGTTCTGTCTATCTCTCTTCTTTTGCTCGTTGATACGATAGATAAAAGAAAGCCTAATTTCGCGCTGTCTCCATTGAAATTCACTATCCTGCTCGTAAAAGTCAGTGGTGGTAAAACCGTTACGTTTTCTTGAATTCAAAAGATCTTGTACGTTTAACGAAATAGTAGCTTTGTCATTCAATAAATCTTTACTGAAAGCTAGGTTGATAGATAAAATACCATTAGATCTCCCCTGTACTTCATCAGAAGCCCCGCGATAGAAAGCGTTTGTCTGCCAATCAATTTTCCAAGGTAATTCTACTTTTGAGCTAAAACGCCCGAACCAGCTACTATTTGATTGACTATAATTAACCCCGTTAAATTCACCGTCAAGATTAAAGCTGAAGAAATTGACGCTACTATTCAATCGTAACCATTTGGTAGGATTGTAGAGTATGCCCAATTCGGCTCCTGTTCTATCATTGGTCGCTAAATTGAAAGGTATGTTTCGTACAACTTCGACCTGCGAGCCACCAGGGCCCGTAATAAATACTTGTTCTTGAACCCTTTGAAAGGCATCCGTTTCCCTTTGATAGTAAATGGAAGATGTCAAGGTCACCTTTTCCCATCTTTTTAAATAACCTAAATCGAAGGCATTTGAAAAGGCAGGTGCCAAGTTGGGGTTACCCTGAAAGATATTTGTTCTACTGCTTCTAGAGGGGAATGGGTTTAAAAACCAGCCTCTTGGCCTGTTGATTCTCCTGTTGTATCCTAAAGAAACATTTTCCATTTCGTTGAACTCATATATGAAGTTAACGGTTGGAAAGAGGCCTGTGTAATTGTTATCAAAATCTGTATCAATAGGAAAAGAAAATTCTTCTTGAAGTTCTTCTTCGGTAAGTTGAGATTCAATTTTTCCCTTTAACTGGGTACTCTCCATTCGAAGACCTAAAAGAAAATTGAAATCCCCAAATTTAGAACCGTATTGAGAGTACAGGGCATGTACGTTTTGCGTGTAGTCAAAAAGATTTGTTTGGTTAAGGTTTACTTCGAGATTGCCGGCATCATTTTCTTGAAGGAGGCGATAATCTGTGACTTCATTTTCGAAATTGCCACGATAGCCCGCTTCGAATTGAGAGCCTTTGCCAAACGGTAGTACGTAATCACTTTGTATCAAATATTCTTTCTGGTCTTCAATTGTTGAAGTCTCTTCACGGGGAATATTGATATCGGTATTTGAGGTATTGTTGTAACGAACGGGTTCATTAATATAGCTGTTTCCCGTCTCGGAGTCTACTGAGTATTGAAAATCGGCCGTTAACTGATGTCCGTCATCGTTAAATCTATTGATATAATTTAAAGAAATTTGATGGGTGTCGTCTTCTTCCGTTTCTAATTCTCTACGGGTCGTGCCAACTTGCGGCGCATTATTCAAAAGATAATCGTTCACATTGGTATTTACATCTTCATCACTTCCTGTTCTGTAGAAATAAGACCCGGTTAAGGAAGATTTTTCGTTAAAGAAGTACTCCATGCCGATATTGGCGTTCAGACCGCGATCTAAACGATCAATATCTCTATCTTCAATATTTCTATCATATGCTATACTATCAAGAAAAGCATCTTGTCTAGAGTTGAAATATCGTGTATCGAAAAAGCCATTTCCCGGCCCTTCTCGATATCGATAACCAATGGTGCTAAACAGGTTATACTTAGTGGTGCGCAAGTTGCCATTAACGGTAACACCGCCATTTGTGGGCACTCCGCCATACACATTAACCGACCCATTGAAACCTAGGGTCTTTTCTCTTTTCAGTACAATGTTTAAAATACCCGCTGTGCCCTCTGCATCGTATCGGGCCGATGGGCTCGTAATTACTTCTACTTTCTCTATGGCATCTGCCGGTAACTGTTGTAAGGCATCCGTTGAACCAAAACCGGCAAGGGCCGATGGTTTACCATTAATAAGAATTCTAACGTTTTCGTTCCCTCTTAAACTTATGCCTCCTTCAATATCAACATTAACAGAAGGAACGTTGTTCAAAGCATCACTAATGGTAGCACCGCTGGTAGTAATATCTTTACCTATGTTGTAGATTTTTTTATCAAGTCGAACTTCAACGGTAGTTTGTTCACCAACTACTTCGACACCCTCAAGTTCAGCTGCTGAAATTTCAAGGGAAATCGTACCCAAGTCAACAGATTCGTTAAAAGTAGATTGTGATACCTTGAAAGTTTTATACCCTATATATTCTATGGAAGCATTATAACGACCAGGCGCAACTTCAACCGAAAATTTTCCGTCGATATCGGTGATACCTCCGTTCACTTTAGCTGGGTCTTGAATGCTTTGAAGTACAAGCGTAGCATATTCAAGAGGCTGGCCTGTTTCTTTGTCAAGTACTGTTCCTGAGATTTTTATTGGTTCCCCTGGTTGTCCTTGAGGTCTTTCGGGGCGTTGGGAATAATTTTTTAAAGATACTAGAGCAAGGACAATCAGAAACAGTTTTTTCATTTTTGGTTTTTAGGTTTTAGTCTTCCGGTCTTTCCGTTTTTTCTCCCGTTTCTTGTCTTTTCGTGTTTTTTGAATTCCTTTCTTCTGCATTTCTACAAAACCTTCGTATTTCTCGAGTGGTAATCCAGCCTTCAACTCTTCGTCTTGAGCCTTGGTGATTTTTTCCATTCCTTCACGCATTTGTTCCGGAGTGAGTTCGAGAATTTGCATCTCGATACGTTTTTGAACATATTTCTTTAAAATAGAGCTCAATACCGCACTCTCGAACTCGTTCAGTTCTAAAGTTTCGGCAATTTTCGGCATCTCACCATCCACAATCTGCTCAGCAGTTTTAGGTTCAGGTTCTTTAGGCGTGTGCTCAACCTGTGGTACTGCGTTTCGCTGTCTGCCATAACCATAACCATAGCCACTGCCGTAGCCGTAACCATATTGGGCCTGTAATTCTGCACCAAACACTAATAAAACAAAGAACAAGAGGGTAATTTTGATAAAGTTCTTCATGACGATATCGGTTTATAAGATTGTTATAATGAATAATGGTTTAAATGAAGTTGGTTAAAGCTTTGTTAAATGTATTTAACAACAAATGTACCAATAATTTGCAGGTCGAAATTTTAATTTTTGAAGGTAAAAAATGTTTCTACCTGAATTTTTCAGGCAGAAACATTATGTATCTTTATTTTGATAGAAGTTCATTAATTAACTCGGTAGGTCTACCGATTACAGCATGTTTCCCCTTAATAACGATAGGTCTTTCTATTAGCTTAGGATGCGCAATCATGGCATCGATAATTTCGTCATCGGACAATAACTTACCTTTATAATTTTCTTTCCAAACCTGTTCGTTCTTTCGAACCAACATCTCAGGGGTAATGGCCAAGCAAGAAAGAATATCTTGTAACTCTTGTTTAGAAGGTACATCTTCTAAATATTTGATTACTTCAAAGTCCTTTCCTGATTTTTCGAGAGCTTCCAAACCCTCCCTTGATTTTCTACAACGTGGATTATGATAAATTTTAATCATTTGTATTCTTTCATTTGTTGTTCAATGTAGAAGGTTTATTCTTCATCTTTTTGACCCATCATCATTAAAAAGGCCTTTAGAAAAGAGTTAATGTCACCATCCATTACGGCATCTACGTTTCCGGTTTCTTCAGCCGTTCTTACATCTTTGACCAATTTATAGGGGTGCATCACATAATTACGAATTTGAGAACCCCATTCAATCTTCATTTTTGACGATTCAATCTCATCACGTGCTTCCATTTTCTTGCGAAGCTCTATTTCATAAAGTTGGGATTTCAGCATTTTCATGGCCGTTGCCCTATTGTCATGTTGACTTCTAGAGTCGGAGCACGATATTTGAATTCCTGTAGGATGGTGAACCAATTGAACCTTGGTTTCAACCTTATTTACGTTCTGACCACCGGCTCCACTAGAGCGTGCGGTCGTAATGGTAATATCGGCCGGATTCACCTCTATTTCAATGGTATCATCGACTAAAGGATAAACATAGACCGAAACAAAAGAGGTATGTCTTTTGGCATTACTGTCAAAGGGAGAAATACGAACCAATCGATGGACCCCGTTTTCACCTTTGAGCCAACCGAAAGCAAAATCACCATCTATTTGCAGGGTAACGGTCTTAATACCCGCTACGTCGCCTTCTTGAAAGTTAAGTTCTTTAACCTTGAAACCGTTCTTTTCGGCCCACATCATGTACATACGCATGAGCATCGAGGCCCAATCACAACTTTCGGTTCCACCGGCACCAGCAGTAATCTGTAGCACGGCGGGCAGTTCATCACCCTCTTCAGAAAGCATGTTCTTGAACTCAAGGTTTTCGATTTTCTCAACGGCCTTGTCATATTGTTCTTGAACCTCTTCTTCAGAAATATCTCCTTCCTGAAAAAAATCCATTAAAACTTCAAGGTCTCCAACCAAAGTTTTGGCAGCGTTAAAATCGTCTACCCATTGTTTTTTCGATTGAATGAATTTCATCTGCGCCTGGGCTTCTTGCGGGTTATCCCAGAAATCAGGTGCTAAGGTCTTCTCCTGTTCATTTTCAATTTCAATAAGTTTGGCATCTATGTCAAAGATACCTCCTTAACGCACCGAGGCGATCCTGAAGACCTTTAAACAGGTCTGTGGTAATAGTCATATTCTAAAATTTTAGGCAAAAATAATATACTTTTTAGCATATTCCTGAAATAACTAGAGTAAGATCGAACGAGATTCTTTTTGGGAGGATTATTGTTGGTCTCCTTCGACTTGAACGGTATAAATGGTCTCGTTCTTGCCAGTAGTGAAAAGAACACCACGAATAGGCGCACAATCACGATAATCTTTACCATGAGATACCTTAATGTAATCGGTGCCGGCAAGCAAATCGTTACAAGGGTCGAACCCGACCCAGCCAATTTTGGGGATGAACGCTTCGGACCATGCGTGCATTTGTGAATCACCGAAATAACCGCTTCCCTGATGCAAAAAACCGGAAACATATCTAGAAGGAATGCCGTTCATTCTTGCAAGAGCACAAAACAGATGGGCGAAATCTTGGCAAACTCCGTTTCTCTTTGCTAGAACTTCCTCTAAGGTAGAACTGGCCGTGGTCGTACTGGGTTGAAATGTAAGGTAAGCGTTAACAAGCTTATTGAGATTTTGTAAGTTGGTGAAGACCGTTTGCGATGTATCTAATGACCAAAGTGAGGTACTGTTTTCAGGTAAGGTGGTAAGGTCAGTCTTCTTCAAAAAAGCCTCATGGTCAACCCTGAAGTTTAAACTTTTCAATTCTTTATATGATTCTTCGGCATTGTTTTCCAAAGGAAAATCAAACGGATTCACTTCCGATTTCAAGACTCTCATCTTTGCTCTGAACCTGGCGCTTTTGAACGATTTTCTGGTCTTGAGTCTAATAGTTTTAAAACCCAGGCCATTAATAGAGTAGCTTTCCGCTTCCAATAGAGAGTTCGTAAACTCGATAGAAAGCACTTCTTGAGAACTATTGGTTTGGGGGATAATCAAGAATTGCCAGTGGGCGCCCCTCACTTTGTTCTCGTATTTGTTCTCACAACTATATGTGATGGCATACTCTGTCGGCATATTATATAAATATACCGTAATATACGAACAATAACCTTTTAATAGTTAAAGAACTCTTTTTCCATCTTTTGGCTGATCAAACCCAAGCTGTTCAGTATATTCTCGATAAAACCTTGAATGTCTTCCTCTATTTCGGTAATGTATTTGAATTCATACTCTGACCTCACCCGACCGACCAAAAAGGCAGTAGAGTCTTTATTATATTTTTTGCTCGGGTCAAGTACTTTAATATGCTTGTAAACTTGGTTAAGACTGTTCATTACCGATCTAGGGCAATTAGGGTTGAGGATTAAAAACTCCAAAGTTGAAATACTAGTGGGTGTCTTTTTATAAAAACGACGCATCATATCATATGATTCAGCACATTTTAAAAGGGTCGTCCACTCGTAACTGTTGCTAAATTTATCACCGTAACTACCTTGGGCATTTAAGGCATCTTGATGTTTGGCATTGATAATGCGAATAACCTGGGTCGCCCTTTCAATATTGATGCCCATCATAATAATGGCATAAATTTCATCATGCAATAAGGTTCCTCTCATTTTGCCGCGTAGAACCGCTGTCATTTCGGTAACATTGACCGTGAAATCATGAAGTGAATTCTTCATGAACATATCGGCATCATAGTTATTTACATAGTGGTAAAATTTATTGATGGCTTCATAAAGTTCTGTGGAAATCAAGTCTCTAGCGCTGTTGGCATTTTCACGTGCATACTTAACATTGCTTAAAATAGAGAAGGCATTTTCTGCATCCAATCCTATTTTATAAAGCACTTGCGATTCTTCTAATTCGACATTATCGTCAAGCTCAGGATTACCGACCATAAATAACATAGACCGTAGAACGAATTGTCTTGATTGTGATAATTGGTTAGGGGCGTCAAGCGAAGAAAAATAATTAACATTCAAATATCGTGCGATATGTTCGGAACGTTCAATGTAACGGCCCATCCAAAAAAGATTATTGGCAACTCTTGCTAGCATATAGTGTATTTAAAATTTTAATTTATGGGAGCATTTTTGACCAAGCATCAACTTTTCAATACCCACGTATCTTTTGATCCCCCACCTTGAGAAGAATTAACGATTAAGTTGCCCTTTTTTAAAGCAACCCTTGTTAGCCCACCTTTAAGAACAAAATCTCGATCTCTTCCCATAATAGTAAATGTTCGGAGGTCTACATGCCGTTGCTCGAACGATTCGGTATCATCGATATAGGTGGGGTGAACCGAAAGCGACATAATAGGCTGGGCCACATATTTTCTGGGGTTGGCCTTTACCTGTAGTTTCACTTCTTCTATTTCCTCTTTACTAAGCCTGTTACCAATTGAAATTCCGTAACCTCCAGCTTCATCCACGGGTTTGATCACCAATTCGTTTATATGCTCTAAAACATATTTTAGTTCATCGGGCTTACTACAATGATAGGTGTGTACATTGTTTAGAATGGGGTCTTCATCCAGATAATATTTGATAATATCGGGCATATAGGTATAAATGGCCTTATCATCAGCAACTCCTGTACCTGGTGCATTGGCCAATGTGACGTTGCCTTTTTTATAGGCCGCAAAAAGCCCTGGCACACCGAGTGCGGAATCGGCCCTAAATTCCAATGGGTCTATAAATACGTCATCGACCCTTCTGTAAATGACATCTATTTTCTCAGGCCCGTGGGTAGTTTTCATGTAGACAAAGTCATTCTCGACAAACAGGTCTCTACCCTCAACGAGCTCGACACCCATGGTTTTTGCCAAATAAGAATGTTCGTAAAAAGCCGAGTTATACATTCCAGGAGTCAAGACGACCACATTGGGAATATCAACACCTTTAGGCTTGACCGTTTCTAGAAGGTCAAGAAGGTTTTCGGCATAATTCGTTACCGAATGGGTTCTATAATGGTTAAAAACACCGAAGAGGGCTCTTTTAAGAGCCGTGCGGTTGCAGATAACATAGCTTACACCTGAAGGACATCTGATGTTATCTTCCAGGACATAGTAATTACCATCGTTATGCTTGATGATATCTGTACCGGAGATATGATTGTAAATTCCTCCAGGCGGGTCTAAATCGACCATTTGGTTCAGGTAATTGGCCGAAGAACTAATTAATTCAAGTGGTACGATACCTTGCTTGATGATTTTTTTCTCGTGATAAATATCCCAAAGAAATAGGTTGAGGGCCCTAGAACGCTGTATAGCTCCCCTTTCTATGATTTCCCATTCTTCCGGAGCGATAATTCGTGGAAATAGGTCAAACGGAAAAATTTTCTCCGTACTCTCTTTTTCCCCGTAGACCTGAAAAGTAATACCTTGATTAAAAAATGACGATTTTGCCTTGTCGTTCAGCTTTACGTATTCTTTGATGGTATGACCTCCGTAAAGCTCGAATAGCCTAGAATAGATATCTTTTATCTCCCCAGTTTTATCAAATAATTCATCGTATAAAACCGGATTTCTAAGATAAGAGGAGAATATTTGATTTTGAATTTTACCCATGTCTATTTCTTTTGTTTTAAGGTACTGGTTTTCAACTTAAAATAGGGGCTCAATTCGATAATAATATTACCTCAAAATCATGTTTTCATAAAATTTAGAAGAAATTTTTACCAATTTCACTTTACTGTCGGAAGTATATTACTGGTGATAGTTAAAAGCACCTTATTGGCTACCTTTGAAATTTTTGGGGTAGCACCTAACCATAATCCTTTACTTTATTTATGGAAATTAATTTGATCAGTGATACGGTTACCAAGCCGACTAGTGGCATGTTGAAGGCGATATTGAATGCGGAGGTCGGCGATGATGTTTTCAAAGTAGATCCTACGGTAAACGCTTTGGAAGAAAAAGTGGCGGACTTGTTTAAAATGGAAGCGGCTCTTTTCTTTCCTTCCGGTACCATGGCCAATCAAACAGCCATTAAGATTCATACCAACCCAGGAGAGCAGTTGATTTGTGACAAATATGCGCATGTCTACAATTATGAAGGGGGAGGGGTAAGTTTTAATAGTGGTGTCTCTTGTCGTTTGGTAGATGGTTTTAGGGGAATGATGACAGCTGAACAGGTAGAGGAAGTTATCAACCCACCTGATTTTTACCACAGCCCACTAACCAGTCTTGTCTGTATCGAGAATACCACTAACAAAGGTGGAGGAGCTTGTTGGGATTTCACGGAATTACAGCGAATAAAAACCGTCTGCCAAAAACACGGTTTGGCTTATCATTTAGATGGTGCCCGCTTATGGAATGCCATGGTGGCAAAAAAGGAGAGTGCTTCGCAGTATGGTGAAATATTCGATACGATTAGTGTATGCCTCAGTAAAGGCTTGGGGTGCCCGGTCGGTTCTGTTTTGGTGGGAAGCAAAGAGCATATCGCAAAGGCACTAAGGGTAAGAAAGGTATTTGGTGGCGGCATGCGACAAGCTGGTTATTTGGCCGCTGCGGGAATTTTTGCTTTGGATAACCATGTAAATAGATTGGCCGAAGACCATCAGAAGGCTAAAGAAATAGGGGAGACTTTATTGAATCTCAATTTTATTAAAAAAGTAGAACCCATAGAGTCTAACATTATTATTTTTGAGATAGATAAGTCTCTTATGACAGAGAAACAGTTTTTAGATAAACTGAAAGAAAATGGAGTTTCAATTATCGGAATGGGTCAGGGAAAGCTACGAATCGTCACCCATTTAGATTATACCGATGGCATGCATAAGAGCTTCCTTGAAATTTTAAGAAAATTATAGCGAGTTTTCGTCTTTCAGTTCGTTGATTCGGCTGATGAGGTTTTTGATTCCGTTTTCCATACCCATTTCAGAATCGTAAAGCTGACTTTTGGCAAGTTCCGTTCCGTTATCCTCATTAAAACGAAAGAAAAACTGCCCATCGTGACTTGTTTTTCTTTCGAAATCATTGGTGCCCAAATCAGAATTCGTTAGGTGAGAAATTGCGCGATTTAGGTTTTCTTCAGTGGCAAAAAATGAACTTTCCAATAAAATTTGTCCACTCTTGGCCTTTATTAAAAATTGAAATTCGCCTTCTTGATTCTTTAAAGTATCTAACACTAGCAGTTTTTGGTAAAAGATACAAATAAAAGTAGGAAGATGAGATAAGTTTCATCTTCCTAAAACGGTCAAATCAAATTTTTCCTCAGTAGAACTAAAAGTAAACTGACGAGCTCTATAAAAGGCTATTTGCCGAACAAACCATCAAGGCCTGGTATGTTGGGCATACCTTCTTTAGCAACAGCTGCAAGTTCGGTTTCGTTGACCTTGGTAGCCTTCTCAATGGCCTTGTTCAAGGTTAGAACGAGGTAGTCTTCTAATTGTTCTTTATCTTCTAAAAGACTGTCGTCTATTTTAATGGCCTTAACCTCTCTATTGGCTGTAATAGTGACAGTTACCAAACTCTCAGAAGAGCTTTCCTCCAGAGTAACAGTATCCAATCTTTTTTTGGTTTCCTCTACCTTTTGTTGGGTCTCTTTCAATTTACCCATCATTCCCATCATATCTCCGAACATAGCATTAATTTTAATAGTTCAAGGCTTCAAAATTACTAAATTGTGCGTTAAATTAAATTGAATGTGCAGATGAAAACTAAGCTGTTTGCCACCGTATCCCTTACATTTGCGCTCCTATTACAAAGTCAAGAGAAAAAAATGAACCAAATTACCGCACCCACTGCCAAAAAAGTACTTAAAAAGTTAGAGAAGCACGGTGATGTTAGAGAGGATTATTATTTCTGGATGAACGAACGCGATAATCCTGAGGTAATAGCATACTTGAACGCTGAGAACGAATACTACAACAAACTTACTGACCATACGAAAGACTTTCAAGACCGCCTTTTTAATGAAATGAAGTCTCGTATAAAAGAAGATGACGAGTCGGTACCTTACAAGCATAATGGTTATTGGTATATTACACGCTATGCCTTGGGTAAAGAATACCCTATTTACAGCCGAAAGAAAGAATCTTTGCAAGCGGAGGAAGAAATTATGTTCGATGGTAATTTAATGGCAGAGGGGCATGAATTTTTTAATATCGGGGGTATTGCCATTAGCCCTGACAATAAGTTGGCGGCATTTGGGGTGGATACCGTTTCTCGTAGACAGTATCATATTCAAATCAAGAATCTTGAAACAGGTGAAATATATCCTGAAAAGATAGAGAACACCACCGGAGGTTCTGTTTGGGCCAACGACAACAAAACGCTTTTTTATACCAAGAAAGACCCGGTTACCTTGAGGTCTGATAAAATTTATAAGCATAAGTTGGGTACAGACGCCAAAGATGATATGCTTGTTTTTCATGAAGAAGATGATACTTTCGGCACCTATGTATATAAATCGAAATCAAAGAAATATATTATTGTCGGGTCGTACAGTACACTTACTTCAGAGTATCAGATATTATTGAGCGACGCCCCTGACGGTCCGCTTAAGATGTTCTCCAAAAGAAAAAGGGGCGAAGAATACAGTATATCGCACTATGGCGATAGCTTTTATGTGCTTACCAATAAAGACGGCGCCACCAATTTTAAACTAATGAAAGTTGAGGAAAGCGACACCTCTTCAGAAAATTGGAAAGAGTTTATACCGCATAGGCAAGAAGTGCTTTTAGAAGACTTAGATATTTTCAAAGACTATTATGTAATCTCAGAGCGAGAGAATGGACTCACCAAGATAAAGATAGTGAGGTGGGATGGGGCTGATGTGTATTACTTGCCCTTTGAGAATGAGACTTACACGGCGTCGGTAGGTCGCAACCCAGATTTTGATACAGATATCCTGAGGTATTCATACAATTCGATGGCAACACCTAGTTCAGTAATTGACTTCAATATGAAAACCAAGGATAAAGAGGTCAAAAAAGAACAAGAAGTTTTAGGCGGCGATTTTGACAAAGAGAATTACATAGAGAAAAGAGTATGGGCAACGGCACGAGATGGTGCCAAAATACCGATGTCGATTGTCTACCATAAAAATACCGCACTTACCTCTACCACACCGATATTACAATACGCTTATGGCTCTTACGGGCATACCATTGACCCTTATTTCTCAACAGTGAGGTTAAGTTTGCTCGATAGGGGTTTTGTTTATGCCATTGCACATATCAGGGGCGGTGAGTATCTAGGTCGACAATGGTATGAAAACGGTAAACTTCTCAAGAAAATGAACACGTTTACAGATTTTGTCGACTGTTCTCAATATTTGATAAGTGAAGGTTACACCAGTAACCAACATTTATACGCTATGGGCGGATCTGCAGGGGGTCTATTGATGGGCGTTGTAATTAATATGGCTCCCGAATTGTACAATGGGGTAATAGCCGCCGTACCTTTTGTTGATGTAGTAACCACTATGCTCGATGATAGCATACCTTTGACTACGGGGGAATATGATGAGTGGGGCAACCCTAATCAAAAAGAATATTATGAGTACATGAAGTCATATTCACCGTACGATCAGGTAAAAGCTCAAAATTATCCGAATATGTTGGTCACTACCGGTTTTCACGACTCTCAAGTGCAGTACTTTGAACCGGCCAAATGGGTGGCCAAATTGAGGGAATTGAAGACCGACAAGAACCAATTGTTTTTTGATATTAATATGGATGCGGGCCACGGTGGCTCGTCGGGTCGCTTCGAAGCGCTGAAGGAAGTGGCCAAAGAATATGCATTTTTATTGGATTTAGAAGGTAAAATCGACTAATTGAAAAAAAATAGTAATTTTGCCTTTAGGAATGTGTGGAAATTTTAAAACTTCCGTTTTTTCCAAAAACTAGATATCCTTTATGGAACAAAAGATCAAGGCTTACAACAATATTCTAGAACTCGTAGGCAATACTCCCCTCGTCAGACTAAATAAAATTACCAAAGGCTTTACCGGTAACTTCTTTGCTAAGATAGAAGCTTTCAACCCGGGGCACTCTTCAAAAGATCGTATTGCGATGCATATTATCGAAGAGGCCGAGCGAAAAGGTATTCTTACACCAGGCAGTACCATCATAGAGACGACTTCTGGTAATACGGGGTTCAGTATCGCCATGGTAAGTATTATTAAAGGTTATAGTTGTGTGCTTGCGGTAAGCTCTAAATCTTCCCGTGACAAGATTGATATGTTGAGGTCAATGGGCGCCACTGTTTATGTTTGCCCGGCGCATGTTAGTGCCGACGACCCAAGGTCATATTACGAAGTAGCCAAAAGGTTGCATCAAGAAACTAAGGGTTCCATCTATATCAACCAATATTTCAACGAATTGAATATGGATGCCCACTATGCCAGTACAGGCCCTGAAATTTGGGAACAAACGGGTGGTCAAATCACACATTTGGTGGCATGCAGCGGTACGGGCGGAACCATCTCCGGTACTTCGAGATATTTAAAGGAGCAGAATCCTAATATTAAAATAATCGGTGTAGATGCTTACGGGTCGGTACTTAAAAAATACCATGAAACCCGAGAATTTGATAGAAAAGAAATTTACCCTTATCGTATCGAAGGTTTGGGAAAAAATCTAATTCCGGCAGCGACCGATTTTGATATCATTGATGAATTTATCAAGGTAACCGACTCTGAAAGTGCCCATACGGCAAGAGAAATAGCTAGGACAGAAGGTATTTTTGCAGGTTACACCAGTGGGGCGGTCATGCAGGCTCTTAAACAATTAAATGAAGCGGGTACTTTTAAATCTACAGATAACGTAGTGGTTATCTTTCCGGATCACGGTTCTCGCTATATGAGTAAGGTCTACAGTGATAAATGGATGGAAGACCAAGGTTTCTTCGATACCGAAACTGTGGCCGAGGCTCAAAAAATACAGTACATTAAAGAATAATATGCCTAACTAGGTATGAATTCATTTGGCAACACCTACGGGCGTTGCTTTTTTGTACACCAAATATTTTTATGAATTTCGTGCTGAAAACCATACTTTTGCAGGCAGAATTTAATCGAAACGAATGCGAGATTTATTTGACAGAATTTTAGAGAACAAAGGTCCTTTAGGAAAGTGGGCCTCACAGGCGGAAGGTTATTTCGTTTTTCCAAAACTTGAAGGTCCAATTTCCAACCGAATGAAGTTTCAGGGTAAAGACGTCATTACTTGGAGTATCAATGATTACTTAGGTCTTGCCAATCTTCCGGAAATCAAGAAAATCGACGGCGAGGCTGCTGCTGAATATGGTGCTGCGTACCCAATGGGAGCAAGAATGATGAGCGGTCATACCGATTATCACGAGCAGTTACAGGATGAGCTTGCCGATTTTGTTCAAAAAGAATCTGCGTATTTATTGAATTTCGGTTATCAGGGCATGGTATCTACCATTGATGCCTTGGTCTCAAAAGATGACATAATCGTTTATGATGTTGATTCGCATGCCTGTATTATCGACGGTGTTCGATTGCATATGGGTAAGCGTTTTACTTTTAAGCATAACGATATAGAAAGCCTTGAAAAGAATTTAGAGCGTGCTACCAAAATGGCCGAACAGACCGGGGGTGGTATTCTGGTTATTTCCGAAGGTGTTTTCGGTATGCGTGGCGAGCAAGGTAAACTAAAGGAAATTGTAGCCTTAAAGGAAAAATACCAATTCCGATTGTTTGTTGATGATGCCCATGGTTTTGGAACGCTTGGTAAAACGGGCGCCGGAGCAGGTGAAGAGCAAGGTGTTCAAGATGGTATCGACGTTTATTTCGCCACTTTTGCGAAATCAATGGCAAGTATAGGCGCATTTATTGCGGCCGATAAAGAAATTATCGACTATTTGAAATATAATTTACGTTCACAAATGTTCGCTAAATCATTACCAATGATTTATGTGAAAGGTGCGCTGAAGCGTCTTGACATGTTGAGAACAATGCCAGAGCTAAAGGCAAAGCTTTGGGAAAACGTAAATGCCTTACAGAATGGCTTGACCAGTAGGGGCTTCAATATTGGAGATACCAATAGCTGTGTAACGCCGGTTTATCTAAACGGTAGTATACCGGAAGCTATGGCTTTGGTCAAAGATTTACGCGAAAACCATGGTATTTTCTGTTCAATCGTAGTGTATCCGGTAATACCAAAAGGATTGATTCTTCTTCGTATGATTCCGACAGCTACACATACGCTTGAAGATATAGATGAAACGTTAGAGGCATTTTCTGCCATTCGTGAGCGTTTAGAAAACGGCACCTATAAGAAGTTGTCTGCTGCAGTTGCAGCGGCAATGGGAGAGTAAATCTCGTTGAAAAAGAAGATAAAAGCCCTGCCGATAAACATCGGCAGGGCTTTTTAGTTAGGCAGCTTTAAGCTGTTTCGATTTGATAATATGTCTCCATTTTTGCATGGCCTGTAACTGCCCATTTAACGGTAGACTTTCATCGGTGTTATAGAACTCAATTGAATAGTCGCTTACCGCTTTGTTTGCAGGCTGTAGATGTAATTCTAGTTTATCAATGATTGTCTGTCGCTTTTTAGCTTGTTTAATCGTATGGTCCGTTTGAATAATGCTACAATCATTAAAGTCTTCTAAGAGAACTGTTTTTTCCATTATGTGACCCTTATAGTTCTTTACATAAAATAAATACTGATTGTTGGGATCTATACCAATAGCAAAATTTGAAAAAACCTCATGTTTATTAATAGTAGAACCTTTTTTATAGGCCATAGCTTCTAAAAGCTTAACGAGTTTTTTCTCCGTACCATTGCTGTTTAAAGCAATAATTACAAAAGGAGATAAACATAATATAACGAGAATGGCACCTATGATGAGAGTGCCCAAATCCATGTTCATTTTTTTAAAATTTAGATGTTAAAAAGAATGTCATTCCCCCTTGAATAAAGGGAAATGGTCAAAAATTAATAAGTGACTTCTTTTTAAGTTACCAGTAAAAATGAAAAGGAAATGCGATATCTTTTTTACCAAATGCCAGTACAAGCGATTTCGATAGGCGCTGATAAAAATTGCTTTTCGATTGGTACCAAGCCTCATTAGAAAAAACACTTGAAGCATGGTGGGGTAAGAAGTTATTAGGAGTTAACGATGGAACAGAAGAGGCCTCCGAAAATTCATGTACTTCAATGGCATCGGTTAAATATTTAACAGACTTAAAGTATTTATTGCTATCGTTTAAGCCTGAATCTGCCGATTTATTAAAATCCAATGTACAAGAACCCCCAAGCTGTAGGCCTAGGCAGTAAACAATGGCAAAAAATAAAACAGAGAGTCTCATACAGTCAAACTTCTGTACAAATGTAGTGCGCCAAACGTTCGCTTCTTGGGTACAGGTAATTTTTTATGAGAAAATTAGGGTATCAAATTCTAAGTGTCGTATTCACCTCTTCGAACACCTCTGCCTTATCGGCAAGAACGACCAAGGTGTCGTCAGCCAGAATTTTTGTAGTGCCGTTGGGGGTGATATAACTGTTATCACGAATAATCATCGCAATAATAGCGTTCTTTGGAAAGCCCAATTGAACTATTTCTTTATCGACCGCGTAACAGTTCTCCGTCACCATAATCTCTTTCATCAAAGCTTTAGGGTTTTCAGTCATCAAGAGGTCTGTCGCGGTCAATTTTTTTGCCTTTTCGGGTAAGGCCACATGCAGCCATTTCGCCACCAAGGTTAGGGTAGTGCCTTGCGTCAATACAGAGGTCACCGATATAAAGAATACGATGTTGAAAATCATGTTGGCCTTTTCTATGCCTGCCAATAGTGGATAAGTGGCAAAAACAATCGGCACTGCACCTCGTAGACCTACCCATGAGATATAAAAACGTCTTCTCATTTTCATTTTAAAGAAG
Source organism: Euzebyella marina (assembly GCF_003687485.1). Classification (GTDB taxonomy): domain Bacteria; phylum Bacteroidota; class Bacteroidia; order Flavobacteriales; family Flavobacteriaceae; genus Euzebyella; species Euzebyella marina. Next base: position 3,078,727 of record NZ_CP032050.1, on the reverse strand, counting down.
ATAAGACTTAAGAAAACGCCTACCGGTCGGGCAATAAAGATTAAGAAGAGCGCAATAATCAGACCTATACCGGCAATGGGCACAATTTGAGAGGGGAACACCAAAAGACCCAATGTCAAGAAAAGAACGATTTGCATAAGCCAGGCTAGACCGTCGAATACCTTTAAAATAGTTTTTTTGTGAATGATATCTTGGTTACCCAGATAAACCGCACAAATATAAATAGCCAAAAAGCCATTACCTCCAACAGCGTCGGTAGCCGAAAAGGTGATGAACATGAGGGATATAACCAGTACTGGGTATAGCCCTTCAAAATCTAATTTAATCTTATTGATAATGTATTTGCTGAGTTTGCCGAATACAAACCCTGCCAACCCGCCCAAAAGCATTTGTTGTAGAAATAGGGGGATTATAGAAAATACACTTTGGTCTTGGTTGACCACCAAAGTCAAAAATGCCAAAGTTAATACGTATGCCATCGGGTCATTACTACCACTTTCCAATTCTAAGGTAGGTCTCAGATTGGTTTTTAACGCAAGGCTTTTAGAACGCAAAATTGAGAAAACTGCCGCAGCATCGGTCGAGGATACGATGGACCCTAACAACATGCTTTCATAGATGGTGAAATCGGTAATGGCCCATACAAACGTACCCAATGATACTGCGGTGAGCAATACACCGAACGTTGACAGCGCAATACCTTCACGTAAAACCGGTTTGATGGAGTTCCAGTTGGTGTCCAATCCTCCGGAAAAAAGTATAAAGTTGAGCGAAACCAAACCGATAAACTGTGCCAGTTTAGGGTCGTCAAAATGAATACCGCCGATACCATCAGAACCTGCCAGCATGCCTATACCAAGAAAAAACAATAGAATAGGAACCCCAAACTTATAGGAAGTTTTACCGGCAATAATGCTTATCAACAACAAAACGGAGCCGACTAAAACGATATTTTCAATGGTAAGGTTCATACGGTAAGCGTGAAATTCATCAGGTCGAAAATACCTAAATTAAAAAGAGCATTTGGCCAATTAGATAATTATTAACCAAATATTATCAGATGAGAAAAACGAAGGGTTATTTACGATGTACCCAGCATCTTTTTATATGTACAGCGCCTCTTGAAAATTTTTGGATCAAAGTGCTTCCACATTTGTCGAATGGCAATATTGTCTTCAAGTTCGGGCGTTCGATAACACATCTCAATACCTTTCTTCTTAAAAGTTTTATAGTATTCGTTGAAGATAATGGCTGTAACTCCCTTATTTTGAAATTCAGGGTGAATCCCTATCAAATAAAAAAGGGCATCCTTATTAAAGTGCTTCGCCTTGAGCATGTGAAATACCCCTAGCGGATACAGTTTACCTTGCGATTTTTGTAATGCTTTTGAAAAGGAGGGCATTACTATTGCAAAAGCTATGAGGTCATCTTCTTTGTCGACAATAAATTTAATGTACTCAGGGTTGATGAAAGAAATATATTTTTTCTTGAAATAGGCTTTTTGCTCCTCGGTTACCGGTACGAATGAAGATAGTTTTGAATAGGTCTCATTAAAAAGGTCGAACATTTTATCTGCCATCGGAAGTACTTCGGCCGTTTTTTTAAAATTGACTTCCCGAAGCCCATATCTCTTCTTTACGATTTCATTTAATTTTGTGAACAGGGCTGGATCGGCGTTGCTGACAGGAAATTTATTTTCTACGTACCCTTTTTCCTTTAAAAAGCCCAATCGCTCGTAGTGTTCAACATAATAAGGGTGGTTGTACCACGTGACCATACTTCCGATATGATCAAAACCCTCGGTGAGAACCCCAACTTTGTCTAAATTTGAAAACCCCACGGGTCCTTCCATGAAATCCAATCCGTTTTGGTTGCCTATTTCGGCAACCTTTTCAATAAGCGCTTTTGATACTTCGGGGTCATCAATAAAATCAAACCAGCCGAAACGCATTTTTCGAATCTTCTGTTGATTGACTTCAAGGTGATTGATAATGGCAACGACCCTACCCACAGGTCTTTCATCTTTATAAGCCATAAAAAACCATGCATCGGCATTTTTAAATGCTGGGTTCTCGCTTTGATCAAAAGTTTGCAGTTCATCGGCAACAAGTGGTGGCACCCAATACGGAGAATCTTTATAAAGGGCGAAGGGAAACTTAACGAACGCCTTTAGTTCGTCTTTTGAGACCGCTTCTTTTAAGGAGACCATACACTTTAATTTGCAGGGTCAATATTAGGCATAATTAAAAAGAGAATAAAATTATAGACTTGAATTCGCACACGGTGAATGATGCCCTTGTCTAAAAATCGATGGCACCGTTATCATCAGACTTTTTACTCTTACGCTCTTGCTTTCTTTGTTTTCGAAGTTGTTTTTTTGAAGGGCCCAAATCAATGTCTTCAGCGCCACTGCCGTTTCTTTCACGCTCTTTGCGCTTTTTCTTCATGCTGTTTCTTTTAATGGCGCCCCCATTTTCATTGGCATTTTGCTCGTCTATGGCCTTGAGTTTGTCTTTATGAAAATCAAACCTGTAAGAACCGCCAAAAGTTACGAACACTCGAGAAGGACTGTCTTTAAAACTGGCACCCAAGTTAAAATCGACTTGAATTTCTTCGGATAATAAATGGGCTACCCCGCCACGTATTAAAAGATCTGAGTAACGGTCACTGTCTATACCTTGATGCTCAACAAAAGCACTCCATTTAGGGTTTCTAAAAGCGTGCGACAATGAAACTAAATAACTTAGTTCAGGAAAGTCACTTGAAATTCGGTCGTATGCCAGATTGGTTATTAAAACGAACCTCGGGGTAAGCCTACTTTGAGTCGCTACCATACCACGATAACTAACTGTTGGATCACCTACATAAAACGGGTTGCTTCCTAAATTAAAGGTAGCACCGCCGTAAAGCGAGACAGAAGGTATTAAATTTTTCAGTTGAAAAACGTTGTTCGCGCGCCAACTATAAAGATTAGGTTTGTTTCTTTCTTCCGATTTGTAGCGGTCGTAAATGAGATATTTCAATCCAACTCGATTTCTAGAAAAGTCACTGAGCTTACTAGACGTACCTAATTCGGTAAAGGTCAAATTCTGTGCCTGATAGGTGCCTTCATAATGTAGCTCTAATTGCTCGAAAAAGAGCCCATATCGTAAGGCAAAATCTGCGCCCCAGATATTACTTTCGGTATTCAATAGAGCATGGTCGCTCTGCTCGAAGAACACTCCCGTTTCTAATTGTAAAACATTCCTGCCGACGGCATAGGCACTGACCGAAAGCCCGGGTCTGTTAGAGTTAATTACATCGGTATATTGGCTAATACCGAGTACTGGAAGCAAGAACATTACATACTTGAACAGGTTCTTCATAAATGTTTTTTTTCGATTGAAATAAGAACTGCTATTGAAGTGCCAGCGGTAAAAAAGGAACCGGTTTTACTACAAACTAGACAGCCTATGAGACTGTTTTAGGTTAATTTTAGCAGTTATGCCCTGCTTATACAACGTGAGAATCGTACTTTTGATATAATCATTCCAAGAAATTATGGCATTTTTAAAAACTATCTTGGTCATACTATTGGTCTATTATCTAGTGAAGATTTTGGCCCGAATGTTCGCCCCCAAGATATTTGGCTATGCTGCCCGTAAGACCGAAGAACATTTTAGGGAAAGATTCGGTGAATTTTCTCAACAGCAGCAAGGCCATCAAGAAAGAGTAGGCGATGTAATCATTGATAAAAAACCTAAGAAAAAGCAGGGTGATTCTGAAAAGGTTGGCGATTACATCGATTTTGAAGAAATAGATTAAACTATTTTTTTACACCTTTTCGTTCAGAGCAACGGCTATTTTCAGTTTCGATTTATTTGATTTGAACACCATCGGAAGAAAGTCTCGATAAGTTCGCTATTTTAGCCAAATCAAACGATATTTCCAGTTATGCAAAAAGGATTAAAGGCCTTCTTCGTTCACTTTTTTGTTACCGTATTTTTTATTCTCGCCGCATTGGCCTATTTCCATCCCGTTCTGCAGGGTAAGGTCATACAGCAATCCGATATTGTGCAGTATACCGGAATGGCCAAAGAACAAAACGATTACAGAAAACGTACGGGTGAAGAACCATACTGGACGAATAGTGCTTTCGGGGGTATGCCTACTTATCAATTAGGGGCTTATTACCCTCATGATTATGTGAAAAAATTAGATCGCCTCATTCGATTTTTACCCAGACCGGCCGATTACCTTTTTCTGTATTTAATCGGTTTCTACATTTTGTTATGCTGTTTAAAAGTTGATTATCGATTAGCTGTACTTGGGGCTCTGGCGTTCGGGTTTTCTACCTACCTCATTATTATTTTGGGAGTAGGGCATAATGCGAAAGCGCATGCTTTGGGATATCTGCCCATGTTGTTGGGAGGTATCATACTGGTCTTTAGAAAAAAATATATCTGGGGATTCATTTTATCGGCCATAGCCATGGCTTTAGAAATTGGGGCAAACCATTATCAGATGACCTATTACTTCATGTTACTGGTCTTGATTTTGGGTGCTGTTTATTTGATTGAGGCTATCAGAGAAAAAACTCTAAAACATTTTTTTATCTCCGTAGGTATTTTGGTGATAGCGGTTGTATTGGGTATAGCGGCCAATGCTACAGGCCTTATGGCCACCAAGGAATACGCTGATTGGAGCACAAGGGGAAAATCGGAATTGACAATCAATGCCGATGGGTCGACAAAAGAAAATCTTACCGGCTTAGATAGAGAATATATTACGAGATACAGTTATGGTATATCTGAATCTTTAGACCTTTTTGTACCACGACTCTTTGGTGGTTCTAATGGAGAGGACTTAGGGGAAAATTCAAAGACCTATGACTTTTTAATCGATCAAGGAGTATCTCGTAGGCAGGCCCTTAGTTTTTCTAGTGGTTTGCCATTGTACTGGGGCGACCAACCAATTGTAGCGGGTCCTGCGTATATCGGCGCAATTATTATTTTTCTTTTTGTCTTGGGGCTATTTCTGGTAAAGGGCAAAACAAAGTGGTGGCTTTTAGGAGGGGTGGTTATGTCTTTGTTATTGTCTTGGGGCAAAAACTTTCCTTTGTTGACCAATCTGATGATCGATTACTTTCCTCTCTATAATAAATTTAGGGCGGTGTCATCGATTCAAGTAATTCTTGAGCTCTGTGCGCCCATCTTGGCCGTTTTAGGTTTGCGTCAGCTCTTCATCGACGAATTGACCATTAAAGAAAAATTAAAAGGACTCAAATTTTCTACCATTGCGGTTTTAGCATTGGGGCTAATGCTTTTGATTGTGAAGGGAACTTTTGATTTTGTAGGCCCAAGTGATGATTTCTTGATCAAAAACTATGGAGATGAGTTGGTTTCGTTAATTCAGGCCGATCGACGTTCCGTATATAACAGTGACCTGTTTCGATCTATGATATTGGTTTTCTTGGCTGCCTTGGTTTTGTGGTTTTTTATCAAAAATAAGCTGAAGGGCAATGTAGCCATTATTTTGGTCGGAGTATTGATTTTGATCGATTTGGTGGGTATAGGACTTAGATATGTCGATTCGGATGATTTTGTTTCGAAACGCAAGATGAACGAACCTTTTGAAGAATCTCCTTTAGACCAGGAAATAAAAAAGGACACAGGCATTTTTAGGGTTTACAACCCTTCAGAAGGAATCAACGGAGCGAGAACCTCTTATTTTCATCAGTCTATTGGTGGTTATCACGCGGCGAAACCTGCGGCGCTTGAAGACCTGTTCAGTTTCCATATTTACAAGGGTAATATAAACGTTCTGAACATGCTGAACGTGAAATATGTATTTCAGCAAGATGAAGAGGGAAGAAGTTTTCCTGCCTTGAATCCAGAGGCCAATGGTAACGCTTGGTTTATTTCAAAATTGAGTAAAGTGCCAGATGCAGATGAAGAAATAACAGGTTTAGAAAATTTAGACACAAAAAAGGAGGCTCTGATTCGCGAATCGAATGCCGGCTCATTAAACCGTTTTGAATATCAGGTAGATTCTACGGCAACTATCGATTTGGTCAACTATCAACCCAATCACTTGGTCTATAAGTCATCTAACCCGAATGTAGGGGTTGCGGTCTTTTCCGAGATGTATTATCCCAATGGCTGGAACGCCTATGTAGACGGTCAACTAACAGAACATTTTAAAGTAAACTACGCCCTACGTGCCATGCGCGTTTCGCAGGGAGACCATACCATAGAATTTAAGTTTGAACCAAAAGTCGTTGAAACAGGAAGCAAAATTACCTTGGCATCCTCGGTAATTCTACTGCTCTCAGTTATCGGAGGCATTGGCTTTTCTTTCTATTCTTCACGAAAAAGGAAGGACGAAGAAAAGAGTAGTTAAGAGAGTTGATAAAAATTACCAGAGAGATTCTTGAATATGAAGAAAGTACTTATAATCACTTATTATTGGCCACCCGCTGGCGGACCCGGGGTTCAGAGATGGCTGAAGTTTGTGAAGTACCTTGGTGAATTCAACGTTGAACCGATAGTTTTTGTTCCAGAAAACCCGCATTATCCAATAGAGGACACCTCGTTAGAAAAAGAAGTGCCTAAAGGCATTCAAGTTTTGAAACAGCCTTTGTTCGAACCTTATAGTCTTGCGAAAATAGTATCCTCAAAGAAGACAGGTAGAATTAGTTCTGGCATTATTCAAACCAAGAACCAATCTTTATTGGAAAAGTTAATGCTTTGGGTTAGGGGTAATTTTTTTATTCCCGATGCGCGCAAGTTTTGGGTCAAACCTTCAGTAAAATATCTTTCGGAATATCTCAAGGAAGAAAGTGTTGATACGCTAGTGACCACAGGCCCTCCCCATAGCGTGCACTTGATTGGTAAACAGTTGAAAGAGGTGACCGATTTAAAATGGGTGGCCGATTTTAGAGATCCTTGGACGTCGATAGGTTATCACAAAAAATTAAAATTGACATCCAAATCCCAGAAAAAACATAAGGATCTGGAAAAAATGGTTTTGAATGAGGCCGATCATATAGTCACCACCAGTATTACAACCAAAAAAGAGTTTTCAAAATTAACTTCGAAGCCCATTACGGTAATAACTAATGGTTACGATACAAGTTATATTCCTGAGCCCGACTTAGATAAGAGTTTTAGTATAAGTCATATAGGGTCACTTTTGACAGGCAGAAATCCTATTAACTTATGGAAGATTTTATCACGGTTGGCGGCTGAAAACCCTGTTTTTAGAAGTGATTTGCAGCTCGAGTTTATGGGGGTGGTAAGCCAAGATGTTATGGATACCCTTTACAGGTATGAGCTTGGGCCATATATTAAAATGAGAGGTTATGGTACGCATACCGATGCCCAACGAAAGCAACGACAATCTCAAATTTTGCTGTTGGCCGAAATAGACTCTGAAGAAACAAAGGGAATTATACCTGGCAAGCTTTTCGAATACATGGCGGCCAAACGGCCGATTTTGGCCCTGGGCCCAAAAGAGTGGGAGGTAGGAAAAATAATTGAGGAGTGTAATGCCGGAAGGACTTTTGAGTACGATGCGTACGAAACTTTAGAAAAAACTATATTGGATTGGTATAAAGCCTTTAAGGGCAAAAGTTTGATTACCGAATCGAAAGATATCGAAAAATATAGTCGCAAAGCACTAACGGCAAAGCTTGCGGAAATTCTTTAAAACCTTATTCTTTCAAACGACCAATAGTAGCTTATAGAGCATTGAGAAATGGGTATCGTCTTTAGGCAATCTTTAAATAATTCAATAGTTACCTATGCCGGTTTTGGTATAGGGGCTTTGAACACTTTGGTTTTGTACCTAAATTTTATGAGCCCTAAGTACTATGGGCTTATTCAAGTAATTCTTTCGGCGGCGACGGTACTCAACCCGATTTTGGCTTTTGGTGTACCTAATACCTTAGTCAAATTTTACAGCAGTTTTGAAAACAATAAGGTTAAAGAAGGATTTCTTACCCTTATGCTATTACTGCCGCTGGTACTCATGTTGCCAATCGCTATTCTGACTTTTGTGGGCAATGAAGCCATAGGTTCTTTTTTAAGTAGGGAAAACCCCATCGTCAGGGACTACGTATGGCATATTTTTCTGATTGGTATGGCCATGGCCTATTTTGAGGTATTCTATGGCTGGGCGCGTGTTCATATGAAGTCGGTGTTCGGTAACTTTATGAAAGAAGTCTTTTCTCGTGTGGCGGTCAGTGTACTGCTGCTTTTATTACACTTCGAATATATAACGGTTGAATTTTTTGTTCATTCGATGGTCGGGGTTTATGTATTAAGAATGATTGTGATGAAGGTTTACGCCTATAGCCTACACATGCCTAAACTTTCGTTCGAGTTTCCGCATAACATTCGAAATATAATGGTGTATACGTCATTGATTATATTGGGAGGTTCTGTGGCGATTGTTTTATTGGAGGTCGATAAAGTAATGATCAATCAATTCATTGAGCTTGAAAATGTCGCCTACTATAGTGTGGCGGGTTTTATTGCAATGGTAATCGCCGTACCCTCGAGATCTATGCATCAGATTACTTACCCGTTAACTGCCGAGCAGCTTAACAATAAAGATTGGGCTTCATTGGAGCGTTTGTATAAAAAAAGTTCGTTGACTCTTTTTGCCATTGCATCGCTTCTATTTCTCCTGATATTTTTGAATCTAGATGATATGTATACGATGATGCCTAAAGATTATAGAAATGGGTATATGATATTTGTCTGGCTGGGGTTGGCTAAGGTTTACGACTCCATATTAGGCAACAATAATTCAATACTTTATAATTCAGACTACTATAGGGCTATACTTATGTTCGGTGTTCTGTTGGCCGTTTTGACTATTTTGCTGAATCTGTGGCTCATACCGGCCTATGGTCTTGATGGTGCCGCCATTGCCAGTTTTTCTGCACTTTTTATTTATAATACGCTCAAATTAGCTTATGTGAGATGGAAGTTTAAGATGCTTCCTTTTACGACCGAGACCTGGCAAGTGGGCATTATTTCGATGGTTCTAGGTGTCGGGTTCTATTTTATTGACTTTCCATTTCATGCTATAATCAATATCATACTCAAAGGTATTTTAATCACCGCCCTTTTCGTTGGGCTTTTATATAAGTTCAAGATATCGGAAGATTTATATACTCTTTTGTCCAGAATACTTTCTATACTAAAGAGATAGCCGCAACAAATCTATACCAATAAGTTTGTTTCCGATAAGTAGTTTTCTAAATAATTGTTTTGTAGTAACTTTAAATAGAAAATGTAAGGCATGGACTATTTTATTAGGGGAAATTTTTGCGCTGCTTTATTTAGAGATATTTTGGAACCCATTATGGAGGCCGAAGTACGAATATACCATCAGCTTGGCCCAGAATGCGATCCTCCTTCCAATAGTGCGACCAAAGAGCTGAAGCTGCTTTCTGAAAAAGAAGTTTCCGCTAAAAAAAATTGCCTAATAGGCACTGCTCAAACCGACAAATTCGGTAACTATTCTTTTAATCTTCCACAGACCTACAGAAATACCCCCATTGCGATAGATATTCTGCTAAAACAAGCGCCTCGACAGAAAGAAGGCAAGCACAAGCCTATTCAAGTCTTTATCAGAAAATTAAACCCTATTTGGAGGTCTTCAGATGATTGCTTTATATATCGCTATAACTATTCTTTTCCTTTTGAAGATTGGTATCAAATCAGAAAATTGTTTGATGCTTGGACGATTTATGGAAAAATAACTTTGGAAAGTTCTGGCACTAGCCAGGTCTCGGGTCTTGAAGTTACGGCTATGGATGTCGACTGGATTCATGATGATTTTTTAGGAAAGGCTTTGACCAATGATAAGGGGTATTTTAGAATTGATTATGGAAGTGCCGATTATAAAAAGACGTTTTTGTCGCCATTGATTAATGTAGAAACACCGGTACGAACAATTCGAGGGCCGGGAGTATATTTTCAAGTTGCTGATTCTGATGGGGCGGTAATCTATAAAGAAGAAAGAAAAGTGGGTCATTACGAATCGAGAAAGAATATACCGAGATGTTTTTTTGTCGACTTGCATTTAGCTGCCGAAAATGTGCCTGATAAAAAAAGAATATAGCTCCTTTCCCTTGTTGTGGCCATTTCGATTTTTAGTCTGAAAAATTAGGGCTAAGTTAGTACAGCGAAGCCTTGAAGTAGGTCAAGGCAATTATTACTTCCAAAATGGCAAATGACGGTTACAAAAGAAAGGTCTCGCTAACAGGGTCCTTAGATTTTACAAATTTACGATTACAAGAGCCCATGAACTACGCAGCTGGTAAATTGGGTGTTAAAGAGGCACTACGGCATGGTTTCAAAGAAATGGGCATAGTGAGATCCATGCGCGCTTTACTGGAAATGAACCAAGAAGATGGTTTTGACTGCCCAAGTTGCGCTTGGCCGAACCCTGAAAAACCTTCCTCATTTGCTGAATATTGTGAAAATGGAGCAAAAGCTCTGGCCGATGAGGCCACCCAACATAAAATCGGAAATGAGTTTTTCAAAAAAAACTCGGTTCAAGAACTATCGCAGTTGACCGATTATCAATTGAACAAATTTGGCCGATTGACCGAACCTTTGGTTTTGAAACCCGGCAATGATTATTATGAACCGATTGATTGGCAAGAAGCCTATGAACTTATAAGCGAAGAACTGCATAAGTTGAAAGATCCTAATGAGGCCATATTTTATACCTCGGGTCGGTCTAGCAATGAGGCTGCTTATCTGTATGGTATGTTTGCTAGGGCCTTTGGGACCAACAATATGCCCGACTGTTCGAATATGTGCCATGAATCGAGTGGGGTAGCGCTATCGGAAACTTTGGGAATCGGAAAAGGCTCTGTAAAACTTGAAGATTTATATGGTGCCGAGGTGGTCATCGTTGCGGGACAGAATCCCGGTACCAACCACCCAAGAATGTTATCGGCATTGGAAAAGTGCAAAGAGAACGGGGGAAAGGTCATTAGTATCAATCCATTGGAGGAAGCTGGGCTCGTCAATTTCAAAAATCCGCAGAACATTAAAGGTTTGCTAGGCTCCGGTGAGCAAATGGCAGACATTCACTTGCCCGTGAGAATTAATCAAGATATTCCCTTGGTTAAGCTCATCCTCAAAAAGCTAGTTTTACTGGATGACGAGCGTAAAAACGTCTTCGATCATAAATTTATATCCGAATATGTAGATGGATACGAGGCCTTGATTCAGGATTTGGGTAAATATGAAGAAGAGCAATTGCTATCCCAATGCGGGGTTAGTCTAGAAAAAGTTGAAGAAGTGGTTCAGTTGCTTTCTGAAAAATCGAAAATCGTAGTATGTTGGGCCATGGGCCTAACACAACATAAGAACGGGGTAGAGAATATTAGGGAGTTTGTCAATCTTTTGCTTTTAAAAGGAGCAATGGGCAAGCCAAACGCGGGAACATGCCCGGTTAGAGGGCATAGCAACGTTCAGGGAGATCGAAGTGTGGGCATCATGCATTACGTTGATGACGCTTTAAACCAGCGTGTTAAAAAGTATTTAGGTTTTGAGGCGCCTACAGATGAGGGCGTAGATACGGTGGGCGCTATCAAATCAATGCACGAGGGAAAGGCTCAAGTTTTTATCTGCTTAGGAGGTAATTTTTTGATGGCCGCTAATGATACCGAGTACACGGCACAGGCTTTACACAATTGCGATTTAACCGTTCAAATCAGTACAAAATTGAATCGTTCGCATCTCGTGACCGGAAAGACCGCTCTAATTTTACCCACCTTTGGGAGGTCTGAAAAAGATATGAAAAAGGGTACCCTGCGCTATCTCACCATGGAAGATAGCATGGGCCGGGTGAGACGTTCTCATGGCTTATTGAAACCCGCATCAGAATTGATCAAAAGTGAGCCCGAACTAATTGCAGAATTGGCCGATACTTATTTTAAAGGTCAACATTCGGTAGATTGGTTGGCAATGGCCGATAACTATGACCTTATTAGAGATAGTATTGATCAGGTGGCTAAAGGTTTTGAAAAAACTATTGAGCGATCTAAAGGTATTGGTTATTATTTACCTAATAATGTACGGGAACTTGACTTTAGCATGCTACCCAATGGAAAGGCCCAACTCACCATCAATAGTTTACCGGAGCATCATCTAGAGGAGAAAGAGTATTTATTGATGACCATACGCTCTCACGACCAGTTTAATACTACTGTTTATGGGCTTGATGATCGCTACCGCGGGGTTTACAATGAACGCAGGGTTCTCTTCATGAATCCCTCGGATATGAAGAATGAGAACTTTCAGAAGTGTGATGTAATTGATATCACTAGTTCTTATGATGGTCAGAAACGAACTGCGAAAAAATTTATAGTAGTTCCTTATAATATTCCATCAGGGAACTTGGCTGCTTATTTTCCTGAGACTAATATTCTTGTGCCGTATAACAAGTTTGCCGATAAGAGTAAAACTCCTATCAGTAAATCAGTTAAAGTATCGCTCTCTATACATACTACTTAAAAATAAAAACCCCCGCTGCAGATTTCTCTACCGCGGGGGCAAACAACTAACCAACCTAAAAACAATCTTTAATATCTTCTGCTAGTTCTCGATGACGAACTTCTTGCAGTACTTGTTCTACTGCTTCTGGCATCGCTAGCTTTTCTTATAGTTCTTTTTGAACTTGTACTTCTTACTGCCGTGTTACCTCTTGAACGGGCGTTGTTCTGCCTAACAGTTGTTTTGTTTGCACTTCTCGAAGCGTTATTATAGCTTTTCGAATTGCGGGTGACCGTTCTTTGTTCAGGGGTTCTAGTCACTGTTCGCTTGGTAACGGTGTTACCTCTTGGTGATGTCACCGTTGTTGATTTTCTAGAAACCGATCTGCCATTAGGGGTTGTAGAAGTACTTCTTTTAACAGTTCTACTTGCCGTATTGGAACTTCTGTTGACTTGTGATTTTCTTACGTCAGCAGAACGACCTTGGTTACTTCTTGAAACATTTTGGTTTCTACTGATTCGTTGATCACTTCTACTAGCGCCAGTATTACTGGCAACGAAACGGCTTGTTCTCGGGGCTGCACTTCTGACAGCTACTCTACGGTCATTTCTATAGATTTTAGCCCTGTCTTTTCTGACTTGGTTGTATTTATGAGACCTTCCGATTTGCGCGTATGCCCTTCTTTGATTGTATCTGTACGGTTTGTAATAGGTGTATCTTACCGGACTATAATATCTTCTGTATGGCTTATTGAAAACAAGGCAAAAGCCAATAGCTGGTCTGACAAAAAGCGCATGAAAGGGTCTATAGATATAGCGTCTGTTGTATACATTGATATAACCGGTATGGTAATCATAAAATCCTCTTCTGTTATAATAAACGTACATACCTCCTAAGCGGTGCACTCTTCCACTGTTATACGAAATGTCAACATCGCCGATTTGTGTTACACGGCCGTAATAGTCGTAAAATACTGGAACATTCTCTACTTGAATAACCGCCCCGTAGTCGTCATATTGAACATAAGGGTTATAGTCAAAACCAGAGTTAAAGGTTACACCGTTTCTTCTTCCAGTCACATACTGGTCGATATAGAAATCAAACTCACCATCGGGATATACCGAAAACGTAATGCCATTTTCAACAAAAATAAAGGCGTCGTTGTTTCTATAAGCATTGCGTTCAGCAACCTTATCTTCTGTACTAGTGGCCAAGGCCCCGGAGGCACCCATAACTAAGGCCGAAAAAAAGAGTACTAACTTTTTCATGATATAAGGTTTTAAGTTCCCGAATGCAACTATTCACATTCGCCTTAAAGAAAACAAACAGCGTGCCAAAAAATAAAATAGAATTTTATCTATTGATATTCAATTAGTTAAAAATAGTTTAGTGAGAATTATGTGAAGGAGGTGGCGGTGATATTGGTCAAAAAGAACATAAAATAATAGTTGTCAAGTGAAGTGGATGATCACCAACAACTATTATTTTAAATCAACTTATATCTGGTGTTATAGTTTTTCTGCTAAATATTTACCTGTGAACGAATTCTTATTGTTTATGATTTCTTCGGGGGTTCCTGTTGCTAAAAGGTTTCCGCCGTTTTCGCCACCTTCAGGACCAAGATCAATAATATGGTCGGCACATTTGATTAATTCTATATTATGCTCGATGACAATTACCGAATGCCCCTTTTCAATTAAGGCGTCAAATGATTTGAGCAGCTTTTTTATATCATGAAAGTGAAGACCTGTAGTTGGTTCGTCAAAAATAAAGAGTGCCTTATCCTTGGTAGTTCCTTTTACCAAGAAAGAAGCCAGTTTGATTCGTTGCGCCTCTCCACCCGAGAGCGTTGAAGATGATTGGCCCAATGTAACGTAACCCAAGCCCACATCTTGTAAAGGTTTTAGCTTCGAGACGATTTTTTTCTCTCTATGACTCTCAAAAAAGGCAATGGCATCATCAATGGTCATGTTTAAAACATCATCGATATTGGCATCTTCAAATTTAACTTCTAAGATTTCTTTTTTGAACCGCTTACCACCGCATGTATCACACTCTAGGTGAACATCGGCCATAAATTGCATTTCAACAGTAATCTCACCTTCGCCCTTGCATTTCTCACATCGTCCTCCATCAACGTTGAAAGAAAAGTGTTTTGCCTGATAACCTCTTATTTTACTCAGTTTTTGAGAAGCGAAAAGATTACGAATATCATCGTACGCCTTGATGTAAGTAACCGGATTGGATCGTGAGGACCGACCTATGGGGTTTTGATCGACAAACTCCACATGTTTTATATGCTTGTACTTTCCTTCCACCTTAGAATATTGTCCTGCTTTTTCACCATAGCCACCTACTTCCTTCAAAATAATAGGATACAATAACTTTTTTACCAGGGTACTTTTTCCGCTACCTGAAACGCCAGTGATAACCGTAAGCATGTTTAGAGGAAAGGTTACATCAATATTCTTAAGGTTGTTCTCTCTCGCCCCAATAATTGAAATAAATTCTTTCGATCTTCTTCTTGTTTTTGGTATATCGATTGCTTTTGAACCATTCAGGTAACTTGCCGTTAACGAGTTTGACTTTAAAACTTCAGTTAAAGGGCCGTAAGCAACCACCTCACCACCATGGGTGCCCGCTTCTGGGCCTATATCGATAACTTCATCGGCCGCTTTCATGATATCTTCATCATGTTCTACTACGATAACCGTGTTACCCAAGTCTCGTAAAGATTGCAAAACTTCAATTAAGTTTTCGGTATCTTTAGGATGTAGACCAATACTTGGTTCATCCAATATGTACATGCTTCCAACGAGACTACTGCCGAGCGAGGTGGCCAAATTGATTCTTTGACTTTCACCTCCCGAAAGGGTATTCGATTTCCTGTTAAGTGTGAGATAGCTAAGACCTACTTTATATAGAAAACCAAGTCTGCTCGTGATTTCCTTCAAAAGGCGAGAGGCTATTTGTTGATCATGTTTGTCCAGTTCGAGTTGCTCGAAAAAGGGTATGAGCTTTTTGATCGGAAGCTCTACCAAATCAGATATATTCTTTCCACCGACCTTTACATAGTCGGTTTCTTTACGAAGCCTTTTACCCTTGCAAACATCGCATCTGGTCTTACCTCGATAACGGGAGAGCATGACCCGGTTCTGTATCTTATAACTTTTTTCCTCCAGCGTTTCAAAGAACTTGTGAATGCCGATAAAATGGGCGTTTCCATTCCACACTAAGTCTTTTTGATCATCGCTTAGTTCAAACCACGGTTTATGAATAGGAAAATCAAATTTGTAGGCTGAATTGACCAGTTGGTCACGGTACCAACCCATGCTTTCACCTCTCCAGGGAGAAACGGCATTATCATATACAGACAGTGCTGTATTAGGTACAACCAAATCTTCGTCAATACCAATCACATCACCATAGCCCTCGCACTTTGGGCAGGCTCCGTAAGGGTTATTGAAACTGAAAAGATGAACGTTTGGTTCTAAAAATGACATTCCGTCCAACTCAAATCGATTGCTAAAATTAGAGGTATGACCGGTTTTCATTTCCTCGACGATACATTCCCCTTTGCCCTCGAAGAAGGCCGTATCTACGGCATTAGCTAATCGATTATAAAAGTCTTCGTCATCTTTGACTATAATTCGGTCTACGACCAATTCAAATTCTCGACCAATATCGGAGGGGGCATTATCAATTCGATACACTTGTCCACCATGTTTGATACGGGCATACCCTTGTTTCGACAACAATTGTAATGATTTCTCAACATCGCGCTTCTCGTCGATTTTTAAGGGTGCCAACAACAAAAGCTTTTTACCTACTTCTTGGCTCTTTACATGTTTAACAACGTCGGTTACGGTGTCTTTTTTTACCTCTTTTCCAGAAATTGGCGAAAAGGTTCTGCCTATTCTTGCATATAGCAATTTGAGATAATCATATATTTCAGTAGTGGTACCCACTGTAGACCGAGGATTGGTAGAATTTACTTTTTGCTCAATGGCAATTGCGGGTGCTATACCTTTAATATAATCAACCTTCGGTTTATCTAGTTTTCCCAAGAATTGTCTGGCATACGAAGAAAGACTTTCTACATACCTTCGTTGACCTTCTGCATAAAGTGTATCGAAAGCCAAACTAGACTTACCGGAGCCTGATAGGCCTGTGATCACTACCAATTTATTTCGTGGTATGACGACATTAATATCTTTCAGATTGTGCAGTTTAGCACCTTTTATAATGATATTCTCTTTGGGGTTTACCTCTAAATTCACTGTCTTTTTCATATATGTACTGCAAAGATACAATGAAGCCGTCAATAAAAATGTGGCACGGTATTAGGTATTACCACAATGTGCTCTTATAAAGATTTTTTTATGAACCATTTAATTTTTTCTATATTTGAGCCTAACAAAATGTTAAGAAGCCTATAGCATAAAATTACTTTTTACAGTTTAAAACGAGTTTCTACCGCGCCTTTTGAAAAAGATAGGTGTGCGTTTTTAATAAAAAGTAATAGCTATGGATGTACAACTTGACGATTCCCTTCTTATTAAAAGATATGTGGCAGGCGATGAAAAAGCGCTTGAGGCCCTTATCGAAAAACACAATCAGCGACTGAGTAGTTTTATTTATTCAAAAGTCAATAGTCGCGATATTACCGAAGATATATTTCAAGATACCTTTATTAAAGTTATTCGAACTTTGAGAAGGGGTACTTATAATGAAGAAGGTAAATTCTTGCCTTGGGTGATGCGCATTGCACACAATCTAATAATCGATCATTTTCGTAAAAGTAGCAGAATGCCTATGTTCGATGGTGCCGACACTTTTGATATTTTCTCGCTCATTAGTGATGAGAAGCTGAATGCCGAGCATCAAATAATAAAAGACCAAATTGACACCGATTTGGGCAAGTTGATCAATGAACTACCAGCCGACCAAAGAGAAGTCTTGGTGATGCGTATATATAAGGATATGAGTTTCAAAGAAATTTCAGAGAATACAGGTGTTAGCATCAATACAGCTTTGGGAAGAATGCGATACGCTTTGATCAACCTTCGTAAGATAATTGAACAGAACGATATTCTTTTAACGATTTAATGTGCCATAGGTCGAACGGTTTCATTAAATTTATATTCGTGGCGTTAGAGTACTATAACAATACGGATATTAGATATGGAAAAAATTTACTCTGCTGAACAAAAAGGAATAAAACAAGTAAAGGCTAGCGCTTCAACCGTAAAGTTTTTGTTAGATTATTCTAAATCATTGAAGTTTACCGAAGCAAAAGGAATCAAGTTCGAGTCGAACATGAATTGATATTAAAGGTAACCAATAGAAAAAGGTCTTGAATCAACGATTCAAGACCTTTTTTAGTTTTCACCACACTAATTTACCTGCATACAACCGCCTAAACCGCTATTCTGAGCCTTATAAAGCCTCTCTCTGTTAGTTGTTGAGTGCTTAATATCAGTAGTTTTGGCGATTTTCAACGCACGTATTTCACATTTATTTTATAGAAAACAGAAAATGTAGGGTTTCACATCAGAATCTGGCAGTTTGACAACAATGTTTTTTGTGCGAGGGTCAATCTTTCTAGTTTTATATCAGAATTAAAACAAGCTATCCCCCAATAGATTAATTGAAATATAAACTAATGACCGTAAAGCAATCAAAATGATTGCCTCAAATCTTAAAAACTGCACGCATGAACCTACAGACCGAAGACTCAGTATTAGTTAGAGATTACATCGCCGGAGATGAAAAAGCCTTGGAAATTCTAATCAACAGGCACAACCAAAGAATTACAAGCTTCATCTATTCCAAGGTATTGGACAAAGACATTACCGAAGACATTTTTCAAGATACCTTTATTAAGGTAATACGTACCTTGAAAAAAGGCAACTACAGTGAAGAAGGTAAATTTTTGCCTTGGGTAATGAGAATTGCCCATAACTTGATCATCGACCATTTCAGAAAGAACAAAAGAATGCCAATGTTCGAAGGAAACGAAGATTTCAATATCTTTTCGGTAATCGGTGATGAGAAGTTGAATGCTGAAAAGCAATTGATCAAGGATCAAATCGATAGCGACCTTAGACATTTGGTAGAAGAATTACCAGATGACCAAAAAGAAGTTTTGATCATGAGAATCTACAGAGATATGAGCTTCAAAGAAATCTCTGAAAACACTGGGGTTAGTATTAATACTGCTTTAGGAAGAATGCGATATGCCCTTATCAACCTTAGAAAAATCATTGAAAAGAACAACATTGTTCTAACAAATTAATAATTAGAGACCGGTTTACAACAATATTTCATATGTAGCGGCGTTATCCTTGTATAACTATGCTACTGATATGGAAAAAATCTACTCTGAAAACCTTGAAAAAGGTAAATTCGTAAAAACTAGTGCTGAGACAATTCGATTTTTATTGGATTTCTCCAAACAGTTTCATGTAACGGAATTTAGAAACCTCCGATTTGAAAACAGTTTAAATTAATTACAAAAAGCCCCATTTAACGGGGCTTTTTTGATTTTAAATATTCTTTGAGAACTGATTTTCTACCAATTGTTTTGGTAATGATATCTTGATCTAGGTTCCAACCTCTGGCCGGTGAGTATTGTCTACCGTACCAAATAATCTGTAAGTGTAAGTCATTCCATATTTCCTCAGGAAAAAGTCTTTTGGCATCTCTTTCAGTCTGAACCACATTTTTCCCATTTGAAAATCCCCATCGGTACATTAGCCTATGTATATGAGTATCTACCGGAAATGCAGGAATCCCAAAAGCTTGCGAGACCACTACGCTGGCCGTTTTGTGGCCCACAGCCGGCAGTTCTTCAAGCAATGAGATATCTTGTGGCACTTCACCATCGTATTTATCGACCAAAATTTGCGAAAGCCCGTGAATACCTTTCGATTTCATAGGTGAAAGCCCTACGGGCTTAATGATTTCCCGAATTTCATCTACCGAAAGTTTAATCATATCGTACGGGTTATCTGCCCTTGCAAAAAGCAAAGGGGTAATTTGATTGACCCTTACATCGGTACTTTGGGCAGACATGAGTACGGCTACCAATAATGTATAGGGGTCTTTATGGTCTAAGGGAATAGGTATTTCAGGATATAATTTTTGAAGCGTATTTATTACAAACTCAACCTTTTCGGCTTTGGTCATTTTTACTTAGTTTCGTTGAAATTTATTCGCGGTGCGAAGGTAACTCAAAAATAAGAATGACTATGTTGAAAGTAGGTGATCAGGTTCCTGATTTTATATCAAAAGACCAAGACGGTACGATTATCAAATTATCCGATTTTCAAGGAAAAAAACTGATAGTGTTTTTCTACCCTAGGGCCAATACACCCGGTTGTACAGCCGAAGCCTGTAATCTTCGCGATAATTATAACTCTTTAAAAGCAGCGGGCTACGAGCTTTTAGGGGTAAGTGAAGATTCTGCTAGAAAGCAGACCAATTTTAAAAATAAGTATGAGCTGCCATTTCCTCTTTTATCAGATGAAGACCATACGGTAATCGATGCCTTTGGCGTTTGGGGGCCTAAAAAGTTTATGGGTAGGGAATTTGAAGGAATTCTTAGAACCACTTTTCTTATAGATGAAGATGGAGTAGTGGAGAGGGTCATCGATAAGGTAAAGACCAAAGACCATGCGGCCCAATTATTAGATTGATTCGTAAAAGAAGCATGAACAAAAAAGCCGAACCTTAAATGGTTCGGCTTTTTTGTTTTTACCTGATTTGTCTAATTAGACATTATCTTCTTCGCCTTTCAATATTTTTCTGGTAAAGAGATTTTTATCCTTAATGGTTTCGGCGATACCCTTAGGTAGCATCTCTTCCCAACCTTCTTCATTATTGATGATTTTCTTAAGTACATCCCTAGAAAAAATATGCATAATTTCAGGATCGTAATCTATAATATCCATCACCTTACCGTTGTACTTAAAGAATTTGTAGAGTTCTTTCATCCGTGGATGTACCTTGACGTTGTTGCTGGTCATAATTTGACCTGTTTCCGCATTCTTCATCGGGTAGAGATAAACTTGAAGCTCTTTAAAGAACAGCTTTCCGAAAGCCTCGAGAATACCACCACTTAAATGACGATAGTATTTTTCATCAAAAATATCTACCAAGTTGTTCACACCCATGGTAAGACCAATTTTGGCCTTAGTATAGTTATTAAGGTATTCGACCAACTTATAATATTCTTGAAATTTCGATATCATTACGGTATGGCCAAGGGCACACAATAATTCGGCCCGATCCATAAAGTCTTGCTCGTCTATTTCGCCCGCTGCTTTTAGATTCGAGAGGGTAATCTCAAAAATGACCATGGTATTATCTTGGTCAACGGCAGGATCACGAATAAAAATATCGTGTGATTTATGGAACATATCCATATTAACCTTGGTCACCGGTCTAAAACTACCTCTTAACGCCAAGATATTTTTTTTGTAAAGAATTGCGGCAGGCAATAGGTTGTTACCATCTGGGCCGAACATTACCGCATCGGTCATATCGTTTCGAATGAGTTGCAAACTCATTAAACGGTTATCTACATCTTTAAAATTAGGCCCTGAAAAGTTGATCATATCTATTTCGACTGTATCCTTATCGATATGGTCATACAGATATTTCAGCATTTTACGAGGTTTATGATACTTGTAAAAGGCACCATAAATCAAGTTAACACCCAGCATGCCCAGTGTTTCTTGCTGTAGACGTGCTTCGTTTTGTTTAAATCGAATGTGCAGTACAATTTCGTCAAACTCTTTTTGCGTAGGGTCTAATTGAAATCGTATACCCACCCAACCATGGCCTTTGTATCGTTTTGAGAAGTCTATGGTTGCCACCGTGTTGGCATATGCAAAAAACAATCGGTCAGGATGCCTTTCTCGGCTAATACGTTCCTCCATTAACCGCATCTCATGCGAAAGCATCTTCTTTAATCTTGATTGTGTTACATAACGCCCATCTTCTTCTATACCGTAAACGGCATCGCTAAAATCTTTGTCATAGGCACTCATTGCCTTGGCAATGGTTCCAGAAGCCCCTCCGGCCCTAAAAAAATGTCTGGCTGTTTCTTGACCTGCACCGATTTCGGCAAAAGTGCCATAAATATCCGGATTTAGGTTGATTCTCAGAGTTTTAGCCTTAATGGATGGGATGTTTTCAAAGGTGGAGTCCCTTTTTAGAACTGAAGCCATTTTCACGATTTTGATGAAAACAAAGTTAATAAGTTCGGGTCACCTATTAAATTATTTAGTTATAAATTTGAGTGCACATGAAAGAGCCAATGAAAATCACTTTTTTGGGTACGGGCACTTCGCAAGGCATACCTATTATTGGCAGTAAACACCCTGTTTGCTTAAGTTCTGACCCTAAAGATAATAGACTTAGGGTTTCCGTTATGGTCTGTTGGGGCAAGTACAATTATGTGATTGATTGCGGACCTGATTTTCGACAGCAAATGCTTACCCATGATGTTTCGAGAATTGACGGAATTCTATTTACCCACGAACATTCTGACCATACTGCGGGTCTCGACGATATACGCCCTTTTTTTTTTAGACAAGGCGATATTCCCATTTACGCCCACCAACGAGTAGCCGATTCGCTGCGGCGGCGTTTTGATTATATTTTTACCGATGCCAACCGTTACCCTGGAGCTCCTGCCGTAGCGGTAAATACTATCGAAAAGAATGAGCCGTTTCTATTAGGAGACCTTTCGGTAGTACCGATTGAGGCCAATCATAATCGGGTTCAGGTTTTTGGTTTTCGTTTTGGCGATTTCACCTATCTAACCGATGTAAAGACTATTTCAGAGGAGGAAAAAAGCAAAATAATGGGAAGTAGGATAGTAGTTGTAAACGCCCTTCGGGAAGAAGCCCATCATTCACATTTTAATTTAGAGGAGGCCTTAAGCTTTATTGAGGATATAAAACCCGAAAAGGCTTATCTCACCCACATTAGCCACCTATTGGGTTTTCATGAAGAAGTTGAGAAAAAATTGCCAAAAGGGGTGCACCTTGCCTATGACAATTTAATATTGAACATCTGAAAAATATAATTCAAGTTTATTTACCATGAAAAGTAAAATCTTTCTTTATCTATTCGTATTCGTTTCACTAATATGCCTTTATCTTTTTGTGAGTAGTGGTAAAATGGCGAAGGCTAAAGATGACCAAATCATAAAATTGAATGCTGATGTTACACAATTACAAGATTCGGTACAGGCCTTACAATTAAAGGTTCTTGAAATGCAGTATTTCTCTTTAGAGAACAATGATGATGCCTTGGCTTATTATGACCATTTACAAATGAATGATCCTTCTCGTTATATTTCCGACAAGTTATTGGAAACCAATGAAACAAAGGGCGATAACCCTTTGGTGCCCTATGAGGGAATGGAAAGTGATTTTAAAATTAATAAAATCAAGGTGCTGAACCATAAGTGGATAATCACCGATTTTTCCGATGGAAAATATTGGGGCGAGCTTTTGATAAAATATGAATTGAAAGATGATTTAGGAGTCGATTTTACTACCCTTGATCATTTGCTATATACCCGTAGCAATTAAAACTTAGTCAACCTCTATTCCTTTTTCTAAATCTTATCCGAAAGCCACTTTTTAAAAGAGTAAAAATTCTGTGGTGATACCCCGTGACCTACCGGAAATTCTTCATAAATATGTTCAATATCTAATTTAGAAAGAAACTCAGGTGCTCTTTGGGCCCATTCAGGCGGGATTACTTGGTCTACTTGACCATGTGAGGCATATATCTTTAGATTTTGATGCTCTTTTTCTGTATAATTCTCAGCAATAATGGCCTCATTGATATAGCCGCTTAGGGCAATAACATTCTTAATTTTTTCAGGATATGAAAGTGCAACGGCATAGCTGAGGATGGTTCCTTGGCTAAAACCTAACAAAGTGACTCTTTTCTCATCTAAACCGTAGGTTTTACAGGCCTCGTCGATGAAAGCGATTATCTTTTCCCTTGATTCTCTAGCCTGCGAATCGTCACTCCATTTGCCTTGAACCGCATCAAAATTGATGGCATACCAAGCGTATCCGAAGGGTTCTAGGGTATAAGGTGCCCGTACCGATATAATGCAGAGTTCCTCAGGTAATTCCGGGGCAAAGGAATAAAGGTCTTCTTCATTACTTCCATACCCGTGAAACATAAACAAAACAGGTGCTTTTCCTTCCGATATAGAAGAAGGTTTTATGATGTGTTCTAATGATAGTGGTGCTGTGGTCATTTTGGTCGGGGAGAATTGATTACACGGTAATTGCTAAAAAAGTTAGCCGATAAAGGTAAACCATTTTTGAAAATAGGGGCCTAATACGGGTATCGATTGCTTCTTTTCTGCCAATGCGCCAAAGAAACCGTAAAACCATAATATGGTATAAGACAACATGAGACCAAAGAAAGAATAGATATTTCCCCAATTACTGGAAAGAATTCCGAAAGCAATAAATAGAAGGTGAAGACCAAATGCTTGTCTGGTGTGAAATCTTGCGAAATCATTCTTTGGTTCGGCATTCATGCTTATGGCAATCAATGCCCCTACAATCGTAAAATAGGCAATTATGGCAGCAGTCTTACCATCTTTAACAGTACTCATAAATAATCTTTAAAGCTTCCTTTAATACGAATAAGGAATATTAAAATATAAACAGTAAAATTAATCACCTATAGTACCTATAACAGGTAGCGGTTCTGCTTTGCCGTTCACTGCATTTACGATACCTAGAATAATGAGTACCAAAATTAGAAGACTGATGATGGTTGAAATCATCATTAATGAAGATGGTAAAAACCATGATAGCACCGAATTGGCAAGACTTGCTATTACTATTCTGAACGATTGCCCTATGTGAAATTGGGCAAAAGCGTTGTTCTTACTGTTGTTCATGATGACAGCTACTATCAGCCCAATAAAAGTAATATAACTGATTATAGCTATAGTTTTACCTTCCTTAACTGTAAATTGGTCCATAATTAGGTTGATTTTGGTTTATAAATCGAGCTCAATATTAGTTTAATTTAACACCGCTTTTCCGTTATTGATTGTACCATAAACAATCCCTTTTAGCGATTTGCCTAGATACATGCTGTTCTTAGAGGTTGATGAAAGATTCTCTTCGGCAGGTGTAAACTTTTTCTCAGGATTGAAAATGGTAAGGTTGGCTTTTTCACCTTCCTTCAGTTCAGGTATATCTAAACCATAAACTTCCCGACCTTTTGATAACAGTTCAATAGCGGTCTCGGTACCAAAAAGTTTATTCATTACACCAAAAGAACTTTCTAGCCCAAGACTTCCGTATTCGGCATTATCAAATTCCACTCTCTTTTCTTCAATATTTAGAGGCGTATGGTCACTGGTCACAAAATCGATGGTGCCATCCTTTAAACCTTTCATAAGCGCTTTGGTGTCTTTCTCCGTTCGTAAGGGTGGAAGTACTTTAAAAAGGGAATCAAACTCTTCTAAACACGAATCAGTGAAAAACAAGTTGTGAATCGCTACGCTACAAGTTACATTAAGCCCTTTCTTTTTGGCATCTGCAATAAGCTTTACCGAATTGGAAGTTGAAATGGTGGGTATATGAAGCCTTCCCCCAGCATATTCAAGAATAAACAAATCTCGTATGATTTGTAGTTCTTCAGCCAATGAAGGGATACCTTTTAAACCAAGCTTGGTAGAAACTTCTCCCTCGTTTACGATGCCCTTGCCAGCAATCTTTTTATCCATTGGAAAAGAATAGACAAGACCCTTGAAATTCTGCGTGTATTGCAATGCAATTTTTAGCAGATTGCCATTATCTACCGGACTTTTAAAATCGTAAAACCCGACGGCTCCGGCATTTTTCATGTCATAAAGCTCTGCAAGGTCATTGCCCTCTGCCTTCATGGTCATGGTGCCTAAAGGATATAGTTCAGTAGCTGCATCTTTTGATGCATTTTTTAGAAAAACAATATCGGAATTAGAATCAGGAACGGGTTGTACGTTCGGGTTGAGAACTATTTGCGTAAATCCGCTTTTGGAGGCGGTGAGCAAGCCATTTTCGATGGTTTCCCTATCCTCAAAGCCTGGTTCACCAAAGCTCACACTACTATCGAACCACCCGATGGATACATGCAAATTTTCAAGTTGAATAACCTTCGTACTTGATTCTGCTTCTATTTTAGAGGCAATTTTAGCTATCTTTCCATTCTTGATCCAAATGTCTCGTTTTTTTAAATGAAGGTCCTTTTGGGTTTGATCAATAATTATGGCCGATTTTAAAAGGATGTTCATTTAAGAAATTTTTGAATGAGTATTTCAACCATTAGAAATAACAGCGCTAAAATAACAAACCATTTCCAAAGCTCGGTTACGCGATTGTCTTTTTCGAAGGTTTCAAACAATGAGGTAATCGAGGTATCTAAACTGGTCGATTCTAGTTCTTCTGGGTGCAAGTATTCTAGCATGCTCTCTTTTCTATCGTAATTGAAACTTAAGAGGCCTAACGATTTATTTTGATAATCAATGCTGTAAATACCATCTTCGTTTAATTCATCATTAAACACCATATGTACCTTTTGAGCCATCGATTGTTGTTGGGGTATATACTCAATTTCACCTTTAACCACTTTTAAAATACCATCTTGTTCTAAAGAAATGGGCACATCAACAAATACATCTTTTCTCAATTGGTTGTATAGTTCAGGAGATTTTAAGCTGTTGATGGCCATGTTGTAAAAGGTAGGAACTATCAATGGTGAATTCTTGAAATTTGAATTTTCTGAGGATAAGGGGGCCGAGAATGCATAAAAGTTATTGTCTCCTATCAGAAAGGGGGTGCGGTCTTGAAAACGTAAAATGGAAGGGGCGGCCGATTTTAAAGTATATTGAGAGGAAGTCTTCGGATACTGAAAATTATCTACTTTTTTGTCAAATACGTTTTGGTATAACGGATGGGCAAAATTAATCTGTGTAATATTTTTTTCAGAGGCGTTCTTCTCGCCAAACGCCGTACCGTAAAATTGTGAGGTGAGCACTTGATAGGATTGTAAATCGATTTCAATAGGAGGTATGACCAACAAGTGTCCTCCGTCATTTGTAAACTCTTTGATGCTAGAGACCAAAGGTGAGGGTATCGATGTTAATTCGTTGAAAATTATAAAGTTCTGTCGGGAAATATCGCTGTAGTTCAATTGGTTTATCGAAACGGCTGTGAGCTCAAACTCATCATCTGAAAAAAGTCTTTTCAGAAAACTGTCATCCGCATCACTTACAGCTAATACTTTTATTTTTTGGCGTTCACCAATTGAAAAATACAACTGGTTATCATAATCCAGCGCGTTATCGGTGATCTGAATCTTTCCCTTAAACTCTTCAAAATTAGTAATTGTAAACTGTATGCTACCGCTTAAGTTCTCATCAAACTTCGCTGAGCTTTTTGCTGTCAAGATGGTATCGTTATAAAGGGAAACCGGTATGCTTTCAAGCTCTTCCTTTGCCGACAACAATACGTTTAAATCTAAATGATTTTCATCATTGGTCTTTATATAGGCGGAATCTACTGAGACATTATTTTTTGAATCACCTGAAAGTTGAACCAAATGCTTTTTAACGGTACTTAGAGAATCCGACCCATTAAATTGTAATGACCTTTGAAAGTCTGAAACAATCACCAAATTTTTATCGGTATCGCTATTTTCAGAGAATAAAGTCTCTCCCTTAAACTGTATTTGATTTAGGGTTAGTTGTTCGTCGGTAAAATTGATTTCTAAAAGTTGGTTTTGAAAGTCTTGCAGAAGTACATTTCTAAACGTTCGGTCATTGGTAAAAATAGTGATTCGCTCATTTTTGGGCAGCACTTTCAGCAACTGCTGAACCGCGTTTTGTAGAAGGGACGCACCGTTATTCTTCAGTTGCATGCTGAACGAATTATCTAAGTAGATAATGGTTTCTTTCTCTTTTAACGCGACTTTTGATGCAAAAAAAGGTTGGGCAAAAGCAATAACCAATGCGGCCAACAAAGATAATCTTGTGAGCAGAAGCAGCCATTTTTTTAAAGTTTGGCTACGCCTCGATTCAACTACTACCTTTTTTAAAAGTTTGACATTGGTAAAAGGAGTTTTCTGAAACCTTCTGAGCTGAAAAAGATGAATGAAAATAGGAATCAGGAGTAAGAATAGCGCCCAAAGAAGTTCTGGATGTTTAAACTGCATGTCCTGAATTGAGTGCACAAAGATAATTAAAAAAGGAGGAGAATTGCATGATGGCCCCTTAACAGAAAAAGAAGAAATCTTTCATTGGTAGGTGACCTAATCGGGTAAGGTAATCTCGAATGACAGATTGTGATTCTTCATTTGCTACGGTAATAATACTTTGCGGTAATCTAAGGTCTTTTAAAATTGAAAAATGATGCATTTTTATGCCATAGATTTTCTTACCGATTTTTTTTGGGTTATCGCACAACCAAAAAAAATCAATTCCTCTTTTTTTAAGTCCTCTGGCGATCTCCTTTCCTTTTTTCCCCGCTCCCCAAACGGTCAACACCCGATTCGGTTTTCTATCGATTTTTAAAAAATAAAAAAGTTTGATGTTCAAGAAATAATTTTGGGCGTAGTGTTCACTGGTTCTAGAGGTACGGGTATCGTAGTCTCGCCAGTGGTGTAATACGGTATCGCATGGTATGCACGAAAGACCATTCTGATAGAAACGAAAAGTAAGGTCATAATCTTCAGGGTAGCGGTCGGGTTCAAAAGCTTGACATGCGTTCAGGTCATCGCGGTAAGTCATCCAACAAGGGGAAGGTATTACGCATTCTTTATATATTTCAGTATAGTTAGAACCTTTAGATGTTAAATGGTTCAACCATTGCTCATAACGCTCATAACCATTACTGATACCACGATGTGAAAAGTATTTTACTTGGCCTACGGCTATATGGCCTTTACCATTTTTAAGTAGAGAGGTAACGAGAACCTCTAATTTGGTTTTCACCATTACATCATCAGAGTCCATACGGGTGATTAAGTCTCCGCTACTTTGTTGATAAGCAGTTTGAAGCGCAGAAATAATACCCTTTCCCCTGTTTTCGAAAACCAAAATTCTATCATCTTTTTTAGCCATATCTGAAACAAGTTGAAGGCTGCGGTCTTCGGAATGGTCATTGACCGCTAAAACCTGCCAATTTGTATAAGTCTGTTGAATGATCGATTCAATACATTCCTTTAAAAATGGCGCGGTGTTCTTGAAGGGAATCAGTATACTGACCAGTGGTTGCTGCATGTTGGCAATTTAATGAAAAGCACCGTTTTTATTGCTTTTATGGTAGGCCATAAAACTTAAGTGAGAATAAATTTCAATTTTTACTTTAATGAACAGAAAAAGGTTTTTATATTTGCACCCGCTTAAGGAGGAATGGCAGAGTGGTCGAATGCGGCAGTCTTGAAAACTGTTGAGGGTCACACCTCCGGGGGTTCGAATCCCTCTTCCTCCGCTGAGTAAATTGTAAAGCCCCTAAATCAGGGGCTTTTTTTATTTGGATTAGTCAGTTTGGTTGAGTGTTGGAATCTCAAAAGTTCATTTATCTTAGCACCATTAATCAACTAAGTCTTTAAGAATGTAGAAAATCGAAAGACCTTTCCGAATAGGGCTTTCCATGCGATAGGAAGGGACGGAATTTGACCTTTTGATGAGATTTTATTTAACCCAAAGAAGCTTTCTGTTTTTCAAATATTTTGACTTTCAGTAAGTTGGGCGCGTGTATCCCCTTGTGGATATTTAACAAAATTTTAGTATTTTACAGGCATCTTATTGATGCTAATCCTTCAGAGATTGGCAATGGTTTTAAATTTAACATACTGCTTAAATTAAAATGAAAGAATATTCGATCTTCTATGCAGATGATGATGAAGATGATTTAATGTTTTTTGAAGAGGCCGTTTACTCCTTATCAGGTGATGAGGCCGTCAAGATAAATCTTCATCTTGTAAAAAATGGTGAAAATCTTTTAGAGGTCATTAGCCAAACCGCAGCGAACAATAGCGTCGTTTTTATGGATTTGAATATGCCGGCCAAGTCAGGTTTTGAGCATTTAGAAGACATTAGATCGAATAGTTTAGTCGCTACAACCCCGGTCATTATGTATTCCACTAGTGCCGATAAGCAAAATATTGAAAAGAGTAAGAAGTTAGGCGCCAATTATTATGCCGTTAAACCGAGCAGTTTTAGAGATGTTATCAAATTAATAAGCAAAGCTCTTTCGCTAGATTTTAATACCGATACTGCCCCACCAAACGACTTTTTACTGAATAAGCTGGCTATATAGATTAATGAAGATAAAGGATATTGTTAATAGGGATGTGGTCAATCTTGAAAATTGTGAAGATGAGGCGATACACATCCCCGGATTGATACAACCTCATGGATTTTTAATTTCTATAGATGCGGATAAGGAGATTATTAATGTCTGTAGCGAAAACATCTCTCAATTTCTCGATTATAGATACAATGAAATCTTAGGAAAAAGAATTGATGACATTCTTGGGAAAGATTTTAAAGAGACGTTACGAGAATTCAAAAGCAACTCTCTAGAAAAGAAAACAGTCTTTCTTACTTACAACGATCAATCCTACGCCCTTACGATTCATAAGAGTCAAGAAAACATAATCTTCGAGGCAGAACCTAATAAGGTTCCGTTAAACGAAGAAGGCAACCTTTTTGAATCGAGCAAAAGATTATTGAGCTCTATTGAAGACACCAACAGTCTTAAAGAATTAAGCCAATCGGTCGCTACTGCCATCAAGAATATCACCGGTTACGACCGAGTGATGATCTATAAGTTTGACCATGAGTATAATGGTGAAGTCTATGCCGAGGTCAGGGAAGAGCACTTAGAACCCTTTTTAGGGCTACATTATCCGCATACAGATATTCCCCCACAGGCCAGGGCCTTATATATCAAGAATTTGTTGCGTATCATTGGCAACATCGACTATGTGCCTGCTAAACTTTACACTTATGTAGAAAGCAAAGTAGATACGCTAGACTTAAGCTTGTCAGTTTTAAGAAGCGTTTCCCCCATACATGTAGAATATTTAAAGAACATGGGGGTAGGGGCCACCCTCACGGTTTCCTTGATACATAAAGGTAAACTTTGGGGCCTGGTGGCGTGCCATCATTATTCGACCAAATTTTTAAGCCAAGAAACCAGAAATGCGGTAAAGCTCTATGGGTACTTTATTACTTCACAGATTGATGTTAGAATTTTAAATGAGCAGTATGAAGTTGCCAAGAAAGCGAATGAATATGTAGATAAGCTATCCTCTAAAAGTCTAGAATTTAAACGAGACTCATTAACATCGCTTTTTCAGGATGATGCTATCTATCAACTATGTAATGGTAGTGGCTTTTCGGCCTGCATCGATGGAAAAGTTTATAGTAACGGTGAAACACCCACCGAAGAGGATATTCGACTGATATCGGAAGTTCTATTTGATATACAAAGTGACGGAAAGGTGATAACCTCTACGTTTCCCCGTCAAAACAAAGGTTTGGGCTCGGTGGCGGAAAAATTCCCAGGTATCAATTTTCATATGCTGGATGATACCAATTACCTCATGTGGTTTCGCGAGCCTACCATTAAGAACATCAAATGGGCCGGTGACCCTTCTAAAGCGATTGAAAAGGATAAAAAGGGACTCTCCCCTAGAAAGTCTTTTGAAACCTTCACCGAGAATGTGAAGGATACTAGTAAACCTTGGCTACAACCCGAAATAGATGCCTGTAACAAGTTTAAGTTTTTCTTTCAATCATTTCTTAGGGCCATTCTAACCAATGAGGATAAGGAGAAGCAAAGAATTCTCACCGAAAACCTAAAAGCGGTCAATAGCGAATTAGAAAATATTGGTTGGATCAGTGCCCATGATTTGCAAGAGCCCCTAAGAAAGATTCGAATGATGGCGTCAACAATGCTTGAAGACCAGCAAAGGTTTCAAGTAACCGAAGTGGCCGAGAAAAGAATTTCAAGAATGTCGAAGTCGGCTGAACGCATGCAGACTTTGATTAAGGATATTTTAGAATATAATCGGGCCAGCTCAGAAGAGGATAATTTTGAAAAGGTCGATTTAAACGATTTGCTTCAAGAAATTAAAAAAGAACTGAAAGAAACTTTAGAGGAAGAAAAAGCCGAACTCGTTATAGAAGGGTATTTGCCAGAAGTTTCTGGTTTACAGTTTCTGATCAAGCAATGCCTTCTCAACCCCATTCATAATGCCATAAAGTTTAAACATCCTGATAGAAGATTGCGGATTCGTATTTTCGATGACCAAAATCATTCTAAATCAGACATGTACTCGGTTATATCAATTCAAGATAATGGCATTGGGTTTGACAACCAGCACAATGAAAAGATATTTAAGATCTTTTCAAGGCTGCACAGTAAATCCGATTACGAGGGTACGGGTATCGGTTTGGCATTTTGTAAAAAGATCATGTTGAAGCATCGTGGTTTTATCGATGCCCAGGGTCAACCCAACGAAGGTGCCACTATACGCTTGTACTTTCCAAAGGTTTCGTAGCCAATAGCCATTGCCTTAATTGGTTAAAAGTATCTTCGGCACCACTAATGACCTCTTTATGGTTTAATGTAGATTCTATTTTTATTACTTGGATCTTGAATTTTGCCCACATTTTATGGGTATCGTCACCATAAGAGCTAAAATAATTTACGGCATCTGCGCCGTTCATATCTACATTCTTATGAATCATTTTAGAGATAATTTGTCCGCCCATAGTAGAACCTTCCATCACGTACAGCACCCCTAGCGCATAGGATAGAGATTTCATGGTCAGTTGGGGCTCGGGTAAGGGCGTCTCTTCTCTATGCTCCAAAAGCTGCAAATCTTCTACAATGCGAGAAGTGTGTTCACGCTTTGATATATCGGTAATTATTTCTGCATCGATAGTACGGTGCACTTCATCTTCGATGGGTTTGTAAAAAGAATAAAGTCGTGCAAGAAGCCCAGCATAGTCATCTTTGGTTTTGAGGCTTTTAAGTTCAGAAACTAATACTGTTTCTACCTGCTGGTGATGGCTCTTGGTTTCTTTTTTAATCGTATCTAAAATCGTCATTAACCTATATTAAATTCTTTGGAAAGGTAAGAATTGAAATTCGATTATATAGCAACTGGTCTTCTGGTTGCTGCCTTTTTTCTGTAAACAAATAATTGAGGTAGTGCATATTTGATGGGCAGTAATATATTTTTTATCATCGAAAGATGAGTATTCTATTTTCGCGATGTGTTACAGTAGCTATTTTCGGAAATTTTAAAACTTGCAAGCTTTGTGGAGGTAGTCGATGGACTTTGAAGGGAGATTAAACAAGTCCTCAAGACTTATTTCTTGTATCCCATAATGCAGCTAATCCATGAGATTGTTTTTGAAAATAAAAGCCCCGGCTAAGGGGCTTCTACATGACTAAGTGTTAGTTGATAGTTAGCCATTAATACTGTTGCTGCCCACAAGGGTGCGGTTTCTTACATTTTTTAAGGCCATAGTCATTTCAGGTATTACGAGAAAGGGTACATGGGAAGAGAACACTTCTTTTTCTACCTGTGGTTCAGAGGTGACGACATCCATATAACTGTTCCGGAAATTTAATAATGCCAAAAGGTGAATGTTCAGTTCACGGTTAAAATGCCGTAAGGTTCTTGAAACCGTGTTGATTTGTGAAATGGTATGAATGTAATGTTCGCGTTCACCAAAGTATTTTCTGAGCATTCCTAGATTAAACTGCTCCAATTCGTTCAATGGCCGTAGTTCGTGTTGCAGATGAACGACACGCACGGTAGCTTTAAAGGTATCGACCATTTCTAACAAGGGTGTCAATTCGGCGCGGGTATAGAATTTATCGAAATTAGTATAGAACGAAATTTCGTTGGGTACTTCAAAAGTAGCATTCGACGGTACGGCCAATATGGGGCAATGGCGAATATACTTCAGAAGTTTGACCGTATTTTTACCCATGAAAACATAGTCTTCGTTTGAAATGCCTTTGGCACCCATTACTATTAGGTCGATTTGCTCTTTTTCGACCAGATACCGAACCTCATCGCCGAGTAAGCTGAATGATGAATAGGTCTCAAAATAGTGTCGGGCGTTCGGGTACTCATTTTCAATTTTAGACAATAGACTTTTGAGCTGTCTTTCTGAATAGTCGGCAGACGTTTGAACAGAGGAGGCATTTGACTTGTTCTCGGCAATGAAACGAGAACTCACGATAGCGGGGGTGTAAGTGTTTAAGAGATGAAAAACGCACTCTTCGTTTTGATACAATCGCAATGCATAAAGGGTAGCCAGCCAAGCATTTTCTGAAAAATCGGTAGGTATCAAGATTTGTTTCATAAAATAAATGTCAAAGTGAACGTTGATAAAGGTAGAAATGTCAGTAGGCTGAATCTATGACATTTATCATCTTTTAAAAGATGGCGTGGCACAACCTTTGTCCGGTCAACAATTGGTTGTTTTAAATAGTTTAATCATTAAAATTCATTAGATTATGAAGAATAAACCTGTCAAAGTTTCATTGATTGGCAAATCGGCCGACAATACCTACCAGATTCAATTTCCTAATCTAAAGGTTCCAGTAAACGTAAATGAAGACCTGTACCGAAGAATGAAACACAGTTCTAGGTATGAATTTGTCAATTCTGGAATCAACAAGAAGTATAAAAATTATGCTTAAAGTATTGGGGCCGTTTCGGTAATTGTCGGGGCGGCCCTAAAAACCTTGTACCAGTTCTTGAAGACCCTTTTCGTCGGCAATCTTAATTCGCTTGCCCGATGTTTCTAAATAACCTTTTTTCTTGAATTCTGAAATGATTCGAATACAAGATTCAGTGGCCGTTCCTACAACACTTGAGATGTCTTCTCGCGAAAGGGTCAGGGCCAAAAAGCCTTCTTTGTCGACCCCAAAGTTCTGTTGAAGGTATAAAAAGGCTTCGGCAATTCGTTGCTTTACCGTTTTTTGGCTCATATTCACGATTACGTCATCGGCCTCTTTCAGGTCATGGGCCATATGGCGCAATACCTCAACGGCATATTCAGGATTTTTCTGTAACGTATTTAAAATGTTTTCTTTGGGTACAAAGCAGATTTCCATATCGTTGACGGCTACTGCACTTAAATTGGTGTGTTCGCCGGCAATGACCGAACGCTGACCGATAACCGCACCCTTGGTGGCCAATTTCACTACTTGGTCTTTACCGTTGGTGCTTAGTTTCGAGAGTTTCGAAACGCCATCGCGAACACAAAACACACCATCCAGTTTTTGTCCCTCTTCAAAAAGAGGTTCCCCTTTTTTTACTTTTTTGAAAACCTTTGCATCAGAAACTTTTTTAAGTTCCTCTTTGCTCATGGCCCGTAGCGAATTGAATTGCCGTACAATGCAATTTTCACATCTGCTTTCCATTATTTACTTTTTTATACCTGACCTTACAAAGGTAACTCCCCTAATTTAGCTAAAACCTGACAAAAATCATATTCCTTCTTTTTTGTTGATCAGAACTTTGCAGGGTATAAGCAAAGTGTATGAAAACTGTTGATTGTTACCATTGTGGCAACGACTGTGGTAAATCGTCTCTTCATTACGATGAGAAATGGTTCTGTTGTCATGGGTGTAAGATGGTCTACGAAATATTTTCTGAGAACGACCTTGGGTATTATTACGAACTTCAGGCGGCTGCCGGTGCCACTCCGTTGGAGCAAGAAGGTAAGTATGACTTTCTAGACCAACCGGAAATAGCCGATAAGTTGTTGGAATTCAACGATGGCAACCTACAGATTGTTCAATTGTACATACCTCATATTCATTGCAGCTCATGCATTTGGGTACTTGAAAATTTGAATAGACTTCATCAAGGCGTTTCTTCTTGTCAAGTCGACTTTCCCAAGAAATCCGTTAGGGTCACTTTTAACCCAGAAAAATTGAAGTTGAAGCAATTGGTACAGCTGTTGAACAGAATCGGATACGAACCCCAAATCACTCTGGCCGATATCGAAAAAAGACCTAAGTCAGTCGGTCGAGGTTTGATTTACAAACTCGGTATTGCCGGTTTTGCATTTGGCAATGTCATGTTCTTGAGTTTCCCCGATTATTTTGATTTAAGTGCGAATAGAGAGGCAGGAGGCGAATTTTGGCTTAACGAATACGAATCGCTTTTCAGGTGGATTATGTTCGCGTTCTCTTTGCCGGTAGTATTTTATTCGGCTCGCGATTATTTTACATCTGCCTTTAAAGGTCTGCGAAGTAGGTTGCTCAATATTGATGTGCCCATCGCTTTGGGAATTCTCGTTCTTTTCATCAGAAGTACCCTTGACATTTCGCTTGATCGGGGACCAGGTTTTTTTGATTCCCTCACGGGGTTGGTATTTTTTCTTTTGTTGGGGAGGTTTTTTCAGCAGAAAACCTATTCCTTCCTTTCGTTTGAGCGAGACTATAAATCGTACTTTCCTATTGCGGTTACAAGGTTGAACGATGCTGAAAACGAAGAAATAGTTCAGGTTTATGATGTGAAGCGTGGCGACCGACTGTTGATTAGAAATGAGGAATTGATACCTGCGGATGCCATTCTTTTGAAAGGTAACGCCCATATCGATTATAGTTTCGTTACCGGGGAGGCTGAACCGGTCTATAAAAAAGTGGGGGAGAAGGTCTTTGCTGGTGGAAAGCAATTAAGCGGAGCCATAGAGGTTGAAATTACAAAGCCCGTATCCCAAAGCTACTTGACCCAGCTTTGGGGCAATTCTGTATTCGGAAGCGAAAAATCAAGTCGATTTCAAACCCTTACCGATGGCATCGGAAAACGCTTCACCATCGCCGTTCTAGGTATTGCCTTTCTTGCTTCCCTGTTTTGGTTGGTATATCGACCTGAACTGGCATTAAACGTATTTACGGCGGTATTGATTATCGCTTGCCCGTGTGCCGTAGCCCTAGCGGCACCTTTCACCTTAGGAAATTTGCTTCGCATTTTTGGTAGAAGAAAATTCTATCTGAAAAATACCCACACGATTGAGCAATTGGCCCAAATCGATACAGCTATTTTTGACAAGACCGGAACCATTACTACAGCTGCCAAAACTGTGGCAGCCTACCAAGGTATGCCGCTTACCCCGGAGGAAGAATCTTTGCTCAAAAGTACCTTGCGTTCTTCGAATCACCCCCTTAGCCGCAGTCTCTATGAAATGTTGTCGCAGCATGATATCATGACCTTAGATGAGTTTGAAGAACATACCGGAAAGGGAATTTCCGCCCAGGAAGGGGCATCTTCAATGAAAATTGGTTCGGCCCATTATGTAGGTAGAAGTGGAAATGAAGAGGATAATAAGACGTCGGTACATATTCAATCGAACGATGAGTATAAGGGGCGCTTTGTTTTCAATACCCAATACAGAGACGGTGCTTCAGGGCTGTTTACAGAAATGGCCGATTACATGCAGTTGGCCATTCTATCCGGAGATAATGATGGGGAGAAAGCGAGGTTGCAAGAACTATTGCCTTTGACTACACCAATGTTTTTCAATCAAAAACCTGTAGATAAGCTGCAATTTATTGAAGACCTCCAAAAACATGGAAAAAAAGTTTTGATGGTAGGTGACGGGCTCAACGATGCCGGCGCTTTGGCCCAAGCAAATGTGGGTTTGGTCATTTCCGAGAATATCAATGTCTTTTCTCCCGCCTGCGATGCCATCTTAGATGCTTCAAAATTCACGAGACTATACGATTATATCAAAGCTTCCAAAAAGGCCTTGAAGATTATAAAACTCAGCTTTTTGTTGTCTCTCTTCTACAACCTCATCGGACTTTATTTTGCGGTCACAGGCCAACTAGAGCCTGTCATCGCCGCCATTTTAATGCCTTTAAGTTCTATTAGTATTGTGGCCTTTACCACCATTGCTACCAATATCATCGGGCGCAAGTTGAAATAATTTTAAAACCTGATGAATATCATATTTAATGGGTTTTACCCACAGTAGTTTTACATCAAATTAAAGAAAGCATGAGTGTCATCTATGTGTTATTGGCCATAAGTATTACGGTTGCCATACTATTCTTTTTAGCCTTTATTCTATCGGTTAAAAGTGGGCAGTATGATGACTCATATACGCCCTCGGTGCGAATGCTGTTTGAAGATGAAGTTGTAAAGCCGGTCTCAAAATCAAAAAGTGAGAAACAAAATAAACCTATCGAACTAAATAAATGATTATGGAAGTACAGCAATTTTATTATGATAACAAGATTGTTAAGAAGTTCCTTTATGCGACCATGGTTTGGGGCATCGTGGGTATGTCGGTTGGTCTCTTATTGGCCTTCATGTTCATGTTCCCCAACCTGACGGACGGTATTTCTTGGTTGAGTTTTGGTCGTCTAAGGCCATTACATACCAATGCCGTTATTTTTGCTTTTGTAGGCAATGCTATATTCGCTGGGGTCTATTATTCTACCCAGCGTTTGTTAAAGGCCCGAATGTTCAGCGATTTCTTGAGCAATTTTAATTTTTGGGGGTGGCAGGCCATTATTGTGGCAGCAGCCATTACCCTACCTTTAGGCTATACTACTTCTAAGGAGTATGCCGAATTAGAATGGCCTATTGATATTGCTATTGCCGTTGTGTGGGTGGCTTTTGGAGCCAACCTTATAGGTACTTTGTTCAAGAGACGCCAACGCCATTTATATGTTGCCATTTGGTTCTACTTGGCTACATTCGTCACGGTGGCAGTACTACATATTTTTAATAGTCTGGAGCTGCCTGTTAGTGCATTAAAAAGTTACTCGGTATATGCCGGGGTTCAAGATGCCTTGGTGCAATGGTGGTATGGCCATAATGCCGTGGCCTTTTTCTTGACCACACCGTTTTTGGGGCTTATGTACTACTTTATTCCAAAAGCAGCTAATAGGCCTATATACTCATATCGTCTGTCGATAGTACATTTCTGGTCATTGATCTTTATTTATATATGGGCCGGCCCGCACCACCTTTTGTATTCCTCGCTGCCCGATTGGGCACAGAACCTGGGGGTCGCTTTTTCGGTTATGCTTATCGCACCTTCTTGGGGAGGTATGATTAACGGACTTTTGACCTTGCGAGGGGCTTGGGACAAGGTTAGAACCGACCCTGTTTTAAAGTTCATGGTGGTAGCGATTACCGGATATGGCATGGCCACTTTCGAAGGTCCGATGTTATCCCTTAAAAACGTCAACGCCATTGCTCACTTCAGTGACTGGATTATTGCACACGTACATGTAGGCGCTTTGGCATGGAACGGCTTTCTCACCTTTGGTATGGTGTACTGGTTGGTTCCGAAAATGACCAAGACGCAACTGTATTCAAAAGGTCTGGCCAACTTTCATTTTTGGATCGGAACCTTAGGTATAGTGCTATACGCCCTGCCTATGTACGTGGCCGGGTTCACCCAAGCTTTGATGTGGAAAGACTTTAACCCCGATGGCACCTTGGTTTATGGTAATTTTTTGGAAACCGTAAACGAGATTATGCCCATGTACTGGATGCGAGCCATAGGTGGAAGCTTATACATAGTCGGTGCCTGTATAATGATATATAACGTGGTGGTTACCATCAAAAAGGGTAGTAAGGTCGAGGATGAGTTAGCCGAGGCACCTGCTCTTACGAGGGTGTCTAAACGAAGAACAGCTGGGGAAACCTTACATACCTGGTTGGAACGTAAGCCTATTCAGTTAACCATATTAGCCACTATAGCCATTCTGATTGGTGGCATTGTACAGATTGTGCCAACTATTTTGGTGAAATCGAATATTCCGACCATTACGAGTGTAAAACCGTACACTCCATTGGAACTGGAGGGTCGAGATCTTTACATACGTGAAGGTTGTGTCGGATGTCACTCTCAAATGATTCGCCCTTTTAGAAGCGAGGTCGAGCGATATGGCGAGTATGCCAAGGCAGGAGAATTTGTTTATGACCATCCGTTTCTTTGGGGAAGTAAACGTACCGGTCCCGACCTTTTGAGGGTCGGGGGCAAGTATTCCGATAATTGGCACCTCAATCATATGTACGACCCCCAAAGTACCTCATCTGGGTCGATTATGCCAGCCTACCAATGGTTGGTGCGAAACGAACATGATCGTAGCGGGGTTCAAGATAAAATGAAGGCCATGATTTCACTTGGGGTACCCTATACTGAAGATGATATTAATAATGCCAATTCTTCTATGGAAGCGCAAGCGAAAGGCATTGAAGAAAACCTTTATTCCGACCCAGATTTTGCCAAATCATATGAGGCGGATAAAAAGTATGCCAATGACAACGGAGAACCCTTCATTGAAATGAAAGATCGTGAAATAGTAGCCCTTATTGCCTATTTACAACGATTAGGCACCGACATAAAGGTGAAGGAAACTGAAGAATTACTATCTAAAAACCAATAACCATGTTGAAGTTTGTTAAAGGCCATATGGAAAGTATTGAGGGTATTGCCACTTACCCGATGATTTCATTGCTCATATTCTTTGTCTTTTTCGCCTTGCTTTTTTGGTGGGTCTTCACGGCCTCAAAAAGATACGTACGCGAAATGAGTGAATTACCATTAGATGAAAACAACCAATAAAAACGGAATTATGAAAAATAATTGGTGGATTAAAATACCGGTTGCCTTCTTTTTGATTTTGGGTCTCACGGAGTACTTTGTTGATTCTGGTGAAATGCCCGCGTTCTTATCGAACAAGATGGTTCAGGCTTTCTTGGTTTTTGTACTATTACTCCTGATAGCCATCGCTTTGATAATCAATGCTATTGAAAATGTAATGTATCAAACACTTTCAGAAGAGGCCAAAGAACGATACCTATTGTCTAAAAATACCCAATGGCAGTGGCAATGGGGCAAAAAGACGTATAAAAAGCTTTTGGGCTCAAGGCCGATTGAAGAAGAAAGTGAAATTATTCTCGACCATAATTATGATGGTATTCAAGAACTCGATAACAATCTACCACCGTGGTGGGTCTATATGTTCTATGCGACTATCGTCTTCGGTATTATTTATTTGGTCCGCTTTCACATTTTTAATGACTATGATCAAGAAGAAGAGTTTTTGACCGAAATGAGTATGGCCGCTAAAGAAGTAGAAGAGTATAAGAAAAACGCCAAAGATTTGGTAGATGCCAATACGGTTACCTTATTGACCGATGCCAGTGACCTGAGCGCTGGGAAGGCCATTTTCGAAAGTAATTGTATAGCCTGTCACATGACGGATGGAGGCGGGGGTATTGGCCCTAACCTGACCGACCGGCACTGGATTCTTGGAGGTGGAATCAAAAATGTCTTTAACACCATTTCTGAAGGGGGTAGAGATGGTAAAGGTATGATTGCCTGGAAACAGACCCTAAAGCCGGCGGAAATTGCACAAGTGGCCAGTTACGTACTCGGCTTTCAGGGTACGGCCCCCGCTAATCCGAAGGATCCTGAAGGCGATATCTGGGATGAACCGGAAAGTGCCGAATAATCAAGACTTCAATTATTTTGACCGAAAAGGGTTAGTTAGAACCATGTCTCAAGATCAAGAACATTTTCGCGATAGTATTGGTACCATCAATGATGAAGGTAAAAGGGCATGGGTATTCCCAAAGAAACCTAGCGGAAAGTTTTACCGATACCGCAAGTATGTCAGCTATCTGCTACTAACCACATTGGTGGCAGGGCCGTTCTTGAAAATCAATGGTAATCAATTCTTCATGTTCAATGTATTGGAAAGGCGCTTTAATATTTTCGGATTTCCGTTTTGGCCCCAAGATTTTCATCTAGTCGTTATTTCAATGATTATCGGGGTCATTTTTGTGGCTCTGTTTACGGTTGCCTACGGCCGTATTTTCTGTGGATGGATGTGCCCTCAGACTATTTTCATGGAAATGGTCTTTAGAAGAATCGAATATTGGATCGAGGGAGACCGAGGAGCGCAAATAAAGTTAGACCGTCAACCGTGGAATGCTGAAAAAGTGCAAAAGAGAGTTTTAAAATGGATTCTTTTTTTCATTATCTCCTTTGTGATAGCCAACGTATTCTTGGCCTATCTAATCGGAAGTGACCGTTTGCTGAGGTATATCTCTGAAGGGCCTTTTGATCATTTGAGCACCATGCTATCCCTCCTAATATTTACAGGTGTCTTTTACTTTGTTTTCGCTTGGTTTCGCGAGCAGGTCTGCATAATCGCGTGCCCCTATGGGCGTATGCAAGGGGTTCTTCTCGATGAAAAATCGGTAGTGGTGGCCTATGATCATAAACGTGGTGAGGCTGAAAAAGGGAGAAAGAAATTTAGAAAAAATGAAGATAGAAAGTCTCTAGGTTTTGGTGATTGTATCGATTGCTTTCAATGTGTTAATGTCTGCCCTACTGGAATTGATATTCGCAACGGTACCCAACTTGAATGTGTGAACTGTACGGCTTGTATTGATGAATGCGATACCATTATGGAAAAAGTGAATTTGCCCAAAGGTCTTATTCGCTATGCCAGTGAAGCCAATATTGAAAAAAAAGAAAAGTTCAGGTTTACACCAAGGCTAAAAGGCTATACGGCGGTATTGACCATTTTAACAGGCATTCTCTTGGGCATGTTGTTCTTGAGAAACGATGTAGAGGCCAACATACTTAGATTGCCAGGTCAGCTTTACGAGCATAAAGAGAATAATATAATTAGTAATGTCTATACCTATAAACTGGTAAACAAGACGATTGAAGATATCGATAATGTAGGCTTTAAACTAATTTCTCATAAAGGAAAAATCAATTTGGTCAGTAATAACAAGTTTACCGTTCCCGCCCAAGATTTGGCCGAAGGTACATTGTTCATTGAAATCGATCAAGCTGCTATAAAAAGTGATAAGGAAAAAATAAAAATAGGGGTCTATAGTGGTGACCAATTAATAGAAACAACCTCTACCGCCTTTTTAGGCCCTAGAAGTTATAAATAAACAATTATGAAAATCAATTGGGGAACATCGATAGTACTGGCATTTACTGTATTTATTGCCTTTATACTCTTTTTCGTTATTCGAATGAGCGTTGACCATCGGGCAGACCATGATTTGGTTACCGAAGAATACTATAGGCACGAACTTGCCTATCAGCATGAAATAGATGCCGAGAAGAATGCCAAGAATGGCAAGCAACTATCGATTGAAAAAACGGAAGAAGGACTTTTAATAGCCTTCCCAAAAGAAATACATCCTCAAGAAATAAAAGGAAGAGTGTCCCTTTACAGGCCATCCGACAAGCATCTGGACTTTGACCTCGATTTACGTCTGTCCAACAATTATTTGCTTATACCTGACAACCGTTTGTTGGGTGGCCGTTGGGACATTAAGGTATTCTGGTCTTACGAAGGCCA
The DNA here is from genome assembly GCF_003687485.1 of Euzebyella marina. Classification (GTDB taxonomy): domain Bacteria; phylum Bacteroidota; class Bacteroidia; order Flavobacteriales; family Flavobacteriaceae; genus Euzebyella; species Euzebyella marina. The sequence continues at coordinate 3,035,772 of NZ_CP032050.1, read as the reverse complement.
AGATTATTTACAAAAAGAAAATTTAGTTTATTAAAATGCTCTATTCGGCTATCATTTTAGGGTTAATGGGCAGTTTGCACTGCATCGGTATGTGCGGCCCCATAGCCTTTATGTTGCCAGTTGATAGAAATAAAGGTCTGAAGAGGCTTTTGCAAATAGCGATTTATCATGTGGGGCGTCTTTTATCCTACGGTCTTTTGGGGTTACTGTTTGGTTGGTTAGGAAGAGGACTTTACGTTTTTGGCTTACAGCAAAAACTATCGATCGCTACAGGTTTGCTAATGATTCTTTTGGTATTGCTTCCTTCAAAAATCTTAGACAAGTATAGTTTATCAAAACCGATATATAGGTCGATTTCCAAAATAAAATCACGATTGGGCAAAGAATTGAAAAAGAAAACACCGGATACTTTTTTGACCATTGGGTTTTTAAACGGGTTATTGCCCTGCGGCCTTGTTTACATGTCATTATTTGCTTCGATAGCTATGGGAAACCCCGGTCAAGGAGCCTTGTACATGGTTCTGTTTGGCTTGGGCACCGTACCTTTAATGACCGGAGTAGTTTATTTTAGCGGGTTGATAAGAGGAGAGCGTAGATTGAAAGTTCAAAAATTGATTCCCGTATTTGTGATTTTAGTAGCTTGTCTTTTCATTCTTCGAGGTCTTGGTTTGGGCATACCCTACGTTTCTCCTGCACCGGTACATCAAATAGCCGCCACTTCTACCATAGAGTGCCATAATTGATTCAAATTTAAGTTGGTGCCTATTGTGGATTAAAAGGTAACTTAAGGCTTCATTTCAATTATCTTTGCATTTTTTCTACCAAAGCATAGATACAATTTGATAATGATAGCTTTAGAGAAACAACTCAAAAACCCTGTTTGGCATTCCTTAAATGAAACCCACAAAAAATTTGCGGTTGAAATAAACGGGGTACGTTTTTACAACCCTGAAGTTTGCCCTTTTGGTTCTTTTGAAGATGTGGGGAAAACTGTTGTAGCTTCCAATGAATATGTAAAAGGAACCGATGAATTTTTCTATGTTTCTGAAAATCAAATTCCTTTGGTAGACGATACGAAAGTAGCGCTCGTTAAAAAAATAGACGGTTGCCAGATGGTACTGAACCAATTGGCAAATGTTGAAATCACGGAGAAAATCTTTCCCCTGGCAAAAGAAATGATGGATGAGATCTATGATTTGGTTTGGATGGTGATGCCGGGCTATTACAGAAAAAGAACCTATGAAATGGGTAAGTACTTCGGTATTTTCAGAGATGGTAAATTGGTGTCAGTTACCGGGCAGCGTATGCAGACCGATCAATTTATTGAAGTAAGCGCCGTAGTAACCCACCCCAATTATACCCGACAGGGCTTAGCGAAGCAATTGATCGCTCATACGACCAAGGAGATTCTAAAAGACGGAAAAACCCCGATTTTACATACGAACAAGGGCAATTTGGCTATTTCATTATATGAAAAATTAGGTTTTGAACTAACGAGGGACATGAACTGGTGGTTGTATCGAAAATTATAAATTAAAACCATTTGTAAGCACTCCACTTTAAGAACCAGTAGCCCCGTGTAAATAAAATACTTATTCCTTCCCTCTGTATTTTCCAGTGATATCTGTTATGCGGATGATGTAGACAATTGGAGGTTCTGCACCGGTGAGTTTGCTCGAGAAATCACTTATAAATTTTGCTTCCCCATTCTTTTTTTGATTGATGACCATTTTGACACCTTCGGAAAACTTATGAAGGTATTTTTTGGCATCACTTCCTTTTAATTCTTCAAATTTGCCCTGTATCAACACAGACTGCCAATGTTGCACATCTTTAATATCGTCTACTTGAAGCGAAACCGAAGGAAAACGCCTCATAGATTCTATTTTATGACCCACGTAGGAGTAACTGATGATACACTTATCTTCTGCATCATGAAAATAAGTGATGGGTATAACGCAAGGGCTCTTTCCGGAAATAAAGCCCAATCGCCCGATATAGTTGTCGCCAAGTAGTTCAAGGCAGCCTGATATTTCTAAATTTTCAATCATCTCTTTTACTTTTTAATTTACGGAATATTTCAAATCGGATATTTCTGTTTTTCTATTCTATTTAAAAATGTTGGTCGAACGTGTTTGCCAACTTATACCGTCATCGAAAATAGGCGATTGGTAGGTTTGTCTCTTTGTAAATAAAGGTCAAATGCCATACACACATTTCTGACATAGGGTCGACCTTTTTCTGTTATAACAATTCTATTTTTCCCAATATTGACCAATCCATCTTTTTCCATTTCTTCTAACTTTTGGGCGGCGGGTTGCATCAATCCGTTATCTTCCCTGGTCCAGCTGGTTTCTAAGCGACACATTAGGTTCAAGATATGTTGGCGAATGCTTTGGTCTTCATCCGTTAATATGTGACCACGAAATATGGGGATTACCTCATTATCGACCAAGTGTTGATACTCTTCAATGCTCTTGACATTTTGAGCAAAACCGTACCAACTATCACTAATACTTGATACGCCAAGGCCTATCATTAACTGGGTCGTGGCATCGGTATACCCCATGAAATTACGATGTAAAGAACCACTTTTAACCGATTGATAAAGACTGTCGCTGGGTAGAGCAAAATGATCCATGCCTATTTCATAATAGCCATGTTGTTGTAAAAGCGACTTACCCACCTCGTATTGTTCACGTTTTTCATCGGCAGTAGGTAAATCTTCCTCTTTATAGCCTCGTTGACCATTACCCTTAAGCCAAGGGGTGTGGGCATAGCTGTAAAATGCCAAACGGTCGGGCCTAAGCAAGTTAGTTTTATTGACTGTTTCAATAACATCATTTTTTGATTGATGTGGTAGGCCAAAAATAATATCGTGACCGATAGACGTGTAACCGATTTGTCTGGCCCATTCGGTAACCCGTTTTACATTTTCAAAAGGTTGAATGCGATGAATGGCTCTCTGAACTTTCAGGTTATAATCTTGAACGCCAAAACTGACCCTTCTAAAACCTAGTTCAAAAAGGGTTTCTAATTGTTCGTAGGTAGTATTGTTGGGGTGGCCTTCAAAGCTGAATTCATAATCTATTGCTTTGTGTGCTTTACGAAAGATTCCTTTGACGAGCATTTGTAAATTTTCAGAAGAAAAAAATGTGGGGGTGCCACCACCCAGATGTAATTGTTTAATGATGGGTTTCTTACCAAATAGATTACAATAAAGTTGCCACTCTTTTAAAACGGATTGAATATAGGGTACTTCAACTTCATGCCTTTTGGTTATTCGCTTATGGCATCCGCAGAAAGTACATAGGCTTTCGCAGAATGGTAAATGTATATACAGGCTTATACCTTCTTCACTACTTTCTTTAAAGCTCTGTTGTACCGAAAGGTTCCACTTTTTACCTGAAAATTCTTTTATATTCCAAAAGGGTACGGTTGGGTAACTCGTGTAACGGGGCCCCGCTACATTATATTTTTGAATAAGTTGGCACATATGAACGTTTTAGGGCAAACTTAAATGTATCGGTATCTAAAAAATATGACAAATGTCAGTCGAGGTTATGTTTTCTATCATCTATTTCCTTTTAGGGCAAAGCCAAAAAACTATAAGTTTCAGATAAGAATTAGGCAGTTTTTTACTGGGCTTCTTTCGTATCTTTCGCGTTTATTATGACAATTGCTGAGATATTGGCAAAAATCAAATGAATTTTATGAGACTTAATTACGCAGTAATTCTGCTTTTTATCACCCATTTTTGTCTTCTGGGTCAAAAACCTAATGATGTAACAGGCAAGTTTTATATTCCTCCGATGGAGAAAGTAGGGGAAGGGGCCCTCTTAAAACGAGAGTTCATCTACCCCTTAGACCAGAGACCGGAGGCCAGCGCCCACGCTTCGACCATTGTTGAGACCCCTTCAGGTATGGTTGCTGCTTTTTTCGCCGGTCCGCATGAGAATCACCCCGATGTAGGCATTCGGGTTTCACATTTAAAAGATGGTAAGTGGACATGGCCGGTGGAGGTGGCTAACGGTTTTCATAATGATACGTTGCGGTATGCCACGTGGAATCCTGTACTATTTCAACCAAAAGAAGGTCCTCTCTATCTTTTTTATAAGGAAGGCCCCAACCCTCGTGACTGGTGGGGTATGATGAAGTATTCTACCGACGATGGTTATACCTGGTCTTATGGTGAGAAGATTGGAGAAGACGAGAAAGTAGGTCATTTATTGGGTCCCGTAAAGAACAAATCGTTTCAATTGGCAGACGGAAGTATTTTGCACCCATCTAGCAGTGAAAGAATTGAAGGTGATGAGACTTTTTGGAAAATACATTTTGAAAAATCGGACGCCAAGATGAAAAATTGGGAGGTAATTGGTCCTATTCATGACGGAGTTACTTTTGATGCCATACAACCTAGTATTATGCAATTAGCTGATGGTAGACTGATGGTGTTGGCGAGAACCCGGCAGGGGGTTTTGGCCCAATCATGGTCGAGCGACAATGGTAAAACATGGAGCGATGTCAAAAGCATCAATTTGCCGAATCCGAATTCCGGAACCGATGCCGTAACCTTACAAGATGGTCGACAACTGCTGATATATAATCATAAAGTGCGCACCAAGGAGAATAGGGGTAGGGACTTATTAAATTTAGCCATTTCAGATGATGGTATTAAATGGATACCCGTTATGACTATCGAAAATGAAGAATCAGAGCACGGTTACGCCTATCCGGCAATAATACAGTCGAAAGATGGTTTAGTGCATGCTACTTATACCTTTAATCGGGAATCTGTGAAATATTTGGTGATTGACCCTAAAAAGTTGGTGGACTAATAAAAAGGTAGGATTTTAATAGTTACCCTATTTGATAATTTGAAAAGCTCTTTCAGCCTGGTTGTTTTCCCACTTTAGTTCGTTGTTGTACCAAACTTTTGTGACGATTTCAGTGGACCCGGATTTTTCTATCTGAGATTTGATGATATCTGATTCGGACTCTGAGAATTGAATTTTCGTCTCCGAAATATGATTTTCTACCATGTTCGTGCTAGGAAAAACTATAAGTTCAACGCCACCGTCTGTTTCCACCGTATTTAATCCTTTGGGATAATCTAAGTTTCCCTCGTAATATCTTTCCCATACGCCATTAATATTATGGTATACGGTAAGTTCTGAAAGTTTGTACCCATTAGCTACTTCAAACAAATTTTCTCCTTCTGCGTTGAGGTATTTGATGGTAATGGCAGTATCGATAAAGGTACAGCAATCTTTTTCATCATTGGAGCAGCCTAAAAGTAGCATGACAAGGCTTAAAGTGAACAAGAATCCTTTCATATGTAGTAAGAATGGCAGTTATAATGCTCTATCGTACTTAAAGATAATTAAATGATTCTTATGGCATGCATTTGATTGGCTATAATTAAGATAGAACTGAAAAGCATAATCAAAAAAGTAGTCGCTAAATGAAATTTCCGACTAAGATTAAACATCTTACCAATTTTGTAAACCAAAAAGAAGAGGAGAAGGCTAACGATTGCAGGGAGGGTGAAAGTTCCTAGATTAAAAAACTCACTAATTCTACCTTCGTCGTTGGCATTGATGAGATTCATAAAACCCGCTAGAGCCCGCATATAAAAAGCGCTGAAAAGAAAAAGGTAAAGATGTTTATTCCAACCCTTACTGCTCAGGATAAAATAAAAGCAAAAACCTTGTATAATGGTTATTAAAGGCCCAGCAGCTGAAACCAGTATTCGATGTACTTCAGTTGGGGAGGCGACGTCTTCAAATGAGGTGCCATTTAGATACAACGCACTTTGGTAGCCCAAAGAAACGCTTGTCAACCAATGCGCAAATTCGTGCAAAAGCCAAGTGGAAAGTACGGCTGCCATAGCCATAACGATATAAGGTAAATCGACTTTTTGATGGTTCATTTTTTCTGCGGAAGTATAACGTCGTTTGTGAGAAGTTGCAAAGAGAACTCGCTTGAATAATTAATATAAAAGATTTGTATTGTAATTGAAAGGAATGTTACAGCTTAAAGTAAAACTTTAAGAATTAAGATAAGAGAATTATCTTTAGATTAAGGTATTTAATAAATTGATAATAAGCATATTGAAATTAATATAACTATTGTGTATTTTCTAATACTCTTTCCAATCGGTCAAAATTATCTTCGTTTTTCGGAAGTGCGAATTTTCTAATTTTAGCACATTCTTCTGGTGTATTAAAAACCATTCGAAAAGAAATGTTGGTTTTTGTTTCACTCAGTTTTTCGAAGCCAACTTCCATGTCAAAATAAGGTTGGGTGATGCGTCTCCAAGAAACTAATTTTTGAGGTATCACAATTTTAAACGCGGAAGTATTTCGATAATTACCAACTTCAGGTCCGTGCATGGTCAAATCCCACTTTCCACCTGGTCGCAAATCAAACTCGTGAATAGTATTGCTAAATCCATTTGGTCCCCACCAGTTTTTTAAATGGTCAGGGTTCTCGAAAGCCAGATATACTTTCTCAACAGAATAATTCAGTATCCGCGAGCTAAAAATTTCATTATCTGTTGGTTTCATAGCCACAAACTACTTTTGAAATGACACACCAAATTGGCTATTCGATTGTTTTATAGCTCTTCGCAGCTAAAATTAATAATTTGGTCGCTTCGCTTAGATATTTAATTACTACCCATTATCCATCCCTTATATATCTCTTTCTGTAAATAAGTGGGGTTATCAACGGGAACAATTTTATAGGTCTTCTCGTTTTCGCCTACTTTTTTAAGTTCTAAACCAGCAAAACCAAGATAAACCTTATAATCTAATGGTTTAGTAGTATATACATACTCGAAAATTGATGTCAGTTTAGTGCCCGCAATATTTTCACATGCTTGTTGAAACTCAGCATCGGTAAAACCACGGTTCAAATTTTTATAATATTCCCAATACAAATAACGCATTACATCATCAAGCGATTTTTTATTTTGGGTAGCATTTCTAATGGCAAAGTCTAATAGCAATCCAACTATAGGACCCTTTTGGTAGTAAGAAATGGTTTTTCCCTTTTCGGGGCCTTGGTTGCCGAACGGACCATCGCTCCATGTTTGAAAGCTTGATTGTACTAGAGATTGAAATGCTTTTCCCGGATTGTTTTCAAAGTGATTGATGTGCCTTTCAAAATTGCGGAGCAACGTTTTATCATCAGATATTTGTGCGCGATTCACAACCAGATACTCATAATAAACGGTTAACCCCTCACTCACCCATAGCATTGTAGTTTTACTGCCCTCATCGTAGTCAAAAGGACCCAGCTCAAAGGGACGAATACGTTTCACATTGTAATGATGAAAATATTCATGAGCCAAAAAATTGAGCACCTTCATAAGGTGGTCCTCATTGTTCAATTGATTACCATCGAAACTAATTGTGGTATTGTTTAAATGCTCAATACCGCCTTGTCCGGGGCCGATACCTATAAATGTATAATTCTTATAAGGTATATCACCAATAACATTCACTGATGACTGTACGATACGGCGAAGCTTTTCGACGAATGAATTTCTGTCGAAATTACCAAGTTTATAGCCCAAAAAGCGATGTTCTATTCCATTCACGTAAAAGGAAGTTAGGGAATCTAAGTTGCCCAAAAGAATTGGGGAATCGTAAAGTATATCAAAATTTGGTGATTGAAAAGTACTTTTGGTATTCTCCGATTCTGGAAGCCCAGTAGCAATCGACGTCCATATTTTGTTGTTGTTTATTCGAACAGTAGCGGGGTAGTCTAGGTATCCATCGACATACATGAAAGAATTTGTAGGTATGATGTATGCACGTTCAATATCAACATAGCTATTGGCTACAAATTCTTTGTGGGTCTGAACTTGATAGGAAATACTTATTGATTTGTTTGTCGCATTTACGACCTGCCATGAATTATCCGAGTTTTTTACAACTGGTATTGTTTCCCCACCGGAAAGAGTGGCAGAGATATTTTTAACATCTTCGGAATAGTTCATAAACTGATAGTAGCCCGGCATCCAATTTGGCATTTTGAGCAGAATCGTATCTTTTTCTACGTCAGATATATCAAATTGTATCTCATAATTATGAGATTCAGGCCTTTCGACAGAAATCGTAAATTTAAAGGTGGGTTTCGACTGTAATTGTGCTGTTGAGTATAGGGCGAAAAAGAAAAAGAACATGAGAATAGCATGTCCTTTAGTCCAATTAAATTGTTTTGGCAATCTTTTAAAATGCATTATGAATGGTTTCTCTTTAAACCGACAAGATACACCATAATTTAACGCTCTAGCAATTGGTCTAGGTTTTCTAAAGCCATTGTAAAGCCTTCTTTAAAGCCCATTTCTATCATGGTTTGAATATCTTCCAATTTATCATGGTGTAAAGTCATATTCACCAATGTTCGCCCGTCTTTGGCAGAAAATTTATTGTTCCATAACGACCTTGGTTTTGTCGTGTTACTATTTCCATTTTGGTCGCAAAAAGCGTCAAGCCATGATAGCTCTTCATTCATTTCTATCTTTTTATAATCGGCCTTGCACCATGTTTTTTCACCTTCAGGACTGACCATGGCGTACAACCAAGTACCACCTTCAATTAACTCTAGAGATTTAGTTTCTACATGGTACGGTTTAGGAGCCCACCATTGATCTAACAGTTCTGAGGTAGTCCATGCTTTCCAAACCAAGGGTAAATCGGTGTCGAACTCCCTTTTGATTTCAATGGTATTGTTTTCTTCGTCGACTTTAAAGTCAAAAAGCAAATTAGTTTTCATTTTAATGAGTTTTTAGATTAATGAAGAATTTTTTTATGAAGCTATTTGACTACAAATATAAATGAAGTTATTTAACTACATAATAAATATTCATTTATTTTCTAGGGGCTCAATTTTGAAAAGTTCTTGTAATAAGTATTCTGGGAAATGAGAAAACAGAGCAAAATACCCTGAGATTTTGCTAATTATTGTAAAAAATTAAATGACAATCAAGGGCCTTAAGCTTAACTTCTTGTCCGTTTCTTAAGAATTTTATGCCTAACAAGAACGATAGGGAAATGAAGTTTTTTATAACAACTTGGCGAAATTATAACTTGCGAAAGTCAGATTATCGGCGCTGGCGGCCATAGCTTCTTCAAGCGTACAAATACCTTTGATGATTGATGTGGCGTATGAAATGCCCAAATTCTCCTGTAAATTTTGATTAATGGCTACTGATCCACAAAATGCAGCTACCGGAATACTCTTTTGTTTTGCCGATTGAACAACACCATCAATAGTCTTTCCCGATAGGGTTTGTCCATCTAACTGACCTTCTCCCGTAATAATCCAATCAGCTCCAATAATAGCTTCATCAAAGTTCGCCAAGTGTTTGACCATGTTGATTCCGGATTCCAATTGTCCGTTTAAAAAGGCAATGGCACCCCCTCCAAAACCACCGGCAGCACCTGCTCCAGATACTTCCTGCAAATTCAAGTCCATTATATCTTCAACAAGTTTTGCCAAATTGCGTAGACCTTGGTCCAAGAACTTAATTTCACTGGGTGACGCTCCTTTTTGAGCACCATATATGTAGGCCGCACCATTTTCTCCGTAAAAGGGGTTGGTAACATCACAAGCAACTTTTACGCTGACCTCGTTTAAGCGATGGTGTACGAAGCTTTTATCTATACTATATATATGTTGTAGGTTTTCACCAGTTGGTTTGAGTTCATTTCCAAAAGAATCTAAAAACTTAAAGCCCAAAGCCGTCGCCATGCCTATACCACCGTCGTTGGTAGCGCTACCTCCAATGCCTAGTATTATCTCTTCTGCACCTTTATCTAGGGCATGTAAAATTAACTCTCCCGTACCGTAAGTTGTAGTATACATACAATTACGCTCGTTTTTTGCCAGAATCTTAAGGCCTGAGGCTTCCGCCATTTCAATGTAGGCTATCTTTTCTTCTTCAGAATATAGATAAGATGTGGTAATTGGTCGGAACAGGGGATCTTTGACGGTCAATTGAACTTTGCTACCCTTTATATAATGTTGTACCACGTCAATAGTTCCGTCCCCACCATCCGCCAGGGGCATCTTTACGATTTCGGCATCATTAAGTACTTGTCGAATACCTTTTTCTACGCAGTTACAAAATTCAAATCCGGTAAGTGAGTCTTTATATTTATCAGGTGCTATTACAAATTTCACGTTAAGGTAGTTTAGTTGGTCGTTTAAGTTTTTAGTTGATATGTTTAGAGGATAGCTAAAAATTCATAGCTCATTCAACCTATTTCACCTCTAAATTTTCGGTTGAAGCGTCAAAAATAAGCGTTGAAATACCAATTTTAACATAATTTATAGGAAAATTGAGTGAAACCTATGAATTTTTAATAAGTAGGTGAAGGAGGGTTTTAGTGAACTTTGTCGACAGATATGAACCCCTAATCGAATTAGTTATGAAAAATTCGCTAACCTCTAACATGTTTTTTGCATGTTTGATCACTTGTTACTGTAGTACCGCTACAGCACAGTACTCTACCAAATCAAATACTGTGGCAGACCATCAAGTCGAAAGAAAGATGGAGCATTACAGAATTTTAAAGGAACAAGGTTACAAAGACCAAGAAATTTTTGAAGACTTGGGCAATGCCAACTTTCTAAACGAAAATTATGCTGCGGCATCTTTTTGGTATGAGAAGTTAAAAGAGTCGAAAAAAGGTGCTCCGTTGAGCAAAAGTTACCAAAAGCGTTATCATTACGCTATGAAAATGTCAGGTGCGACCGCTGATGCTTCAAAAGATGAAACTACCGACTGGGTAGCCGAAGTAAGAAGCGATTATCAGATTGATAATAATACGGTAGCCAGCTTTTTAGAAAGACCTGTCACCGAAAGATATAGAGAGTTAGATTTTGAAAGCACCAACGGTTCCTTCGTGGTCGATGACCAAAGCGTGGCCGAAGAGGGCCTAAGAGCTCACATCGGCGAAGATGTTGATAAAGAGCATGCCTATAAAATGCCCGTGGCCGTAACGCCAAACGGTAATGTGGCTTATTTCAGCAAGACCGTAAAAGAAAAACCATTGACCGGTATTTTCTCAAAAAAGGAGCAAGTACATAAAATTTACCGTGCCGAAAGAGTAAATGGTGACTGGACCAATATTAATGAAGTGGCCGTAGCACCAAACCATTCATCGGCGAAGCATCCTGCAATTTCTGCTGATGGAAGAAGACTTTTCTTTGCTTCGAATATGCCAGGAAGTTATGGCGATTTCGATATCTATGTTTCGGATATCAACCCTGACGGAAGTTTGGGAGTAGCCAAAAACCTTGGCCCTAAAGTGAATTCTAAGAAGAATGACCTTTACCCAAAAGTGGTGGGTAACCAAACATTGTTTTTCGCTTCTGAAGGAAGAAGAGGTTATGGTGGCTTAGATGTTTACATGACGCAGGTAAGCAAGAAAAAGGTTGACTTGGCCGTAAACCTAGGAAGTGAGATTAACAGCGATCACGATGATTTTGCCATAGCATTTACCAGCGAGAACGGTAAGGCCTATGTCATGTCGAACAGAGGTAAAGGTAAAAACTCGGTTGAGCGCATTGCTTTCACTTACGCTGAAGAGACCCAAAATCTTTCCGAAGATAAGAACGAATACAACCTAATGGAGGCTTTGAATTCGGAGTCACAGATTCGCTATACCACTTCGGTATTCGAAGATGAATAAAAATGGAACAATAGTGTAGGCCGTTCGGTTACCGCCTGCGGCCTACATAAAAAGCTATTGCCCGTTTACCGGCCTTGAAATAGGTCAACCAGTTAATCCCAAATATCACTACCATGAGCTATAATTGTAACACTACCAAGAGAACCGTTCTGTTTTTGCTGTTCTGCGCCTATATCGGGATACAGATGGGTAAGGCCCAAGAAGCGCCGACCACCCAGTTCAATTCAAAAAGCACATATCACAACCAGTTGTTCTATAACCGCTTTTTGATCAACCCTACCTTTTCATTGGTGAGAGAGAACAAGTCGTACATAAATATATTGCACAGAAACCAGTATGCGACTTTTGAAGACAACGACCAGAATTACTTTCTGGGCTTCAGCAACCGCATGAACAACAATACCGCATTGGGTATCAGTGTATATAGCCAATGGTCTGGGGTTGTACAAGAGTTCGGCTTCAATGCCAACTATGCTACGGCCGTTAAATTGGGCGACAAACAGAAGCTCACTTTTGGTACCAACGTCACTTATTACAGCGAGGGCTTGGATCGCAATAGAATTATAGCTGTGGAAAACGATAACAAAATATTGGATTCTAAAAAAGAGAACAAAGTAGCCATTCAGCCAGGTGTAACACTTTCCTGGGGAAGTTTTGACTTCGGTCTATATGCTACCGACCTCTTTAAGTACAACCAGACGGCGAACTCTTTTATGACCAATTTAAGTACAAAAAGCGTCAAAGCTTCGGTACAATATAGCTATGGCTTTATGGCCAATAGAGGTCTGTTTGCAGACGCTAGGCTAATGCCGCTGGTCCAAGTAGGCCAAAACATAGATGGTAGTATTGATTATGTAGGATCTATTTTGTTGGATATGCCGACCTTCGGATGGTTTCAGGCCAATTATGATGACACTTATGGACTTAGTGGAGGTTTAGGCTTTAATTTGAGTAAAAGAATGTCTTTAGGCTACATTTTAGAAAAAGACTTGAATCAAGATGATGCCGACTTAGGGTGGAACCACGAAGTTTCATTGGCCTATAACTTTAATGACAATCGAGAAACGGTAAACAGCCTTGTAGACGCTTCTAACGATGCCCAGATAGATAGAATAGTGAGAAACTATGAGGAGCAGATTTTAAAGCTGAAAGAAGAAAATGAGATGGCAAGGGCCAATAACCGTACAACCTTGAAAAAAGAGGCTACGAGTTCACTTGCTGTAAAAGATGAAAGTAATGCATTAGCATACGAAAACAGATTGATACTAGATGAAATGATATTAAGACAAGACTCTATAGATGCCGCCAGAGATGCCGCCTTCGAGGCGCGATTGGCAAGCTTGGTAGATGTCTTGAAAGATGAGATACGTCAGGTAAAAGGTAGTGGTGTTGAATCGAAAGAAGAAAAAGGAGGTACTCGTACCTATTATACCGGCGTAGCGGTCAAGTCAATGGAGAAAAAGGCTACCGAAACCCGTCTTGCCAAGGCTGAGCCGAATGAAGTTAAGCAGGTAGATGTGGCCGAAGAACAGAGCGACGCTATTGAGAATGCAGTTGTAGAGAACGAGATTCATAAATCGGTAGATGCTTTCTTCAATCAAAGAGAAGAAGCGAGAAAGCTTCAAAGAGAGCAACGAGTGGCTCAATCAGAGTCTAAGCCTCTTAAAGAAGCGAACACGAACGTTGCCGAAGACTTAAAAGAACAAGTTGATTTACCGATACGAGTATTGAACCAGGCCGATATCGTCGGTGTACAGTCAGGTTACTATGTAATAGCTAATGTGTACAGTAATAAAAAGTATATGAATGCCTTTATGGACAGCCTTAAGAAACAAGGTTTGGAAGCAGGTCAATTCTATAACAAAGAAAACGGACTGTACTATGTGTACTTGGCAGACTACAATTTTAAAGAAGATGCAAAAACAGCTTACATATCCAATATGAACGGTAAGTACCTGAATGAAAAATGGATCATGCAAGTTGACGACCAATCAGCAATAGTGCATAACAGCTATGATGATTGATTAAAATATTAACTTATGGTTAGTGGGACCTGATTTTTTTGGTAGAAAATTAGGCGAAAACAGTGGGGGAGGCTCCGCTGTTTTTTCGTTTATATACATTTGAACGACGATTTTTTGATGGTAAAACCCTCATTTTAACAGGTAAAACAGTATCGATAAGTGGTTTATTTATTCCGATGAATGGAAGTTATCTGTGGTTTTTTGGTGTATTTTAACGAAAACAGATAGTGAAAAACTAGCTCGGAAAGTAAAATTAGTATGTTTGGTAAACCAAATCGAAATAACCTATGTTATGAACCCCCAAATCCCATTTACCATGAAGTACTACCAAAAACATTTCCGAAAAAAGAGCACTGGTCTAAAGTTTAAATCAAGTGCAGAACCTCTCATCTCCTGAGAGTGAAATTTAAAGTTTGTTCAAAACCCTACCAAGTTTTTGAGTAAACTGTTCAAAAGCCAAATTATTTACTGTTGCCTTTAAGATTCGATTGTAAAGGGGTACCCTCCTGATAAAATTGATGCTTAATCAGTCACCTTATTTTGTCGCTTTACAGGTTGATACCTATGAAGAATGAACTACCTATGCCTAATTTTAAATTATAGAGGGCTGGGCAACAGGGGCTTGTTGAACTTTTTGAAATGAGTTTAACCATGATAACTTGTTTAAAATCAATGATTTGAAACTTGTTTTCTAAAATCCCATCTTACCATGAATACCACATTATCTAAAATCATTGTCATTGATAATGATGTACAGTTTCACTCGGCCTACCAAACGTATTTTGAATCATTTTTAGAATACTCATTAATGGGAATCTACACCACCGTAGAGAACGCACTGGCGGATTACGATTCCATTAGGCCCGACATTGTTTTTTCTGAAGTTGAATTGCCTGACACCTCTGGTATTGAGGGCATTCAACTTTTCAGAAAAAAAGACGCTGATGTTAAAATCATTATGCTCAGCAAAAACAAAGATTTTGATATGGTCAAAAAGGCATTTAAAAATACCGCCAATGGCTATCTATCAAAACCGGTGAGCGAACGCACGCTTTACAACGCCTTAGATTCTATAAAAAGCGATGGCGCCACCATGAGCAATGACATTATCAGTCAAATTATTTCAAAATTTCAAGGTAAATCCTATGAATTTTTCTCTGAAAGAGAGAACCAAGTGGTTGAATACCTATGTCAAGGTGCCACTTATAAGACTATTGCCGAAAAATTATTTGTGACGGCCAGCGCAGTGAATTTTCATATTCAGAATATTTACCTGAAACTGAACGTGAATTCAAAATCGGAGGCTTTAAGAAAATTGCAGGAAATGGAATTTTCCCGTGCCCTAATTTAACTTACTTAACTTATGATTTGGCGGACTTACAAGGTGAGTCCCGTTACTCCTGCTAAGGGACCGTAATCAACGGTCCCTTTTTATATTCTACAATAAACCGACGTTAAATTGCTAAATTGGTTTGATTTAAGAATTAAAATAAGGCTATTTTTGTTAAAAGTGCTATTAAATGTAAGAGTAGGTTCTTTGCGTAGTACCTTAAAATACCGAAAGACCTGCACATTGAAATTTGAATATGACGGATAGTGTAAAACAGTTAGAATGGCGATATGCGGTAAAGAAATTTGATGAGCATAGAGAGTTGCCAAACGAAAAGTTATTGCGATTAAAAAAAGCGTTTAACCTAACGGCCACCTCCTATGGTCTGCAGCCCATTACGCTGTTGGTCATCACCAATAAAAAATTGCAGCGGCTGTTGGTACAGCATTCTTACGGTCAAGAGCAGGTGGCGCAAGCCTCTCATTTATTGGTCATCTGCACCCAAAATAGAATAGATAAAGAATATATTCAAAAGTATTTCGAAAATGTAAGAACCGTTCGCGGTACTTCCGATGAAATTTTGAACCCCTTTAGAGAGGCTTTGGTCAAAGATTTTTCAAGTAAAGAGGTTGAAGAAATAAGGCAATGGTCGAAAAACCAGGCCTACCTTGCTTTGGGGAATTTGTTGGCCGTATGTGCTATGGAAGAAGTCGATTCATGCCCTATGGAGGGCTTTGTTCCTGAGGCATATACAAATCACCTAAAATTAGCAGAAAAAGGGCTCGAGCCTGTTCTTGTACTTCCCGTCGGCTATCGGGCCGAAGATGATATGTTTTCTGAGTTTAAAAAAGTACGTAAAAAACTAGAAGACAGTATTATAGATATCAATTAATAAATAATCACTGTAAATTTTATAAATGCCAGGATTTGAACTTTTTGGGGACCTAGAGCGTGCCCAAGTAAATGACGTTTTGCAGTCTGGAGTTTTAATGCGCTACGGATTTGACTCCATGAGAAACGGACATTATAAGGCCTTAGAGCTTGAAACCGCCTTATCCAAGAAAATGGATGTTGACCATGTACAATTGGTCAGTAGTGGTACAGCCGCATTGACCGTAGCATTGGCAAGTGCAGGTATAGGCGCGGGTGATGAGGTTATAATGCCCACCTTTACTTTTGTTGCGAGTTTTGAATCGATACTGGCCCTAGGGGCCATTCCTATATTGGTAGATGTTGATGAGACTCTTACCCTTGACCCTGTGGCTGTTGAAAAGGCAATCAATCACCGAACCAAGGTGGTTATGCCAGTACATATGTGCGGCTCAATGGCGAATCTTAAAGAGTTAAAGGTTATTTGTGATAGGCATTCGCTTCTTCTGTTAGAAGACGCTTGCCAAGCCATAGGAGGAACCTTTGAAGGTAAGGCTCTTGGCACCTACGGCGATTTAGGTTGCTTTTCTTTTGACTATGTTAAGACCATCACCTGTGGTGAAGGTGGTGCCGTCGTTACGAATAATGAAAAGTTTAAAATAAATGCCGACCGGTATTCTGATCATGGGCATGATCACATAGGTTCAGATAGAGGTGCCGAAGGTCATCCTTTTATGGGATACAATTACCGTATTTCAGAATTGAACGCTGCGGTAGGTTTAGCGCAATTAAAACGATTGGATGATTTTATAGTCATTCAAAAGAGGAATTACACCATTATTAGAGAGGCCTTATCAAAAGTAGAAGGAATTACCTTTAGGTCGGTTCCTGAGGGAGGTGAAGAAAGTTATGCTTTTCTGAGTTTTTTTATGCCCGATAGCGAGCAAGCTAAAAAGGCGTCTGATCTTCTTAAAAAATCAGGTGTAGATGGTTGCTTTTATTGGTACGATAATAATTGGCACTATTATAGAAAGTGGCAACATCTTTCTACAAAACAATCGCTCACAAAGTTATCTTTTGAGGTCAATGAACTGCTTCCTGACTATTCGGAGGCCGATTTTTCAAAATCTGACCATTGGGTCGGTAGAAATATATCTTGCTTGATAAAATTGAGCTGGTCTGAAAATGAAGTACTTGAAAGGGCCAATAAAATGGTAGAGGTACTATCGGCCATTATCCGATAGATAATAGGGGAAGCACTTAATTAATTTATTTATATTTATTAGCTATAAAATTTATCAAACCAAAATTAAAAGGAACATGAAATCTATAAAAATTTCCATTCTCTTGATTGCTTTAACTATGGGGATGCAGTTGCAGGCTCAAAACACTTATACAAGTGTTCCTCCAAAAGAATCCCCGATGCCGATGAAACCAGAAATGACGGAGATATGGGAACCTGAAGTGCCAGTGGTTACACCTGGAAAAAAATTAGGTGATGCCCCATCTGACGCCATTATCCTTTTCGACGGAAGCAGTTTGGATCAATGGGTAAGCCAAAAAGACCCTAGTAAACCTGCACCTTGGAATATTGTTAATAATGATCATATGGAGGTGGAGCCTGGTTCTGGGGGTATCAGTACTAAAATGAAGTTCGGAGACTGTCAGTTACATATTGAATTCAGTGCACCCGATAAAGTAGAAAGTGCTAGTCAGGGTAGGGGTAATAGTGGTGTTTTTCTTCAAAACCGTTACGAACTGCAAGTTTTGGATTCTTACAACAACAGAACCTACCGAAACGGTCAGGCAGGTAGTATTTACAAAGACCATGCGCCATTGGTAAATGCCATGCGCGGCCCGTTAGAGTGGAATACTTATGATGTTATTTACCGTGCGCCAAGATTTAAGGAAGATGGTACCATTGACACCAAAGCGACCATTACCGTTTTACATAATGGGGTTTTGGTACAAAACGATGTCGACATTAATGGGATCACTTATTATATAGGTCTTCACAATTACCCGGAGGCTCATGGCGAAGATGTTATTTCACTTCAAGACCATGGAAATAAAACACAGTTTAGAAATATTTGGATCAGAAGATTGTAATGGGGCAACTACCCAAATGAAAAAGGCAAGCTAAAGCTTGCCTTTTTTTATGCTGTTAGGATGGGTGATTAGTTAATTAATAACCTACGTAATCCACTATTTCAAGCCCATAACCTACAATGCCCACTCTCTTCGTTTGCGGGGAATTCGAAAGTACCTTCAACTTAACAATACCTAAGTCATGAAGTATTTGGGCCCCAATTCCAAAATCTTTTGCATCCATTTCTACTTTTGGAGCTTTGTAGACACCCTTTTTCTGTAGTTCTTTAAGTTCTGCTAAACGCCCCAGTAAATTTAACGACTCAGGGTTTTGATTGATAAATACAATCGCACCGCGGCCTTCTTTATCGATAGCCTTAAACATATCTTCTAGCTTACTATCAATGTTATTGGTCAAGGTACCTAAGATATCATTATTGACCATGGTAGAATTAATACGGGTCAATACTTCATCCTTTTTGGTCCATGAGCCCTTGGTTAAAGCCAAGTGAACATGCTCATTGGTGGTCTGTTGATAGGCCCGGAGCCTGAAATTTCCAAATCGGGTAGTTATTTCGAAATCCTCTTTTTTAGATATTAGACTGTCATGCTCCATTCGATAGGCAATCAAGTCTTCAATGGATACTATTTTGAGGTCGAACTTCTTGGCCACTTCGAACAATTGTGGCAATCTGGCCATGCTACCGTCATCGTTCATAATCTCAACAATGATTCCAGCGGGTTGTAGACCTGCCAAACGGGCAAAATCGATGGCAGCTTCTGTATGGCCTGTTCTTCTGAGTACACCACCTTCTTTGGCAATCAACGGAAAAATGTGTCCCGGACGGGCCAAATCATGCGGTTTTGTTTCTGGGTCGACCAAAGCGCAAACGGTTTTTGAACGATCGGAAGCTGAAATTCCTGTTGTAACCCCTTTTCCCCTTAAATCAACGGAAACGGTAAAAGCGGTTTCCATAGGGTCGGTATTGTTGGTCACCATTTTGTGGAGACCTAAATCTTTACATCGGCCTTCGGTCAAAGGGGCACAGATCAGTCCTTTACCGTGGGTAGCCATAAAATTGACCGTTTCAGGAGTGGCCAACTCTGCGGCAGCCAAGAAATCTCCTTCATTTTCGCGATTTTCGTCATCTACCACGATGATGACCTTTCCGTTACGAATATCTTCTATGGCCTCTTCTATGGTATTCAATTTCGTCTTCTTTTCAGTATCGGTAATCATTCCTCTGCTGGTTTAGCCTTCTTAACAAAAATTCTTTTAATTCTGTCAATTCCGTTTCCAAAACTCATCATGCCCCGATCGGCAGTAGCTCTCTGTGTTAAATAGATGCCCAAAGGTAACATTATCATTGAAGATAACCATGCGCCCAAAATAGGGTGAATGTTGCCTTTGTAAGAGTAATTCTCGGCAAAAACGCCCAAGAAATAATAGACCAGGAATAAGAGAATGGCCACCACCATGGGCAGACCTATGCCTCCTTTTCTGATAATTGCACCCAAGGGTGCGCCCACAAAAAACAGAATAATACAAGAAAGCGCTAATGCGTATTTATCATGTAAAGAAAAAATATGCCTGCGGTGTATTTCATAGCGCTTGTCTAGCTCCATTTTTTTGCCATCTATTGATGTCATGATGTTGGATACGGAGTTCTTCGCCGCATTAATAATTTGTCCTTTTTGGTAATCTTTGAATAGTTCAATAATGTCTCCGGTAAAAAATTCTGTTTCCGAAGAGGTGGCTAAAGCATTGGTTGAATCTTTTGATATGAGGGCACTATCTTTCTCAATTGGAGATTCTTGAAGAGCAATGGAATCTTTGATTCGTTCCTTGCCTTTTTTGGCCGTTGTAGTATCGATTTTTATAATAGGAGTAAACGCACCCATTCTATTGACGATATTCTTTGAGAAGGCCGTTACAATTCTTCGGTTATCGTCTTCCAAAGAATCCATATCTTTCAATAAGCGGGAAACATTCTTCATTTTTTCCCTGTTAGAAACATTTTCTTCTTCAAGATCTTGCTCCATTTCAGGAATCTCTATGTTCATTCGATAAATCTCATAATTTGATTTAGCGAAAGGATACTTTCTCTTGTTGTCGTCACTATTATTCTCAACATCCCGGTAGTAATGGCCGTCTCTTAAGACCAATTGTATCAATTCAGACTCTTCACTACTGATTAGTTCACCGGTCTTAGCTTTGATGACCGTGGTGTTTACATTGGTTTCTGATTTTTGATGTATGATGACATTCCTTAAAAAGCGATCCTTTTCACCGTACTTGTCATCGACCTTGATACTCATGCCTTCAAAGTCACTAAAAACACCCTTTTCAATGGCTGCGGCCGGTTTTACCTTGGCAATATTTCGCCGCATGTTATAAATCTTCTGTTCTGAAGCGGGTATGACGTTGTTGGCAAAATAAAAAGTGACACCACCCAACAGTACCATAAAGACGATTAAGCTTAACATGGCCCGTTGTAGCGATATGCCAGAAGCCTTCATGGCGGCGAACTCGTAATTTTCGGCAAAAGTACCAAATGTGAGAATAGAGGCCAGAAGAACGGTGAGGGGTAGAACCTTTTCCGTTAGGCTAGGCATCATATAGAAAAAGAACTTTCCTATAATCATGATATCCAGTCCTTTACCTGCAAAATCGTCAATAAAAAGCCAGATCGTCTGAAAGATGAAAATAAACATCAGTATGACGAACGAACTGAGAAAATTATAAAGAAATCGCGATAGAATATATCGGTCTAGAATTTTCAATGCTGCGGACTTAGTTTTTTATAATGTAGTAGCCGTCGCTTTTATATTTGGCCTCGTCAAAAGTAAACAAGGTTTTTGACAATGTTTGGTCCGTTTTGAAAGTATTAACTGTGATGGTTGTAGTCGTGCCGTTTTTTCCGGTTTCGATAACCTTATAAATATGTTTTGTTTCGGCATCAATACCCAATAAAATATTCTTTATCTCTGAGTTGGTATCTATTGGGGTCAATTTGACGAATAGGATTTTTCTACCGTTTACATTTTGCAATATATCCATCTCATAATTGTGGCCCTCACGATAGAAAGTAAGCATTTTTGCCGGTGTTAGGGCATTCTCATCATTTGATTTGTCTTCGATAGTAACCTCTTCGTTTTCAGGTACAATAGTGTAAACTTTTGAGCCATCGTATAATTGGGTCGCCCCGAAGAAGTTACCTAGGTATTTATCGCCTTGTAAGGTTACATCGCCGCGAGTTTCTTGATTGATGCCAGCTTCAGAATTATTGAGAACATATTTGAAATCTACGTGTATGTTGTCATAGCTTTTGACCTTATTATATACATCTTCCAGGAGTGCTTTGGCCTCTTCCGAATTCTGGGCAGAAATGGTAAGCGAATTAAAGCTTAACAATAGGGTCAATGCGAGTATTAGTTTCTTCATTTTCTTATTTTGTTTCTATTTTAATTTCCTTCATTGCTTAATAAATGGTCAAGAGCCACCAAATCTTGTACCAGCACTTGGCGTGCCTTACTTCCTTCAAAGGGACCCACAATACCAGCGGCTTCTAGTTGGTCGATAATACGACCCGCCCTGTTGTAACCAAGTTTTAATTTTCTTTGGATGAGCGATGCAGAGCCTTGTTGGGCGGTGACGATCACCTCGGCCGCCTCGCGGAACATTGCATCCCTATCCGCTATTTCATAATCAATACTTGTGCCAGACTCCTCACCGGAATATTCGGGAAGCTCATGCGCATTGGGGTAGGCCCTTTGAGAACCGATGTATTCGGTAATCTTATCGACTTCTGGCGTATCGACAAACGCACATTGTATACGTGTAACATCGTTACCTTGGGTGTATAGCATATCACCACGCCCAATCAGCTGATCGGCACCTTGAGTGTCTAAAATAGTGCGGGAGTCGATTTTCGAAGTTACCCTAAAAGCTATTCGGGCCGGGAAGTTGGCTTTAATGATACCTGTAATAACGTTCACCGAAGGTCGCTGTGTAGCAATAATCAAGTGAATACCAATGGCTCGGGCCAATTGTGCCAATCGGGCGATAGGGGTCTCTACCTCTTTACCTGCGGTCATGATCAAGTCAGCAAACTCATCGATTACCAGAACGATATAAGGTAGGTATTTGTGGCCGTCGTTCGGATTCAGTTTTCGGGCCTTAAATTTGGCGTTGTACTCCTTAAGATTCCGTACCATGGCCGTTTTTAAGAGCTCATAGCGGTTATCCATCTCGATACATAGCGAGTTCAAAGTATTGATTACTTTGGCATTGTCGGTAATAATTGCCTCTTCGCTGTCAGGCAATTTCGCCAAAAAGTGTCGCTCTATTTTATTATAAATTGAAAGTTCTACCTTTTTGGGGTCAACCAAAATGAACTTTACTTCTGCCGGATGCTTTTTATATAATAATGAGGTAAGAACCGCATTCAAACCGACCGATTTACCCTGACCAGTGGCACCGGCCATTAAAAGGTGGGGCATTTTGGCCAAATCGACTACAAAGGTTTCATTACTGATTGTTTTACCGAACGCAATCGGTAGCTGCATTTCGGCCTTTTGAAATTTACTGGAGGCTATGACCGAACGCATCGAGACGATAGAGGCATTTTTATTGGGCACCTCTATACCGATGGTACCCTTGCCGGGAATCGGGGCTATGATACGAATACCCAATGCCGCCAGTGAAAGCGCGATATCGTCTTCCAAATTTTTAATCTTGGATATTCGAATACCGGCCTCCGGAACAATTTCGTACAAGGTTACCGTAGGGCCGATGGTCGCCTTTATCTGAGAAATGCCAATTTTGTAGTTCTTGAGGGTTTCGACAATCTTGTTCTTGTTTTCCTCTAACTCCTCTTGATTGATAGTGATTCCGCCCGTACTGCCGTGCTGATCAAGCAATTCAATAGTAGGGAATTTATAATTGCCCAATTCGAGGGTAGGGTCGAACTCGCCAAAATCTTGCACCAATTTGTCGGCAATGTTGTCGGTCTCTTCTTTTTCCTCTACAATTTTTTCTACCTCCATGTTCAGGTTTTCCGATTCCTCTTCTTCAACAGGAACGTTGACCTGAAAATCGTCCTTTGGATTATCTTCTTTCTCTAGATGCGGAATATCTTTCTTGTGGGTATAAGTATCAATTACCACGGGTTTTTCCTCCACAGGTTCGGTTATTGGAGTATCCCTTTCGTCATTGATACTTTCTTTGACCGTCTTTGTTGATTTAGAGTCCTTAATGGTCTTTTCTCCTTTAGCAAAAGCTTTTGCCATGCTATCCGGCGAAAATTTAAAGAACCTCACCAAAATAAATACCAGACCGAAGATTAGAATAAGAACGACCCCGATGGTTCCGGTATAATCCTTTAAAAAATCATTCATTTCATAGCCAACCAGACCACCAAGAAGGGGATGCGTTTCTGCTACAAAACCAAATGCGACTGAAATCCATATCATAAAAATGAGACCCCAGATCCATTTCTTCAACAACCCTTTTTTATCCAGGTTCAAGAAGAGGTATAGGCCTGTAATACAAAGGAGGACCGTAAAAATAAGCGAAGCCAACCCAAACCCCTTATACACAAAAAAATGGCTAACAGAGGCCCCGAACTTATTTAGAAGATTTTTTGCTTGTTCATTTCGGTCGGCGAACTCGCTCAAGAGGCTTTGATCGTCTTGCCAGGTAAAATAAAAGGATACAAATGAGAAAAATAACGCCATACTAAACAGAATCAATAAACTGCCCAGTATAATGGTATTCTGTTTAGATGGGCGAAGGCTCATCTTTTTCGTTGTGGTCTTTTTTTTGGTTGTTGTTTTCTTTCTCGCCATTACATTTTTCCACTGTGTGCAAAAGTACGTATTACGCGCATTTCGGCACGAAGTTTACCTAAAGTCTTTTTTGTTTGTTGAAAAGTCGCCCTTAAAGGGCTTATTTGCTGGGGATTGTACCTACTTTTAGAAGGCATGATAGTGTTCTATTTAATAGGTGTCTTTTCAAATAGAAACACATAAAAAAGACAATTATTGTCTCGTTTGCGGAAGGACGTGGTTATCGTTACAATTATTGGGGGCGGTACATTAAAATACTTTTGGTAGGTAAATGATGAGCCCTACAATAATGGCCCCTATAGAAACCAACATCACGGCACCGGCGGAAACATCTTTTATAAAACCTATGCGTTCATCAAAATCTGGATGGATGAAATCGCAAATCTTCTCAATAGCTGTATTGGCACCTTCAATGCCGACTACCAGAGATATTGCCAAAACCTGTAAAATCCACTCGGTATTCGAAATCTGATAATAGAAGCCGGCAATCGTTACCAAAACGGCAAGTGCTACCTGAATTTTGATGCTGGCTTCCGTTCGAATCAGAAGAAGGGCTCCACGTAATGCGAAGCCCACACTTTTGATTCTATTTTCTACGAAAGTTTCTTTACGCATCTGCCAATGCCTCTAAAGCAGCTTTATAATTAGGTTCATCGACCGTTTCAGAAACTTGTTCGGAATAAATGACTTTTCCGTTTTCATCAATAACCACTACTGAGCGAGATAGAAGAGATTGTAGGGGGCCATCTGTAAAGGTCAGCTGATAGGCATCACCAAAACTCCCGTCTCTAAAATCGGATAGCATTTCAACATTATCTATTCCTTCGGCACCACAAAAACGTGCTTGCGCGAAAGGAAGGTCTTTTGAAATACAAAGCACTATCGTGTCGTCTAACTCGGCCGCTTCTTCATTGAACTGTCTGACAGACTGTGCGCAAGTTCCGGTATCAACACTAGGAAAAATGTTCAAAACCACTTTCTTGCCAGAATAGTCTGAAAGTGAAGCGCTTGACAGGTCACTTTTAATTAATGTGAATGCAGGAGCTTGGCTTCCATTGCTTGGAAGGCTTCCTTTTGTATGTATTTCATTTCCTTTTAAGGTAACTGTAGCCATTTTTATTTCTTTATAAGATTGGATGTGAAATTAAAAAAATAAAAGTTGAATTACCTTAAACAAAGGTTATAAAAAAGAAAAGGTCGGTTACTTCAAAAGAAATAACCGACCGTAGTTTTTTATACAGATGTCAATCCGTTATTTATCTATTGAACCCATGACACGCTGCATGAATTCGTTGAGTGCCTCTTTTTGAGGCTTACCATCTTTGATCGATTTGTGTACTTCGATTGCTCCGTACATATTGGAAATCAATTCACCTATGGTATCAAGCTCTTCATCTTTTAGCGAGGGTACCTCAGTCAATGCTTCAAGAGTTTCTATGGTCTCGATAACATAGTCCTCGTCATTCTCTTGAATAAAGTTGGTCAAATGCTTAATTACTGGCAACTTCATTGATCAATTCTTTTAAGACGTCGTATTTATTGGTCTGTACTTGATTCTTGAATTCTCCATTCGCAAAGGCCGCAAAAGTCGGTAGGTTATCGACTGTCGCCAACTTTCTGCTTTCAGGAAACTTTTCGGCATCTGCGATTACAAAAGTGATGTCTTCATGTGTCGCTGCCTCTTTTTTGAATTTGGGCTTCATAATTCTACAATTGCCGCACCAGCCAGCGGAATATTGTACGACCACATTCTTCTTATCCGCAATTATTTCTTGTAGATTATCTTTATCTAATTCTAGTACCATTATTTTTTCGGTTTTAGTGATTGAATTGCGCCCCGCCGGCAGACGGGGCGCAGAAACTACATTATAACAGAATAAATCTTAGTTGGCGTGTGCAGCAAGGTAACTGGCAACACCATTTCTATCGGCTTTCATTGCTTCTTTACCTTCTTCCCAGTTGGCTGGGCAAACCTCACCTTTTTCTTGAACGTGAGTGTAAGCATCGATTAAACGAAGGTATTCGTTTACGTTTCTTCCTAAAGGCATGTGATTGATTCCTTCATGAAAAACAGTACCCTCTTCATCGATCAAGTAAGTTGCGCGATATGTTACATTGTCTCCTTCTACGGTTACAACCCCTGTGGCCTCATCATATTCTTCATTTGTAATATCAAGAATACCTAAAGTAGAGGCGAGGTTACGGTTGCTATCGGCAATCAAAGGGTACGTAACGCCTTCGATTCCGCCGTTGTCTTTTTCAGTGTTCAACCATGCGAAATGAACCTCTGCAGTATCACAAGAAGCACCGATGACGATTGTATTTCTTTTTTCAAACTCGCCAAGAGCTGCTTGAAAAGCATGTAATTCTGTTGGGCACACAAAAGTGAAATCTTTTGGGTACCAGAACAGTACTACTTTTTTATTGTTTTTTTGAGCTTCTTCCAAAACGTTGATTTTGAAAGTATCGCCCAAATCGTTCATTGCGTTTACAGATAGATTAGGGAATTTTTTTCCTACTAAAGCCATAATTAATTGTGTGTTTTGTGATTTCTATTTTCCCCAAAATTACATTCTATTGAACGATGTCAAAGCCCTTTGAACATTAATAAATCTTATTGATAGATAGTATTTATGAATGCCTATGCGCTTTTGTTCTGAATGTTGAGAAGGCCTTAATTTGAGGGGTGCTAAATTGGCATTATCCCAATTATGTCAGTTCAAAATATTGAATCTGATAAAAGTGATTTTTTAATAAAATCGAGAAATTTTTTTTACGCGGATATTTTCGAGGAAAGTTGCTTGATTTTAATATGCAGAGCAGCAAAAAGAAGGGTTGTAATAGGGCTGAGCCAGTTAAAAATGGCATAGAGGAAATACTCGCCCGTTCCCACACCTAAAACTCCGCTGTGATAGGCTCCACAAGTATTCCAAGGTACCAATACGGAAGTTACGGTACCCGAATCCTCTAACGTACGGCTCAGGTTTTCGGGAGCAAGATTTCTATCGGCATAGGCCTTACTGAACATTTTACCGGGTACAACAATGGCCAGATACTGATCGGAAGCCGTTACGTTAAGGGCCAAACAGCTGCCAACGGTGCTGGCGAAAAGACCGAAAGTTGATTTAGCCAAGTTCAATAATGATTTGGTGATTCGGTCTAGTGCTCCGATTCCATCCATTATACCGCCAAATACCATGGCACAAATGATTAGCCAAATGGTGCCCAGCATCCCTGCCATTCCGCTAGATGAGAATAAATCGTTCAAAGCAGCATTATCGGTGGGTACCGAGGTATCAACCGTTATAGCCTTTAAGATGCCTTTATATCCCGATTCAAAAGTTAAGGATGTTGCTTCCGTAATGCCAGCAACTATGCCGGGTTGAAAAATCAGAGCAAAGAGTCCACCTAACAAAGTACCTATCAGAAGTGCCCCAAGAGGTGGGGTTTTCTTAACGATCAAAATAATAACGATGATGGGTACGATAAACAACCAAGCATTAATATTAAAAGTGGCTTCAATGGATTCTAGTAGCGAGCCTACTTCGGCCGAACCACTGGTTTCAATATTCAAACCGATAATGACGAATACCAAGAGCGTGATCGATATGGTAGGCACGGTGGTGTACAGCATGTATTTGATATGTTCGAAAAGTTCACCGCCTGCCATAGCCGGTGCCAAATTGGTCGTATCGCTTAAAGGGGATAGTTTGTCCCCAAAATAAGCACCTGATAAAATTGCTCCGGCGGTCATGCCTAAAGAAATTCCTAACGCTTCGCCGATTCCGATTAAAGCGATACCTACGGTCGCAGAGGTCGTCCAGCTACTACCTGTGGCCACCGAAATAATAGCACAGATGATGACACATGCGGCCAGAAATATGGTGGGGTTCAAAATTTGTAGTCCGTAATAAATCATAGCGGGAATGATGCCGCTTACCAGCCAGGTTCCCGCAAGGGCGCCGACCATCAATAGAATTAAAAGGGCACCGGTCGTTGATCGGATATTCTCGGAAACTTCATCTATCATTTGGTTGTAGCTTACTTTGTTCAAGAATCCTACAATGGCCGCTACGGCACCCCCTAAGAGAAGAATAAACTGGTTCGATCCACTCAGCGCATCATCGCCGAAAACAAAAACGTTATATGCCAACATTAACACCAAGGCTACCACAGGAATGAGGGCTTCAAAAAGGTTAAGATCTTTGTTCGCAACGATATTCTCGTTCTCTCTGTGCTCGGCGTCCTGACTTTCTTGCATATAATTTGGTTTAGCTAATGCGTAATATTACAATTTTACACCGCTTTGTGCAACTGTATTGTATAATTGGCATTAGGGTTCGTCAAAAGGGAAATATGTGTTAATTTTGTACACTTAAAACAAAGAAAAATTTATGAGTCAATATGATGTGGCCGTAATAGGCTCAGGACCCGGAGGATATGTAGCGGCGATAAGATGCGCCCAATTGGGAATGAAAACAGCTATTATCGAGAAATATAGCACCCTAGGAGGAACCTGCTTGAACGTAGGATGCATTCCCTCTAAAGCCTTACTTGACTCTTCACATCATTACGAAGACGCCGTAAAGCATTTTGAGGCCCACGGAATTGAAATTGCCGGTGAGGTTAAGGTCGATTTAGATAAGATGATTGCCCGCAAACAAGGGGTTGTAGACCAAACGACAAAAGGAATCGAGTTTTTGATGGATAAAAACAAGATTACCGTTTATGAGGGTATCGGTAGCTTTAAAGACGCGACTCACATTGATATTAAAAAAACCGATGGAAAATCGGAGACTATCGAAGCCAAAAACACCATCATTGCTACAGGTAGTAAACCATCTACTTTGCCATTTATTGAATTGGACAAAGAACGGATCATTACTTCAACAGAAGCCTTAAAACTAAAAGAAATACCAAAACACCTTATAGTAATTGGCGGTGGCGTTATCGGTTTAGAATTGGGCCAAGTATACAAAAGGTTGGGTGCTGAAGTCACAGTGGTGGAATATATGGATCGAATTATTCCAACGATGGATGGGGCCCTTTCCAAAGAGTTGACCAAAGTGTTGAAGAAGCAGAAAGTGCAGTTCAACCTTTCTCATAAAGTAAAATCGGTTGAGCGCAGCGGAGATGAAGTTATAGTAAAGGCTGATGACAAAAAAGGACAAGAGGTCGAAATTAAAGGCGACTACTGTTTAGTGGCAGTAGGAAGAAGACCTTATACCGAAGGGTTAAATGCCGATGCTGCTGGAGTGAAAATTGACGAACGCGGTAAGATTGAGGTCAATGAACATTTACAGACCTCCACGTCTAATATCTATGCCATCGGTGATGTAATTAAAGGAGCCATGCTTGCCCATAAAGCGGAAGAAGAAGGCACGTTGGTCGCTGAACAATTGGCCGGACAAAAGCCTCATATTGATTACAATTTAATACCAGGTGTCGTTTATACGTGGCCGGAAGTAGCAGCTGTAGGTAAAACCGAGGAGCAATTGAAGGAAGAAGGAGTGGCTTATAAATCGGGCCAGTTTCCTATGAGGGCCTTGGGTCGTTCAAGAGCTAGTATGGATTTGGACGGTTTCGTTAAAATATTGGCTGATAAAGAAACTGACGAGGTACTTGGCGTGCACATGATAGGTGCCCGTTGCGCCGACTTGATAGCCGAAGCGGTTACTGCGATGGAATTTAGAGCTTCTGCAGAAGATATTTCTCGAATGAGCCACGCACACCCAACATTTGCCGAAGCCGTTAAAGAAGCAGCCTTGGCCGCTACTGAAGACCGTGCGCTACATATCTAAAATATTTGTTAGATTCAAGATTCAATTAAAAAAGCCCCTGAAAAGGGGCTTTTATTTTTTATATCACATCCAAAATGGGCGTTTAGTTTTTTGCCAATCCGAAACGGCGAAGCAATCGTATGATTCGAGGCTTAATGGTGTTGTATGAATAAATGGCCGCAAATTCTATTTGCTTCATGGTAAATTCAGTTCCTTTTGCAATTTGAGTTTTAATCTCTTCTTTATGGTCTTCGTATTTCAAGGCGGTATACGTAGAAATATACATGAAGGCAATGGCTCCGGGTATCGCAACATAAGGGTTTAGCGAATGGTGGAAAAAACGATATAGGCCTAACCCTGTAAAGCTTCCGTAGAGAATAATAAAGTGAACCACGTAAATTGATAAGGTGCTCTGACCAATCTTCAACAAAGTTCTGTTTTGAAGTAGGCGTTCCAATACCATAAAGATGGCAAAAACGACAAAAACGTCACCGAGTCTTATAAAAAGGTAATTGTTGTAAAAAATATCAGAGAACAATTTAATTCCTGTGGCTTCCGAAATGCTCAAAAAGAAAGGTGAGCTAAGTTTGATCAAAGCGAAACCTATTGCTAGCAAACTTGCTATCGTCAACGGAAAGAAATAGTTCCGGTCACGTAATTTATTGAATATTAAAGATATTGAAGCTCCCAAAGCGGCATATCCAAACCATGGAATGATGGTGAAAACCGATCCGTTTGCTTTAGTAACGTAATTGGCAAACGCTTGCGGAAGAAAACTAAAGCCCCACTGTTTATATAGCGGCTCGAAAAGAAACAGAACAATTGCAATGGCCGAAAGTGTTAGGCCGAATACAAGATTTCTCTTGCGATAGGTAAGCAAGTAGATCCCGATAATGCCCAATAGCGACAACCCGATGCAATGAAGGACATCCACAATATAAAATGATGGATATATTTGGCCATTCAACAGCCCCATAAAATTGGTTCGTAGCAAATAGCCGATAAACAAGAGTTCTAGCCCTCTTTTGATGCCTTTTTTCACTCTTGGGTTGTTAAAACCCTGACCATCTTTTCCTTTTACCAAAAGAAAGGTGAAGATAAACCCTGAAACTGTGAAGAAAACAGGGGCGGTGATTCCCCTAAAATATTTCCAGATAGAATAGCCGACGTTGCTATCGTCGCGAAAAGCAGTATCGAGCAAACCATCTATAAAATGCCCTTGAAGCATCATAAGAATGGCCCATGCCCTGATGGCATCGATAAAAAAGAGTCGTTTTGACGAATTGGTCACCTTTGTTGTTTGTTTTAGGTCTTCGACCTATATACTTGTAAAACAGTTGTTTTGGATGTTTTCGCGGTCAAAATTATATAAAAAACTCGCAAATCAATTGTATTTGCTATATTTTCGCCAAATCACATATTTAAGTACGTTATGGCTAAGATTTTGGCATTCGCAGGAAGCAATTCTTCTCAATCTATCAATTACAAATTAGTTCAGTTTACGGTTTCAGGTCTTGATAATCATGAGGTGCAATTGCTGAACCTGGCCAATTTTCCTTTTCCTATGTACAGTGAAGATTACGAGAGGGACAACGGCTACTCGAATTCTTTGATTGAATTAAAAAATGACATTGCCGATGCCGATGGTATCATTATCGCGGTGAACGAACATAATAGCAATCCTTCTGCATATTTTAAAAACCTAATTGATTGGCTTTCAAGACTAGAGCGCACCTTTCTTCAAGATAAGCCGGTATTGCTCATGTCTACTTCAAAAGGTAAAAGAGGGGGAGTGGGAGCCATTGAAGTGGTTAAAAATATATTGCCTCGATTTGGGGCAAATGTTACCGCAACATTTTCACTGCCGTTTTTTGCCGATAATCTAGGTACTAGCAATCAAATCGCAGATACAGAACTGGCAGAGGCTCATTCGAAGGCCCTTAAAACGTTTCTTGAGCAAATCTAAACCCGACGGCGTTTGCGCATCTTAAATACCTTAAGTCTAGATAACACCGATGTTTTCAAACAGAGACTGCTTAAGTGGTCAAAACAATTTGAAGAGGTAGTTTGGCTAGACAGCAACAACCATCAGAACAAGTATACCGCTTTCGATGCTTTGCTGGCAGTCGACGGTCTAACGAGTATCAAGACCGATAGCGAAAATGCTTTTAACGAGCTTTCGGAATACCAGCAGCAAACCCAAGATTGGATTTTCGGTTACCTTTCGTATGACCTAAAAAACGACCTCGAGCAGCTTGATTCAGATAATTATGACGGTCTGGAATTACCTGAACTTTACTTTTTTCAACCTAAGAGAATTATTTGGGTTAAAGAAGATGAAGTAACCTTTTGTTATTTAGGTATGGTGGCGGATGAGATTGATTCGGATTTTGAAGAACTTAAGATTGTTAGGACTGTGGATGAGGATGAAGATGGGCATTCTAAAAACATTCACATTAAACTCAGAATGTTCAAAGATGAATATTTTAAGCGTGTCAATTCTTTACTTAGCCATATTAAGCGGGGTGATATTTATGAGGCTAACTTCTGCCAAGAATTCTATGCCGAGAATACTATTATCGATCCATTGAAAACTTACCGGAACCTGAACTCGATTTCCAAAGCTCCTTTTGCAACCTTTTGTAGGTTTTGGGATTCTTATTTGTTATGCGCTTCCCCAGAAAGATATATCAAGAAAAAGGGTACGCATGTGATATCACAACCCATCAAAGGAACGGCCAAAAGGTCTGACGATTCCCTAATTGATGAAGCGTACAAGAATCATCTTAAAAAAGACGTAAAAGAAAGGGCAGAAAATGTCATGATTGTTGATTTGGTACGTAACGATCTTTCGAAAAGTGCTATAAAAGGAGGGGTGCGTGTCGAAGAGCTTTGTGAGGTTTATACGTACGAGCAGGTACATCAAATGATTTCTACGGTGGTAGCAGAAGTGCCTGAAGGGGTAAAACCAGTTGATATCATTAAGGACTCCTTTCCGATGGGCAGCATGACCGGTGCACCAAAAATTTCAGCTATGCGCCTTATTGAAAAGCATGAAAACTTCAAAAGGGGGCTTTACAGTGGTGCTGTAGGCTATTTTAAGCCCGATGGAGATTTTGATTTTAATGTGGTCATCCGAAGCATTCTATACAATTCCAGTAGAAAATATGTTTCCTTTTCAGTGGGTAGTGCGATTACTTCGAGGGCAAATGCCGAAAAGGAATATGAAGAGTGCCTGTTAAAGGCAAGAGCAATGAGACAGGTTTTAGAAAATAGCTAGTTCCTAGTAAGTAGTCGTTTCATTTAGTAATCTTTGCCTGTTCATTATCTTTGCAAACATGTTTAAGGCCTTTAAGGAACATATCGACCATAGGTTTCCCGAACTCAGACAGAGTGAATTTCTGTTTGCCTGCAGCGGAGGGATCGATAGTATGGTTTTGTTTCATTTGTTTTCACGATTAGACCTTCATTTTAATGTCGCCCACTGTAACTTTCAGCTGCGTGGCGAAGAAAGTGATGAAGATGAGAAACTTGTTGAAATAGAGGCTGTAAATAAAGGAGTTAATTATTTTGTAACACGTTTTGATACAGTAGGTTATTTAAATAAAAATAATCTTTCACTTCAAGTGGGCGCTAGACAATTGAGATATGATTGGTTTTCAGATTTGATGACTGAAAATCGAATAGAGTTTTTAGTAACCGCTCACCATGCTGATGACAATTTAGAAACCTTTTTGATCAATCTTTCAAGGGGTTCTGGTCTGGACGGATTAACAGGTATTCCCGAAAAGACAGGTTCAATTTGCAGACCTCTTTTACCATTCTCAAGAGAGCAGATTTTGGAGTACGCTAAAAAGCATAGTATTGAATGGAGAGAAGACCGAAGTAACTCCGACACGAAGTATTTGAGAAATAAGTTGCGACACGACATTATTCCTTTACTAAAGAGTTCGAGCCCCGCATTTCTTGACAACTTCAATAACTCGATAAAATACTTAAATCAAGTATTTGATATAAAAGAAGATACGATTCTTCACTTAAAGAATAAGTTGTTCATTGAAGGTGACCAATTTATTGAAATAGACATAGAGCAATTGATAGCTTTACAACCTCTGGAAGGGTATATGTATCATCTGTTTTGTACATATGGGTTCAGAGAGCCTCAAGAGTTAATTCAATTGACTGAAGGTCTTTCAGGAAAGGAACTGCGTTCTAAATCGCATCGGCTGATAAGAGATAGAAAGCGTCTTCTACTAAGCGAAATAAAGATTACTGAATCTCCTTCATACACCATCAATTATGAAAATCATGAAATTGTCCGACCGCTAAATTTGAAGGTGGAGGAGGTTTCAGGTGTAGGAGAACACACTAAAAATATAATTTATGTTGATGGGGATGCGTTAAAATATCCATTGACAGTAAGAAAATGGGAAAATGGCGACTATTTCCATCCGTTCGGTCTAGGAGGTAAAAAAAAGCTTTCCAAATATTTTAAAGACGAGAAATACAATACGCTAGCAAAGGAAGAGCAGTGGTTACTTTGTTCTGAAAATTCAATTGTATGGGTCATTGGTCGTAGGGCAGATGAAAGGTTTAAGGTAACCGACAAGACAAAGAAGGTCTTGAAATTAACTTACAGTAATGAAGGAAATTAAATATTTTATATTACTATTTTTCAGTGTTTTATATGTATATGGACAATCGGATGATGATCCCGTTCAGTTTACTACCGAGGTTCGTCAAATATCGGATGTTGAGTATGAACTAAAAATTCGGGCGAAGATTTATGAGGGGTGGCACGTATACTCGCAATATACGGCTGAGGGAGGTTCTTTACCTAGCGAATTCACATATAAAAAAGCAGGTGAAGACTATGAGTTAGTGGGCGAAACTTTTGAGAGTGAAACTGTAACGGAATACAGCGATATTTTTGAGGTGGATGAGACCTTTTTTAAAGATGAGGCCGTTTTTACACAGAGTATACGTTTGCTAAATGCAGAGGTCAGGCAAATTGACGTTAATTTCTTCTATCAAGTTTGTAAAGAGGTCTGTATTCCTGTTGACCACGATTTTGCCTTTGTTTTAGATGGTGGAGAGAAGGTTACTACAGAAGAGAGCATAGACGAACACAGCCAAGCCCTTGGTGAGGCACTCAATTTAGAACTTAAAAATAAAGAGCGTTTAAGAGGGGCCGGTGATGTCTCGCAGGGTGAAACAGGTTTATGGATGGTTTTTGGTCTGGGCTTTCTTGGGGGCCTGATAGCCCTATTGACACCCTGTGTGTTTCCTATGATACCTTTAACCGTATCATTTTTTACGAAACATTCGGAAAAGAGGTCAAAAGGCATTGCGAATGCATTGCTTTATGGTTTCTTTATAGTGCTTATTTATTTTTTATTGAGCCTGCCTTTTCATATATTCGATTCAGTTGATTCACAGGTTCTTAACACCATTGCAACAAATGTTTGGTTAAATATCGTTTTCTTTCTCGTTTTTGTCTTTTTTGCCTTCTCCTTTTTTGGTTATTATGAGCTGACTTTACCCAGTTCTTGGGCTAATAAAATGGATGCTGCCTCTACCAAAGTCGGGGGCGGAATCGGTATATTTTTCATGGCGGTAACCTTGGCCATTGTTTCATTTTCTTGCACAGGGCCAATTTTGGGTGGACTTTTAGGAAGTACTGTTCTTGAAGAAGGAGATGTGGCGATGAATCTCAGTATGGGTATGACCGGTTTTGGTTTGGCATTGGCTTTGCCATTTGCTTTGTTCGCTCTTTTTCCGGCATGGCTTAATTCTTTGCCCAAATCAGGAGGGTGGATGAATACCGTTAAAGTGGTGTTAGGCTTCTTGGAATTGGCCTTGGCACTGAAATTTTTGTCCAACGCAGACATGGTTGGCAATTGGGGTATCTTGAAGAGAGAAGTGTTCTTAGTGATTTGGATAGCGCTGTTCGCGCTCTTGAGTCTTTATTTGTTCGGGGTGTTTCGTTTTCCTCACGACGGGCCGAAACAAAAGCTATCTGTTTCTAGAAAATTAATTGGTTTTTTAAGTGCGGCGTTTACGGTTTATTTGATTCTTGGGGCATTTCAAGTATCGAATTTAAAATTATTGAGTGGCTTTCCACCGCCTACCTTTTATTCTGTACTGGAAAATGAGAGCGACTGCCCATTGGGGTTGGACTGCTATAAAGATTTTGAAAGCGGACTATCGTATGCAAAACAAGTAAATAAGCCCATATTGCTTGACTTTACGGGGTGGGCCTGTGTTAACTGTAGAAAAATGGAAGAACACGTGTGGAGTGAGTCTGATGTTTACGAGATACTCAAAGAAGACTATGTTCTGATATCCCTTTACGTAGATGATCGTAAAGAATTACCTGCTTCCGAACAGTTTAGCTATAAATTCGATTCGGGTAGAGTTAAAAATATAAAGACTATCGGTCAAAAGTGGGGTACGTTTCAGACCATTAATTTCAACGCTGCTTCACAACCGTATTACGTGCTGATGACACCTGAACTAGAAATTTTAAATGAAGCTGTTCAGTACACTGATAAAGAAACCTACAAAAATTGGCTTCAAACAGGCTTAAAGCGGTTTGAAAACCGCGCATTGGCCAACATTCAATAAAAAAAAGGCCGCTTATCGAGCGGCCTTTCTATTATAAATATTCCTTTTTAGTAAATGGTTCCGTCTATGATTAAGTCAAGCTTGGAAATGAAAGCGTCGTGCACATCTTCTTGACTAAGAATCTGGCCTTTCTTTTTGGTATTGTTAGCGAGATTAAAACCAGCTTTTGCCGCAGCGAGTCTTTGTGCCGGTGTTCCGTGATGGCCTGAACTATCAAATCCGCAATCGCCAATGTTGAAAAATGCGGTCAAAAAGTCTTCCACTCTTTTCCAGTTATAAGTAGCCCCACGCTTGTGAGTTAGATAATAACCGGTAATAAAATCAGCCTCTAACTCGGTCATTCTAGTCGATTCAGGAGTATTGATAAAAGCGGGTACGGGATAATCCCAAACACCGAAGTTCAAAAATTGAATTTGGTGCCCCCATTCGTGGGCCAAAATACTTGACCATACTACTTTTGGGTCTAAACCGGTGTCCTCTAAAAAGGTGACAATTCCGTCACCTACAACAATCGTCCTGTCGAAGGTCGCAAAGCCATCAGAAGCAAAGAATGGATTTTCCGGTATTTGATCACTGTTGGTATTAAAGGTTTCGGCAATCTCAAGAATGTAGTCAATGTCTTCAGGAGTAGCGGTCGAATAATTTTCGTAGATATATCGTATAAAATCAAGGTCTTCGAGAGTTTCGGTATGCTGCCCATTAACTTCAATCAAATCGGCCATGTCCCAGAACTTTTCAAGACTTCGAACACGATTTTTAACATAGTTGGTATATTCACCATCTTCACCGAAATAATCGGTATTCTTACCTTCATAAGCAGCGGCTATTTGATTGATGGCAAAATAATCTTCTAGGATGATGCCAATGGCATCAGGGTTGCCATCCCATGCAGCTATAAACCCATCTATCAAGAGGTCGTTATAGTAGTTGGCAACCTCGTTGAAAGGGGTAGGTCCGCATTCAGAAGGTTCAACCACTTCAGACAATTGAAGCTTTAAATCAAAATCTTTGACCAATCCGGAGGATTCCAAATCAAAATGGCCGGTCGATGGTATTTCTAAGTTGGTAGATGCCTGGGCCTTTACGACTGCTTCTGGGGTCGCATCATCCTGTACAGAAAGGTCATCGGAACATGAGCTGATTAGAACTCCCATTGAAAGAGCTAACGGAAGGATTTTTGTAATCGTTGTTTTCATATAGGTTCGTGTTTTTGAATTTGCATGAAAATATTAAGATTTTTTAACAATACTTGTTAAAAAAGAAACATTTTTAACAACTCTAGAGTTTTTTATTCAGTCCATAAATGATTTCGACTATTTTTTTTATTTCACTATTAAAGCTAACTTGAACTACACTTTACCTAAAAACATAAACCTTGAAAAGAATACTTTGGGTGTTATTTGTTTTGCTCGGCATAGTTCTAATAGCGGGCTTTTTCTTCATTAAAACATTAAAACCGGATTATGACGGCGAATTGGAATTGGAAAGTCTTCAACAAGAGGTTTCGGTTTATTATGATTCCTACGGAATTCCACATATATACGGAAGTAGTGAAAAAGACGCTTTTCGTGCCTTAGGCTATATTCACGCACAAGATAGGCTCTGGCAAATGGAGTTGTTGCGAAGAATTGGCAAAGGGCAGCTCTCTGAACTTTTCGGAAAAGACCTCATAAGTACCGATAAGTTCTTTCTTGCTTTGGGCATAGACGATGCCTCGGCCAAAACGGTCTCTCAGCTCAATAAAAATGATGAAGGGGTACAATTGACCCAAGCATATCTCGATGGTATCAATTCGTTCTTAAAAGAAGGCCCGACACCCGTAGAGTTTTACCTGACCGGTATTGAAAAGCGCCCGTTTGAGTTGACTGATGTATATAATGTTATGGGGTACATGGCCTTTAGTTTTGCCATGGCCCATAAAACAGACCCGTTGTTGACGAAAATGAAGGAACAGTTAGGACCACAATATTTAAAAGATTTGAGTATACACAGCGACACGTCTACTGTATGGTTGAAAAATACTTTACAAAGCGATAGTGTTTCCTTGAAAACTAATGAGGTTATCGCTGGAATTTTCAAAACTCTGGAAGCGTTGAATATTCCACAATTTGAAGGCAGTAACAGTTGGGTTTTAGGCCCAGAAAAGACCAAGAACAAAAAAGTAATATTTGCCAATGACCCACATATTGGTTTTTCACAGCCTTCGGTATGGTACGAGGCCCATGTGGTGACACCTCAATACGAGAAATATGGTTACCATTTGGCGGGAGTTCCTTTTCCTATTCTGGGCCATGACCGCAATTTGGCTTACGGAATGACCATGTTCGAAAATGATGATGTCGATTTTTATTATGAAGATGAAAACCCGGAAGACAAATCACGATATAGGGTCAATGATAGCTGGCGTAGTTATGAAATGGTTGATAAGATTATAAAGGTCAAAGATTCAACAGATATTGAATTTACCTTTAAGAAAACCCATAGAGGCCCTATATTGAACGGTATCGCCGATCAGGTCGACATGAAACGGCCCGTATCTATGTGGTGGGTATACACCCAACACGATAACCAGGTTATGAAAGCCTTGTACGAACTATCGCATGCGAACGATATAGATCAATTCAGGGCCAGTCTCAAATATATTCACGCGCCTGGGTTAAACATTATGTATGGTGATGCCAAAGACAATGTAGCATGGTGGGCAAGTGCCCATCTTTATCAAATACCAGATTCCGTCAATACCAAATTAATTTATGATGGCACTAATTATTTAGACGACCAGAAGAAGTATTTGGATTTTAGTCAAAATCCGCATGCAGAAAATCCCGATTGGCATTATGTCTATTCGGCCAACAATCAACCTGATAGTATTGCCGGTATGCTCTATCCGGGGTATTATCTGCCCGAAAACAGAGCTAGAAGAATTGTTGATTTGTTGGATGCGAAAGACGATTGGGTAATGTCAGACGTTCAAAAGATGATCAATGATGTGAATTCACCGGTTGATGTAGCGACTGTGAAGAGTTTGCTGAAGCTAATAGATATGGAAGGTTTAAGCGAATCTGATTTGGGAACGCTTGATGATTTAGGCGCATGGCAAGGTGGTTATGAGCTTGATGATTTAGAAGCAACGGTTTTTCATCGTTGGATGTTCTATGTTTTAAATGACGTGTTCAAAGACGAGCTAGGGCAGGGGTTGTTTGATGAGTTTATGTCTACGCATCTAATTAAACGAAGTATAGCACCTCTTGTAAACAATGAAAATTCGGTTTGGTGGAATGATGTTGCCACTGAAAAAGAAGAAACCGCAAAAGAAATAGTAACCCAGGCTTTTCACCAAGCAATTTCAGATTTAGAAAAATCGTTGGGAAGCGATAGGGAAAAATGGTTTTGGCAACGGGTACATACTCTAGAACACGGGCACCCGATAGGGCAAGTAGAAATGTTAAGAAGTTTTTTTAATGTCGGCCCCTTTGAAGTAGAAGGTTCAAGAGAGGTAATCAACAATATGTACTTTCCTTATGGTGAAGATGGCAATTATAAAGTCAGTTCAGGTCCTTCGACCCGTAGAGTGATTGATTTTTCAGATATAGAAAATAGCATGAGCATTTTGCCGACTGGCCAATCCGGCAATCCTTTTAGTGAACATTACAAAGACCAGGCTCAAATGTATGCAGAAGGTAAATTTAGAAAAATGATGATGAACAAAAAGGAAATTCAGGATCAAGCTGAATCTGTATTGAAATTCCTCCCTTCGAATAAAAATTAAATATGCTTATAAAAGTTTTCGGAAGTGCCGTTTTTGGTGTCGAGGCCACTACAATAACATGTGAAGTCAATGTAGATACAGGGGTAGGCTATCATTTGGTGGGGTTGCCCGATAACGCTATCAAAGAGAGCAATTATCGTATTGCGGCTGCTCTACTTAATAACGGATATCGCATTCCCGGAAAGAAAATAACTTTAAACTTAGCGCCTGCCGATTTAAGAAAAGAAGGTTCTGCCTATGATTTGACTTTGGCAATCGGTATTCTTGCCGCTTCCGGACAGATTAAATCGGAAAATATAGAGAAGTATATTATCATGGGTGAATTGTCTTTAGATGGAAGTTTACATTCCATCAAAGGGGCGTTACCCATTGCTATAAAAGCAAG
This sequence comes from Euzebyella marina, assembly GCF_003687485.1. GTDB lineage: Bacteria > Bacteroidota > Bacteroidia > Flavobacteriales > Flavobacteriaceae > Euzebyella > Euzebyella marina. Next base: position 2,995,338 of record NZ_CP032050.1, on the reverse strand, counting down.
GGAAGAGGGCTTTGAAGGCTTTATTCTACCTAAGGAGAACGCAAAAGAGGCTGCCATAGTTTCAGACCTGAAGGTTTATGGAGTCGACAATATAGCCGAAGTCATTTCATTTTTTGATAAAGGTGAGCCCTTAGAGCAAACAATCATCGATACTCGCGAAGAATTTTATAAAAACCTTGATTTTCCCGAGTTTGATTTTTCAGATGTCAAAGGCCAGGAAAGTATTAAGCGTTGCATGGAGATTGCTGCGGCTGGCGGACACAATATCATTCTCATCGGTCCACCCGGAGCCGGAAAAACTATGTTGGCCAAAAGATTACCCTCCATATTACCTCCGATGACATTACACGAGGCTCTTGAAACTACGAAAATACATAGCGTAGTCGGTAAGCTGAAAAACATGGGGCTCATGAGCCAACGGCCGTTCAGAAGTCCTCACCACACCATTTCGGATGTCGCATTAGTTGGCGGGGGAGCTTATCCTCAACCCGGGGAGATTTCATTGTCACATAACGGAGTATTGTTTTTAGACGAGCTTCCCGAATTCAAAAGAAGCGTTCTTGAGGTCATGCGTCAACCTTTGGAAGATCGTGAAGTAACTATTTCAAGAGCAAGATTTACGGTAACCTATCCTAGTAGCTTTATGTTGGTAGCCAGTATGAACCCTAGTCCCGGAGGATATTTTAATGACCCGGATGCACCGGTAACTTCTTCTCCGGCTGAAATGCAGCGCTACCTCAGTAAAATTTCAGGACCTCTTTTAGATAGAATCGATATTCATATCGAGGTTACACCGGTTCCTTTTGAGAAGTTGTCCGATGACAGAAAGGGGGAGAGCAGTGTAGATATTAGGAAAAGAGTAACGGCCGCAAGAGAGGTTCAAACCGAGAGGTTTGAGGGCCTTGAAAATGTGCATTACAATGCCCAAATGAGTACTAAGCAAATTAGGGAGTTCTGTCGATTAGATTCGAACTCAAAAGAACTGCTCAAAAATGCTATGGAAAGATTGAACCTATCTGCCAGGGCCTATGATAGAATTTTGAAAGTGGCCCGAACTATTGCCGATTTAGATAATTCAGAATCTGTTCAGGGCAATCATATAGCTGAAGCTATTCAATATAGAAGTTTGGATAGAGAAGGATGGTTGGGTTGAAGTAGATTTGATTGTAAAAAAAGGAACCCCGCTAAAATTTTAGCGGGGTTCCTTTTTTTAATATTTCGTTTGTTGACTAGCGCTCGATGTCTTTCATTATTCTAATAAAAAGCTGACGCTCTTCTTCTAATCTTCTAAATACCTGTAGGATTCTCTTCATTGTTCTAGGGGTTTTTTAGAGAACCCAAATATATCATTTCAGATTTTAATGGAAAGATAAAGTGCATATTTTTTCGATGAAATGCACTTTTAGGTTCATCCATCAAGTAAAAACCGCGACACTATAATCAGATGTCGCGGTTTTTGATTAAAAGACTAATTGTAAATCGAGGTATCTCAAACTGTACGGTTTTACCCTACACTAGGTACACTTGCATTTATTGAAATACCTGTGCATTTTGTTTAAAAGGGATAACTATAAATTAAGAAAATAGTCATCGCAATGATAAACACAATGTTGAAGGCCACGTAGATGTAGGTAAGTTTGTCTTTAAATTTCATTTTCTAATGTGTCTCATTATCACTAAACGAATATACCTACTAATTAAGAATACTTTACATAGAAAAACCCCATAATTTTGAGGGAATTATCCTAAAATAATGGGGTGATTCTAATTTTGATTTAGGGTATTCTTTATCTACAATTGATTGAATACTTATAATTTAACAAGAGAATTGCTTGCTGCCGACTTATAGACAGCTTCTACAACGCGAATATCTCTTAACCCTTCTTCACCAGGCACCATCAATTCTGTATTGTTGAGCAGTGCGAGCGCATCGTCGTCCATCTGTTTGGCCTGTTGATTTTCAATGGGAAAATTTATTTCTGTTCCGTTTGACATGATTCCTTTGTTACCTAAGTAAGCCGACTGCGGTTCCATTTGGGCCCATCCCTTTTCATAATTAATCTTCAAGTAGTTCATATTGATTCCAAAACTTGTATGACAGGCGGCTCGAGCCCCACTGGGGAATTCAAGCTGAAACATAGCTGTTTCTTCCACCTCATGGTAGATTTCTGGTCTTGTAGTAAAAGTTTGGGCCAAAACTGAAATAGGTTCTTCACCCGTGGCCAATCGCGCACCCTGAATCGCATAAACACCCATGTCACCCATAACGCCTCCGCCCATGGCCTTTTTTTGCTTCCAATGATCGGTACGGTTATCAACATACCCTGCCGCCGATGTCACCATACGTACCTTGCCGAAGGTGTTATCTTTGGCCAATTTCATATAGGCTTGAATATTGGGATCGTGCTGGCATCTATAGCCAATTGCCAGCTTCACTTTGTTGTCGGAGCATGCTTTGATCATCTTCTCGCAATCGGCCACTGATGGAGCCATTGGCTTTTCGCACCAAACATGTTTTCCTGCTTTTGCTGCTCTTACAACATATTCAGCATGCATCGAAGGCGGTAGCACCACATAAACCACATCGATATCAAAATTGTTCGCTATCGAATCAAAATTTTTATAGTCGTAAATATTTTTATCGGCAATACCGTATTTTTCTTTCCATACCGGTATTTTTTCAGGGCTTCCGGTAACGATTCCCCGCAGTTCACAATGTTTTGTCAATTGTAACGCCGGGGCCAATAAATCGGTACTATAGTAACCTAGGCCTACCAGGGCAATACCTAGTTTTTCTTTTTGTTGAAAAGTACTCGACCAAAGAGGGTTTGGGGCAAAAGCCGTTGATGCCGCCAGTAGTCCGGTTTGCTTTAAGAAGGTGCGTCTGTTGTTCATTTGTAGTTGTTTTTCTTGAGTTTAGAGAATTAAGCACAGAAATTACAATAAGAAATTCAATAAACCAATAAGTGAAAAACAACCCAAAACTTTATTAATCTATAAGCAAAAGTATTGAACAATGGTCAAGGCACAGTCTTAAAGAATATGACATAGAGTGACCATATAAAACAAATGGCGCATAGAAGGTAGACTAAGTAGTCATTAGAGGATGCATTATCTTTCATGACATGGGTTTTATATTAAAACGTTTAGAAGAGTAATTCCCTATTCAATTTTCGAGAAAGAACCGATTATTTCGTTTTTCCACCCGTACCTCGATATTCGGTAAGATAAAATCTTTCATTGGGTTTCCCTAACCCTGTATTCTTCTTAAAGACAAACGATTAGATGACCATTTTTATAATTATGCCGTATAGTGGTTCATCGATACATATAATCTGACGTTTTGTACAATCACAAATTATAGAATTGCCGTATATCGTTAATTTAGTAGTAATTCTTACTTGGTTTTGTAAGTATGGAAAAATCTCTACTGGTGTAATCTAAAAAATCTTGGTTATGGGCAATCAAAATGAAATTCGATATTGCAATCTTCCGCAAATGCCACAAAGGGCTTTCAATGTTCCTGTGGGACCTATGCGTTTGGAAGCTATTTTAGTGATGGCCAAAAAATGGGTAAACGGTACTAAATTAAAATATTCCTTTTTTGAAGGGGATGGGTTTTTTACTACAGTAACCGATAGCTCAGGTAATCAGTCAAAGTTATTTTGGAAAGGAACAGAAAGCGAAAAAGAAGCGGTACGTAATGCCTTTAAGAAATGGAAGAGTCAGGGAATAGGTCTTGAGTTTGAAGAATCTTCAGATTTTAGAGATTCGATTATTCGTATCGGTTTTGCCAAAGGAGAGGGTTCTTGGTCATACGTTGGTCGCGATGCTTGGGATATACCAAAAGAGCAAAGAACCATGAACTTTGGGTGGGATATAGTTTCAGACGAGGATACCATTTTACATGAAATAGGTCATGCTATGGGTTTTCCGCATGAACATCAAAATCCCAAAGCTGGTATAGTATGGGATGAAGAGGCTGTTTACACCTCACTGGCCGGCCCGCCAAACTATTGGTCTCGAGATCAGACCTATCACAATATCATTAGAAAAATATCGCCCGATGATGTTCAGGGCTCCAGTTGGGATCCCAATTCTATTATGCATTACCCGTTCGGGGCCAACATGATAATATCCCCTGAAGAATATAAAGATGGCCTTAGACCCGAAGATGGTCTTTCTGAGAGAGATATTGCCTGGGTAAAGCAGTTTTATCCAAAAATAGACAAGAGAACCTTCGTAGAATTAAAAGCCTTTCATTCAGAGATTATATCTATTAATGCAGGTGACCAGATTAATTTAGAATTTTCTCCTGAAGAGTCGAGAACCTTTACCGTACGAACCTTTGGTAATATGGACACGGTTATGGTACTATCTGAAGTTGTAGATGGTGAAAACCAATATCTTTCAGGTGATGATGATAGTGGTGAAGATAGAAACTCTTCAATTCAGATAAAATTGTTAAAAGGCAAAAAGTATATTGTCAACATTCGTTTGTACTATAAAACGAGTGCTGGTGATACCTGTGTAATGGTTTATTGAGTATAAAGCGGTCGTAAGGGGTTACAGTTGGTACTCCTCATTATTCCGGTCTTTGTTTTCAATTTTTCCCGCCGAAAATAGGTCTTTTAAAATGTAAGCGGCAATAATGGTGATACCTAGAACCAACAGCGGAATAGCAAATTTCCAATTCATTACATTCAAAAGGCTTCCGGCAATGATAGCCAAGGCGCCTACGACCATGGCAAAGTTCCACATGACCTGAATTTTCTGATTTTTCGCTTTTCGGTCCTCATCTAGAAAATAGGCCGTACCTTCCATGATGAACCATGTCATAAATGAAATGCCGACAATGATTTGTAGAAAGAGGGTATGTTGAAAGTCTAAAATCCGAAGTATTCCATTGGTTGTCCAACTTAAAACAAGTACCAGCTTTACAATATCAAGAAATTTTCTGTCAGATTTGTTCCAGAACCTAAAGAAGTATAAAATTCCGGTATTGGCAAAACCAAAGAGCACAATAGGTATAGCGTAGGGCCATTCAAGAATTTTCAATAGCATGCCAAGTAAGATGACTGTCATTGAAATTCTTAAAGGTACCTTTAAAATTTTCTCTTTTTTAGGCATAATGAAAGTATTTGGTTTAGATGGCCTTTATGTGCACACGTAGTCCTTCCATAATTCCAAGAATATTATTAACGGTTTCCTTCAGATAATATTTTATAAGTACATGAGGTATTCTGATGGTCGTAAAACCGTTTTTGAAAGAATGCATGGCTTCTTCCAGATCGTTTATAGCTTGCTCGTGTGTAAGCATATGGTACTCTGCATCAATTTCGATGTTGAGTTTTACCCTAGAAATGGCAATGTCTATTGACTTGGTACCATCCCACCACTCTAACATGGCGGTAACACCGGCTTCTTTTAAGCCGTAATACAATTGAATAGCCTCTACTGGAGTTTTATGGCTTTCAATAAGTTTCACCATACGCTTTCGGTGCGCTTGGCAAAGTTCTACTCCTAACGACTCCATGGCGAGCTTGTGCTCAGAGTGGTCGAGTTGTTTATTACATTCTAAACAGGTCATAAAATAGGTTAATTTATTTCGGGGGATTGTAACCCACTTTCGTTTGATTTGGGAATATAATAACCCTGTATTTTTTGGAATAGTATGTTGAATCGATGTATCGCACCCCATTATTAGACGAACTACATTTTTTTAGATAAACGACATTAAAAAGTGTTAAAACTGTTGTGAAAGTCAGGGTTGAGCTAATTCGCTCTATTTAATTTATCGATTTGATAATTTTTAGCCTTTTAAATGGGGTAGTTTTGATTTTTGTAGCGATAGCCATTAAATTGCTTCGATTGTTATCTTGTAGTATAATGAACGCTGTTATGAATCTAGAATTGAATTGCGATGCTGGTGAGGGCATGGCTAATGAAGAGCGCTTATTTGGTTATATAGATTCCTGTAGCATTGCCTGTGGGGGGCATTTTGGAAATCATCATACCATGATCAACACAGTTCGCTTAGGTTTGCAAAATGATTTAAACGTAGGTGCTCACCCTTCATATCCTGATTTGGAGAATTTTGGAAGGAAATCGATTGAAATAGATAGAAATGTTTTGAAACGGTCTATTAAGAGTCAAATCGGGCAATTAAAAGCAATTGTTGATAATGAAGGAGGTTGTTTGCACCATATAAAAGCACATGGTGCTTTGTACAACGATATGGCCGCGAGCAAAGATTTGTCGGAAGTATTTCTAGAGAGTATCGAAGATTATAAAGAAGGTTTGTTTCTTTTTGTCCCCTACCAATCGGAAATTGAAAAATTGGCTATTGAGAATGGTTTCAAGATTAAGTACGAAGCGTTTGCCGATAGAAATTATAACTCTAATTTAAAATTGGTGTCACGGCAAGAGCCGAATGCTCTTATTGAAGACCCGAATCAGGCCCTTGAACACATACTGATGATGCGCGAAGAAGGTATGGTGAAGACAATTGGTGGTGATAAATTACCGATAAAGGCAGACACATTCTGTGTGCACGGCGATACCGCTTCTGCATTTAAAATTGTGTCGTATATTAGGCAGGCAATACCAAACCAAAAACCGAAGCATTAGTGAGTGGCTTTCCTATATCAATAAGGCCCTTTGGGGCGCATGCAATACTCATCGAGTGGCCCAAAAGGGTAGAAGAAACGATTTTAACCGATATTCTCAACTTCACCGATTATTTGAAGAATGTTTGTTTACAGGGCGAACATTGGGAAATGGTTCCTGCTTATAACTCCGTGACACTCATCCACAGAGACCGACCTATAGATTTTAATTCTTTCAAGGAAAAACTAAGCCAATGGTATAATGACGAATGGTCGGTGACCCAAACAAAGAGGTTCCTTTGGCGACTACCGGTTTGTTATGATGAAGAATTTGGAATTGACCTGCCGTTGGTGGCAAAAAACCTTCATATAAGTGAGGAAGAGGTAGTTCGCTTACATACATCACATACCTATACACTTTATGGTATCGGATTTTTGCCCGGATTTATGTATTTGGGCGGTCTGCCTGAGGCACTTGAAATACCTAGAAAATCACAGCCACGGGCCAAGGTAATACAGGGATCGGTTGGTTTGGCAGGAAAACAGACGGGTATCTACCCTCAAGATTCCCCTGGGGGATGGAATATTATTGGTAACTGCTCGGTTCGAATGTTCGACCCCCGAAAAGAGGAACCCTGCTTTATTAATGTGGGTGATAAAGTTCAGTTTTATCCTATTGAAAAAGCGGAGTACGATTTGCATAAAATAGAGGGGGAAGTCGGTATTTATAAACTGGATAAATCGGTGTGGAATGCTTAAGGTGCTAAAATCAGGACTTTTCACTACTATACAAGATAATGGTAGATACGGCTATTTAAATAAAGGAGTACCCGTCGCGGGGTATATGGATACTTTTGCGGCTACCAAAGTTAATAAGTTGTTGGAGAACTCTATTGATGCGGCCCTTATGGAAATAACCATGACCGGTCCCAAGATTCAGTTTGAAGCGGCAACTTTTATTTGTTTGGGGGGTGCCGAAATCTCTGCCAAGCTTAACGATGAACCTATAAAAAACTATGTAGTCGTTAAAGTCAAGAAAGGAGACATTTTAACCTATGGTAAATTAGTGCAAGGTTTTCGGGCCTATTTGGGTGTTAAAAATGGCTTTAAAACTGTGAGAGTTTTGGGTAGTCGCTCGTTCTTTATATCGGTAACCGAAAAGAACCATTCGAGTGAAGGAGATGTATTGAAGTTTGATGAGGTTGTTGAGTTTTCTCCAAAAATTATGGAGCTAAAAGTGCCCAATTATTATGATAAAGCTAAGTTGACCGTCAATAAAGGGCCTGAGTACGAACTTTTAAATGATAAGCAGCTCGAATATTTATTTGCTAGAGAATTTTCTATCGCCAACGAGAATAACAGAATGGCCTATCAATTAGAAGAGACAATTCCTGGTCATGAAATTTCAATGCTTACCTCCGCAACGTTGCCGGGTACCGTGCAATTGACACCGTCCGGCAAACTAATAATTTTGATGAAAGATGGGCAAACGACAGGAGGTTATCCCAGAATCTTGCAATTATCAGATGATGCTATCAATATGTTGGCCCAGAAAAAATTTGGCGATTTGATTAATTTTAAATTAATCCCTTAAAAAACCAAGGTTCTGATAATAATTACTACAAATTGTCAGTAAACTTTTTTGATTTTCGGTATTTTGATTAATATTGTCTTTATGAAACAAAGAATTCTAGAAGTCATTGTGATTTTGGTCGTCCCTCAGTGGGGGTGATACGGAATTCTATTGACCTAAGAAGCCTGTATCAGAACGAATTTGATGCAGGCTTTTTTATTTTCTCAAGGTTTCAAAGAGTACAATTACTATAAACAAGAAGTTTTCCCTAGAAAAGAAAACTATTGAATATGATAAAAAATAACATTTAAGTATCTGACTATCAATATTTTAAATTTAAATATAAAATATTGGCTTTAGAAAGCCTTTTCAAGCTCAAGAATTGAACTTTTATAAATATATACTTTTGAAATAGAAGTTGAACAACCAGCTAAAAACAACACATTATTTATATAGATGGATTTAAAGAAATACAGTTATAGCGTAACTCAAGACCCAACCCTTCCAGCAGCACAGGCTATGTTGCATGCCATTGGCCTGACCGATGAAGATTTGAAAAAACCTTTGATAGGTATTGCCAGTACAGGTTATGAAGGTAACCCTTGTAATATGCACCTGAACGATTTGGCCAAACAAGTAAAGCAAGGAACTGAGAATGCTGATTTGGTAGGCTTGATTTTTAATACAATTGGCGTAAGTGACGGTATTTCGAACGGTACCCCGGGAATGCGTTTTTCGCTTCCTTCAAGAGATTTGATTGCTGATTCGATGGAAACCGTAATGGAGGCACAGGGCTATGATGGCTTGGTCACCGTTGTCGGTTGCGATAAAAATATGCCTGGTGCACTAATGGCACAACTTCGATTGAACCGTCCATCTATATTGGTATATGGCGGTACCATTGCTTCGGGGTGCCATAATGGTAAAAAGCTAGATATTATTTCGGCATTTGAGGCTTTTGGTCAAAAAGTGGCCGGTACCATTGATGAAAAAGAATACAAAGAGGTCATTCATAAGGCTTGCCCCGGGGCAGGAGCTTGTGGCGGAATGTACACAGCGAATACCATGGCCTCGGCAATTGAAGCATTAGGTATGTCATTACCTTTTAATTCCTCCAACCCGGCCGTTAGTGGTGGTAATCTGAAGGAGAAAGAATGTGTGAGGGCTGGTGAGGCACTTAGATTATTGTTGGAAAAAGATATTAAACCATCTGACATCGTAACCAAAAAGTCATTGGAGAATGCCATACGTTTGGTAACTATATTAGGCGGGTCTACCAATGCGGTATTGCACTTTTTAGCTATTGCAAAGGCGGCGAAGGTTGACTTTACATTAGCTGATTTTCAAAGAATAAGTGATTCGACACCATTATTGGCCGATTTGAAACCGAGCGGTAAATACGCAATGGAAGATTTACACGCCGTTGGCGGCGTTCCGGGCGTGTTGAAATATTTGCTTGAATTGGGAATGCTGCACGGTGATTGTTTAACGGTGACTGGCAAAACGCTAGCTGAGAATTTGGCGGATGCCCCTGAATTGGATGCAGACCAAGATATCGTTAGAAAGGTCGATAATCCCATCAAAGATTCTGGACATATTAGAATATTGTTCGGCAATTTGGCCACTGAAGGCGCAGTTGCTAAAATTACGGGTAAAGAAGGCCTTTCTTTTACAGGTACAGCCAATGTATTTGATAGTGAAGCTGCGGTAAATGAAGGCATCAAAGGCGGAAAGGTCAAGAAGGGCGATGTAGTGATTATTCGTTACGAGGGTCCTAAAGGTGGTCCGGGTATGCCAGAGATGTTAAAACCTACATCCTCTATTATGGGTGCTGGTTTGGGTAAAGATGTAGCATTGATTACCGATGGTAGATTTTCAGGTGGTTCCCACGGTTTTGTTGTGGGTCACGTGGCTCCGGAAGCGCAAGTAGGTGGTAATATTGCCTTGGTTGAAAATGGAGACACCATTGTCATCGATGCCGTAAAAAATACGATCAACATAGAGATATCCGACGAAGAACTTGAGAAGAGAAGGGCCCAATGGAAGGCTCCGAAATTAAGATTTGACAGAGGAGTTCTGTATAAATATGCAAAGACGGTTTCGTCGGCTTCAAAAGGCTGTGTTACCGATGAGTTTTAATAAAGAGATTATTTTCTGATTGTTTAAAAAGTCGTGGTGACAATCTTCACCATGTTAGAATGACCGTTTAAAGATGGAAGCAATTAAAATGAAAACCGAAGAGACAAAGAGTAAGACCAAATTAAAAATTTCAGGGGCCGAGGCGATTATGCATTGTCTATTGGCTGAAGGGGTCGATGTTCTCTATGGATATCCTGGGGGTGCTATAATGCCCGTTTATGATGAGCTTTATAAGTTTCAAGACAAACTTAATCACGTTCTCACTCGTCACGAACAAGGTGCCGTTCATGCGGCTCAAGGTTTTGCCAGAGTTTCTGGTAGGGTTGGTGTTGCCATGGCAACATCAGGGCCGGGTGCGACCAATTTAGTGACCGGTTTAGCCGATGCACAGATTGATTCAACCCCCATGGTCTGCATTACGGGCCAGGTGACTCGCCATTTATTAGGTTCAGATGCTTTTCAAGAAACTGATATCATTGGTATTTCAACACCGGTAACCAAATGGAATTATCAAATCACTAAGGCCGAAGAAATTCCGGAAATCATGGCAAAGGCGTTCTACATCGCTAAGTCTGGTCGTCCTGGTCCTGTGCTGATTGATATTACCAAAAACGCACAGTTCGATGAGTTCGAGTTCAGCTACAAGAAATGTACTGGGGTAAGAAGTTATACACCGGTACCCAAACCAGACCCAAAGGCGCTTGAGGCGGCGGCCGACTTGATCAATGCGGCCAAGAAGCCGATGATAGTTTGGGGTCAAGGTGTCATATTGGGCAAAGCAGAGGAAGAACTAAAGGCTTTGGTCGAAAAAGCCGGTATTCCTGCGGCATGGACCATCATGGGTGCCTCTGCAATTGATACAGACCACCCTTTAAATGTGGGCATGGTAGGTATGCATGGTAATTACGGTCCTAACTTATTGACCAATGAGTGCGATTTGCTTATTGCTATAGGCATGCGATTTGATGATCGTGTGACAGGAAATTTAGACACCTACGCCAAACAGGCCAAGGTCATTCATTTTGAAATTGACAAGGCTGAGGTTAATAAGAATGTTCACGTAGATGTGGCCGTTTTGGGCGATAGCAAAGAGACTTTAGGTTTGATTCTTCCTTTAATAGAAGAGAACAGTCACGAAGAATGGCACAATGAATTCAAGAAAAAATATGAAATTGAATTCAAAGAGGTCATTGAAAAAGATATACACCCGACCAAGCAAGGTCTGACCATGGGCGAGGTTATTGAAGAAATTAATAAGGCTTCTGGTAATGAAGCAGTTATTGTAACCGACGTTGGTCAACACCAAATGATAGGTTGTCGTTATGCTAAGTTCAAAAAGTCAAAAAGTAACATTACTTCTGGTGGTTTAGGTACCATGGGCTTTGCCCTGCCTGCAGCTATCGGTGCCAAAATGGGTGCTATGGATAGAGAGGTAGTGGCCATTATAGGCGATGGAGGCTATCAAATGACCATTCAGGAGCTAGGTGTCATTTTTCAACATAACCTTCCTGTGAAAATCGTGGTTTTGAACAACGATCACTTAGGTATGGTAAGACAGTGGCAAGAGTTGTTCTTTGATCGAAGATATGCATCGACTGTTATGGTGAATCCTGATTTTGTCAAAATAGCTGAAGGATATCATATCGAGGCCAAAAGAGTTTCTGAGCGAAAAGATCTGTCTGCCGTAGTTCAAGAAATGATGGCTTCGGATAAGCCTTATTTTCTAGAGGTTAAAGTTGAGAAAGAAGATAATGTTTTCCCAATGATTCCGACGGGTGCGTCTGTGTCAGACATCCGTTTGAAATAACTAAAAATTGGTTTAAATAACGTTATTTATCATGTTAGATTCCAATATTCTAGACTTTCCTGAAGTGTACTCCGAATTGCTGGCGAAAACCGCCGAGTTGAATTTCTCAATGCCTTCTGATGTATATATCGGTACCCTGCTTAAAACTTTGATCGGCTCTAAACCAGACGGACATTTTTTGGAGCTAGGGACGGGAATGGGCCTAAGTCTTTCTTGGATGTTGGAAGGTTTGGCTGAGAAGGCCACTTTAATCAGTGTTGATAATGACCCTGAATTGATATCAATTGTTGGTGATTATGTAAAAGATGAAAGGGTTCAACTAGAATGTATGGATGGAGCAGATTGGATCATGGAATATGATGGCCCGAATTTCGATTTAATTTTTGCTGATGCTTGGCCAGGTAAATACAGTCATCTCGATGAAGTTATTAGTCTGTTAAAGGTCGGCGGGTTTTATGTAATTGATGATATGAGGGCCCAGCCAAACTGGCCCGATGGTCATCAAGATAATGTGGATAGACTGGTAAATGATTTAGAAGATAGAGATGATTTAGTGTTGACTAAGTTGAATTGGTCGACCGGATTGATTATTGCATCAAAAGTCGCTTCTAATTAATACTGAAGATGGAACAAGTTGCACATAGATGGAATGCGAAACAGTACAATGATAAGTATTCATTCGTATACGATTATGGTAAAAGCCTAATAAAATTGCTAGACCCGCAACCGAAAGAGCAAGTTCTTGATTTAGGTTGCGGCTCAGGTCAGCTCACTTCTGAAATAGCTGCCTTTGGTAGTGAGGTTACGGGCATAGACAAGTCTGAATCAATGATTGAAGAGGCTAAAAAGAGGTTCCCGAATCTTCATTTTGAAGTTGGGGATGCCACTTCGTATGATGCCGAAGGTACATATGATGCCGTCTTCTCGAATGCAGCATTACATTGGGTAACCGATTATCAAGAGGCAATCGTAAAAATGTACCAGAATTTGAAACCGGGCGGTAGATTGGTTGTAGAACTGGGTGGTGAAGGAAACGTAGAGGCCATAGTTTCCGCTCTTAGGCATAGTTTGTTGACCCATGGTTTTGTCGAGCAGTCGAATTTAAAACTTTGGTATTTTCCCTCTGTTAGCGAATACACTTGGGCTTTGGAAGCCGAAGGTTTTAAGGTAACTTTTGCCCAATGGTATGAACGATCAACAGAACTTGCAGATGAAGAATCCGGTTTACGTGATTGGTTGGGCATGTTTGCGAAACCTTTTTTCAAAGGGGTCGATAAGAAAATGGTGTCCGAAATAATTTCTGAAGTAGAACAAACTATTAAACCAGAATTATACCAAGAAGGTAAATGGTTGGCAGATTATAAAAGAATTAGGGTTGTGGCCCAAAAAATATAGTTCGAACCTCTCGGGCGCAGTCGAGAGGAGGTGTCAAATTTGAAGCTTGTATATCGGCTGCGCTCGAAAGATTATTTAGCAATTGAATCATGAAAAAACAATGGTTTACCATTTCGGTTTACTCCGAAAACAACGTAGGACTTTTAAATAGAATATCAGGTATATTCTTAAAGAGACACATTAATATAGAAAGCTTAAATGTCTCAAAATCAGAAATAGAAGGTGTTAGCAAATTTACTATTGTTGTCAATACGACCGAGAAGTGGGTTCGTAACATTGTAGGGCAAATAGAAAAACAGATTGAGGTCATAAAGGCCTTTTATCACACTGATGAAGAAACGATATATCAAGAATCGGCTTTATTCAAAATAGCTTCTAATTTGCTATTTGACGAACGTCAGATTCAGAATATCATTAAAGACAATAATTCTCAAATCGTCACCGTGGCCCGTGAGTTTTTTGTAATCGCTAAATCGGGAAGAAGAAACGAAATTGATGAGATGCACGAGCAACTAAAGCCTTTTGGCATTATGCAATTTGTTCGTTCCGGAAGAATATCGGTAACAAAATCTGAAATGCAGATTTCGGCGCTTCTTCAAGAATTTTATGAAGAGGCTTAATTAAATAAGTAAATAATCTATTAATATCTATATTTTCGCTCGTCGAAAGTTTAAAACCAATAATTGAACATTTTCCTGCCGGGCAGGATGAAAAGAAAAATTAACTATGGCAAATTATTTTAATACACTATCGCTAAGAGATCAACTGACCCAATTGGGTAAATGTAGATTTATGGAGTCTTCGGAATTCGCCGATGGTGTATCCGCTTTAAAAGGTAAGAAAATCGTCATCGTAGGTTGCGGTGCCCAAGGTCTTAATCAAGGTCTCAACATGCGAGATTCCGGTTTGGATATTTCTTATACCCTTCGTGAAGGTGCTATTAAAGAAAAGCGACAATCTTATATCAACGCTACCGAGAACGGTTTCAATGTAGGTACTTATGATGAATTGGTGCCTAGTGCAGACTTGGTGATCAACCTTACCCCTGATAAGCAGCATACAGGTGTAATCAAAGCGGTAATGCCATTGATGAAAGAGGGTGCCACCCTTTCTTATTCTCACGGTTTTAATATTGTGGAAGAAGGCATGCAAATTCGTGAAGACCTTACAGTGATCATGGTGGCGCCAAAATGCCCAGGTTCTGAGGTTAGAGAGGAATATAAAAGAGGTTTTGGGGTACCAACGTTAATTGCCGTTCATCCTGATAACGACCCACAAGGTAAAGGTCTAGAACAAGCAAAAGCTTATGCGGTTGCAACAGGCGGACACAGAGCTGGTGTGTTGGAATCTTCTTTTGTGGCCGAAGTAAAATCAGACCTTATGGGTGAGCAAACCATACTTTGTGGTCTTTTGCAGACAGGAAGTATTCTTTGTTTTGATAAAATGTTGGAAAAAGGGGTTGATGCCGCTTATGCTTCCAAATTGATTCAATACGGTTGGGAAACCATTACCGAAGGAATGAAATACGGTGGTATCACCAATATGATGGACCGTCTTTCTAATCCTGCTAAAATTAAGGCATTTGAACTTTCGGAAGAATTGAAGGAAATTATGCGTCCGCTGTTCCAAAAGCATATGGATGATATCATGACCGGTCATTTCTCAAAAACAATGATGGAAGATTGGGCGAATGATGATAAGAATCTTTTGACTTGGAGAGCCGAGACAGGTGAGACCGCTTTTGAAAAGACTCCTGCCGGAGATATGAAGATTTCCGAGCAAGAATACTATGATAACGGTGTGTTGATGGTAGCGATGGTTCGCGCCGGTGTTGAATTGGCCTATGAAAGTATGACCGAGTCAGGAATCATCGGTGAGTCGGCATACTACGAGTCACTTCATGAAACTCCATTGATTGCCAATACTATAGCTAGAAAGAAATTGTTCGAAATGAACCGTGTTATTTCAGATACCGCTGAATATGGTTGTTACCTGTTCGATCATGCTTGCAAGCCTCTTTTGGCCGATTTCATGAAGAAAATAGATGTTGACGTAGTAGGTAAAAAGTTTGGTGAAGGTGAAGGCAATGGTGTTGATAATGCCAAGTTGATCGCTGTAAACAAAGCTTTACGTGAGCATCCCGTCGAAATTGTAGGCGCTAGATTACGTGCGTCTATGACGGATATGAAGCCGATTGTATAAATTTATTTAAACCCTGTTCTGTAATTAACTACTACCTTTGGGTGGTTTTTATCGAACAGGGTTTTTTCTATGCCATATTTTCCTTCCATAGCAGATATAAGAAGTGCTGCCGAGACCATTAGTCAGGTTGCATCTTTAACTCCTTTGACGCAAAGTATTCGGTTGTCTGAACGTTATGGGGCAAACATTATGCTCAAGCGCGAAGATCTTCACCAAGTGAGGTCCTATAAAATAAGGGGTGCTTTTAATAAAATTAATTCCTTAACCGAAAAAGAGCGGCAAAACGGTATTGTCTGTGCCAGTGCTGGTAATCACGCGCAAGGGGTAGCGTTTGCCTGTAATCATTTGGGAATTAAAGGAACCATTTATATGCCTTCGGTCACCCCCAAACAGAAAATTGAGCAAACACAAATGTTCGGTGGCGACTGGGTAGAGGTGGTATTGGAAGGGGACACTTTTGATGACTCTTTCAAGAGTTCCATGAATTTTTGTATCGAGAACAACAAAACATTTATCCATCCTTTTGATGACCCTAAGGTTATTGAAGGTCAAGGTACGGTAGGTCTCGAATTGCTACAGCAATTTAATCAGCCCATAGATTATATTTTCGCTGCCGTTGGGGGCGGGGGACTGGTTTCTGGTCTCATAGGTGTTTTTAAACCTTTATCGCCAAGTACTAAGATCATAGGTGTGGAGCCAGAAGGAGCCCCATCTATGAAAACATCAATTGAAAAGGGAGTGAATACCGAGCTTTCGGCCATTGATAAGTTTATCGATGGTGCGGCCGTTCAAAAAGTTGGCGATTTGACTTTTTCGATTTGCAAAGACAATTTGAGCGATATGGTGGTGGTACCTGAAGGTAAGGTTTGTCAAACCATATTAGACTTGTATAATCGCGATGCTATAGTTGTTGAACCTGCAGGGGCCTTAACCATTGCTACCTTAGACTCTTATGCTGAAGAAATAAAGGGTAAAAATGTGGTTTGTATTCTAAGTGGCAGCAATAACGATATTACACGAACCGCAGAGATTAAGGAGCGAGCCCTCCTTTTTGCCAAATTGAAGCATTATTTCATAGTTCGCTTTCCTCAAAGGCCAGGAGCTTTAAAACAGTTTGTAGCCGAAATTTTAGGTCCTGATGATGATATCACCCACTTTGAATATTCAAAGAAATCGAGCAGAGAAAATGCACCTGCCATCGTTGGTATAGAGTTAAAGAGACCTGAAGATTTACGCCCATTGATGGATAGGATGAAGGCCAATAACTTTTTTGGCGATTACCTGAATGATAAGCCAGACTTGTTTCAGTATCTTATTTAAAATTATTGAATTGTTCTGTGATTTAAGTTAATCCGCAACGATTTAGTAATATTTCTGAGTTTTTTATTCCGTATTTTCGTTAGATAACAAATTTGACAATACATTTTTATATAGCCACTAATGAAAAGCATTCCTGAAGAGTTTCAAATTAAGGAGCTCATTGAACAGAAAAAATATTTAGTAAACGGTGAATTAAAAACTTGGGCCGGTAACGTAACAGAGGTATTCTCTAGTATTTCTTCCACCGAAGAGTATAAACCTACACTTTTGGGCAGTATACCCGATATGGGTGAACCAGAAGCTATGGCAGCCTTAGATGCTGCTCTAGCGGCCTATGGTAAAGGGCAAGGGGTTTGGCCCACCATGCATGTAAAGGATAGAATTGAGTGCATGGAGAATTTTGTTCGTAAGATGGAGACCAAGCGCGAGCAGATAGTGAAACTTTTAATGTGGGAAATCGGTAAATCGCTACCGGATTCGCAAAAAGAGTTCGACCGTACCGTAGAGTATATTTATGATACGATCGAAGAGTACAAAGACTTAGACAGAAATTCGGCCAAATTTCAAAAGCATGACGGCGTTTATGCTCACATAAAAAGAGGTCCGTTGGGGGTTGTACTCTGTTTAGGGCCGTACAATTACCCATTGAACGAAACCTTTGCACTGTTGATTCCGGCCATTATAATGGGCAATACCACCATTTTCAAACCGGCCAAACATGGGGTGCTATTGATTACGCCTCTTCTTGAAGCGTTTCAAAGTTGTTTTCCTAAAGGCGTGGTCAATATTCTCTTTGGAAGGGGTAGGGCCGTGGCCGCCCCTATCATGCAAACGGGAAAGGTAGATGTATTGGCACTTATCGGAAACAGCAAATCGGCCAATGCCCTGCAAGAACAACACCCTAAAAGTAACCGTCTTCGATTGGTGTTGGGTCTTGAGGCCAAGAACCCGGCGATTATATTGCCAGATGCTGATTTAAATTTGACCATTGATGAATGTATTGCGGGAACCTTATCGTTCAACGGGCAGCGTTGTACCGCTCTCAAAGTAATTTATGTTCATGAGCAGGTAAAAGATGAGTTTATGAAACGGTTTACTAAGCGAGTGGATTCCCTTAAATTCGGTAATCCTTGGGATAATGGGGTTAAGTTGACACCGCTTCCCGAGCCTGGAAAACCAGCTTATATTCAAGAGCTGATTGATGATGCCGTTCAAAAAGGTGCGCAGATAAACAATAAAAAAGGGGGGCAGCATTTTGACAATTATATCTGGCCCGCAGTTTTACATCCTGTTACAAAAGATATGAGAGTGTATCAAGAAGAACAATTTGGCCCGATTATTCCAGTTCTTTCTTTTTCTGATATTGAAGAGCCTTTGAACGATATGGCAGAAAGTAACTATGGGCAGCAAGTAAGTCTGTTTGGCAAAGATGTATATACGCTTTCACCTTTAATCGATACACTGGTGAATCTGGTATGTAGGGTAAACCTAAACAGTTCTTGCCAAAGAGGTCCTGATGTGTATCCGTTTACTGGTAGAAAAGATTCGGCCCAAGCTACCCTAAGCGTTCATGATGCACTTCGTTCTTTTTCAATTAGAACATTCGTTGCGTTTAAAGATAATGATTTGAACAACGAGACTATTCAGCAGTTGTTGGAAGCTAAGTTGTCGAATTTCGTAAGCACAGACTATATTTTATAGATTTACTAGTCTTTTTTAGACCATGAAACCTTTGCGGAAGCAAGGGTTTTCTTTTTAATGCAAAAAAAGTTCATATGAGTGTTAGACCTTGAATACCAGCATATTTGTTAAAGAAAAGTCTTATAATCGTTAGACTTGTGTTAATTCTTAACTCTATGTTAGGCTAAAAATAGCCAGTAGGGGTAATATTGCATATATATTGGATAAACGTGTAAAGTCTTTTCCAAATTAACCACTGTAATTTTGTATCAACAAATTAGACAAAGTTCCCGGTTGTCAACTTTAAAGTAAAGAGGGAATTTAAGTTGAACCTACAATTTGGAAGATTATGGAAACAAAAATAAATAATAGTAAAGCCTTGTTCGCCTTAGCGGTGGGCGGCTTTGGAATAGGACTTACGGAGTTTGTAATCATGGGTATTTTACCTGACGTAGCAAAGGGTTTGGATATTACCATCTCTCAAGCAGGCCACTTTATTGCTGCTTATGCTTTGGGTGTAGTAGTAGGAGCTCCCTTGCTCACTCGTTTTAGTACTAAAATGAATTCAAGAACCATTCTTTTGTTGTTGATGGGGTGGTTTACTTTATTTAATACCTTATCCGGTTTTGCAACCAATTACACCGCATTGTTGCTGGTTCGATTTTTATCGGGTCTTCCACACGGTGCATTTTTTGGTATCGGAGCAGTAGTTGCCGGTAAATTGGCACGTGAGGGTAAGGCTGCAAGAGCCATTGCTGTCATGTTTTCGGGCCTTACCATTGCTAACGTCATCGGTGTTCCTGCGGGTACATATATCGGTCACCATTATAATTGGAGTATTTCTTTCTATATGGTGGGCTTGGTCGGTCTTTTGGCCGTTGCCAGTATTTTGTTATGGATGCCGAAATTTGCCGCCCAAAAACCGCAGCCCTATTCTAAGGAAAACAAAGGGCTTAAGAATGGAGAACTGTGGGCTTTGATTGCACTTACTACCATTGGTACGGGAGGCTTTTTCGCTTGGTACAGTTACATAGCACCTTTAATCACTGATGTGGCCGGTTGGGGTGAATATATGGTAGGTTATGCCATGATTTTAGCAGGTTTGGGAATGGTTTTCGGAAACTTTATCGGAGCCAAAATGGCAGAAATCTTTTCGCCTTTAAGGGCTGTCGCTATAAGTTTATCGATAATGGTGGTGCTTTTATTGGTCAATTCTATGTTGGCATTTAACCCGTATATCGTATTGGGTATGACCTTTTTAGTTGGTATGGCAGCATTTACGGTATCCACTCCAATTCAAATGGCGATTATAAATACTTCAAAAGGTAATGAAATGCTCGGTTCTTCAATGAACCAGAGTGCCTTTAACATGGGTAATGCTTCCGGTGCTTATTTAGCAGGGTTGCCAATGACTTTTGGTCTGAGCGTGGTATATGCAGGAGTTGTTGGCTCTGTTTTAGCCGGATTGGGAGTTATGATTGCGATAGGAATTATATTATACCGTCGGCACAAAGCTGGGTACAGCCTAAAAAAGATGGCCTTCGGAAATTAAATAAAGATTATCTCTTAAAGTAAAAGACCGGCCAACAAGCCGGTCTTTTTTATTAACCTATCCACAGTATTGATCATCCATCTTTTTAGAGGAAATACAATTTTTATTTGAGTTATAGCACTAGTCCAAATCAATCTCAATTTTTTTATTCAGTGTTTCCGACAAAATTGCAAATAGTTCATCGGGATTAAAGGGTTTGGTAATTAGTCCGTTGATACCAAATTTCAGAAGGTCGGTTTTTATGGCAGTAGATGTGGAGGCTGATAAAGCAAAAATAGGAACTTTTCGAGTGTAGGGCCTATCTAATTTTCTTATAGCCAAACTGGCGTTATATCCGTCCATAACAGGCATTTGAAGGTCCATTAAAATTAAGTCATATTCATTCGAAGCCGCTTTTTCCACGGCAATTTTACCATTAGTGGCAATATCAAAGCCGACTCCCCATTTTTTCAAAAACTTTTCGACCACCAAAAGGTTGATTCGATTATCATCGACCACTAAAAAGCGTCGACCGAACAAGCTTGACTGGTCTGGGGTATCTTTCTCGTGCAACTCATCTTCGAAAAGTGAGGCAATAGGGTTGCCTTTCTTCAATTTCACTTCAAAGCTGAATGAAGAGCCAGTGCCAAAAGTGCTCTCCACTTTGAGCGATGTGCCCATCAGTTCCAATAATTTTTGACATATGGCCAAACCGAGGCCTGTACCCCCATAAAGACGCGTAGTACTAGGGTTCGCTTCGGCGAAAGATTCAAAGATTTTTTCAATCTTGTCATCGGGTATGCCTATACCCGTATCGATTACGGTAAAAGATAGTTTTGAATCATCTTCCGATTCTTCAACGACTTTAATTTTGAGATTTACTTGACCCTTTTCGGTAAACTTAATGGCATTACTCACCAGATTGGTCAAGACTTGTGATAGACGCGTGCTATCACCGATTATAGAGTCTTGCAATAAGGCATCCTTTTCTATTTTAAAGGATATTCCTTTTTTGGATGCTATGTTACTGAAGATGCTTTCAACAGTTGTCAATACCTGTTTTAAACTAAAATTGGCTTCTTCTAAATGAAGTGAACCAGAAGCAATCTTATCATAATCAAGAATATCGTTCACAACCCCCAGAAGATGCTCGGAAGAATACTTAAGTGTTTCCAGGTTTTCAATTTGTTCTTGCTTGGGATCTTCGATCAAAAGTAAATGGGCGATACCGATGACGGCATTTAACGGAGTTCTGATTTCATGCGACATGGTAGAAAGAAACTCTCCCTTTGCCTTATTGGCCTTGATTTCTTTTTCCCGCGATTTAATGAGCTGCAATTCGGTTCGCTTAAGATTGGTAATATTGGCAATAGTACCGATATAACCGTCAATGGTGCCTAAATCAGATTTAATACAATTGATGGTAAACTTCAGCCAAATCTTCTTACCGTTTCTATCAAGTGATTCCAGGGTTTTGCTAAATGTATTTGTTTCAGGACTTTCTAGATTGATTAAGTTTAAAAATGGCTTCCCTTTCGTATTTTTCAAACATTCCCCAACGGGTTTGCCGAGGGTTTCTTTTACCGGTTGTCCGGTGAGTTCTTCCCAGGCATTGTTCAGATAAGACCAATTTCCGTTAAGGTCGATTTCAAAAATTACATCTTTGATATTGCTGGCCACTTTGTTCAATTGGCCCTTTACCTCCTTTACATTATTTTTTAGCTGTTGGTTTCTTAAGAAAAGTTCTTTTGAGCTTTCTTCCAATATTGATTCGGCATGTTGCATGTCAAAATCGAAAAGACGATAGCTATCATCTACCATTTTTAAAAACGGGGCGAGTTGTTCTAGCTGTTTAGAATCAAGTTGGGCCGACTGCAGTTGTCTGCGTAATTTGTGATGGTACTTCATGATTCTGAAAATGTGGTGATGCACATGGTCAAGTTGTGTAGTGAGGTGGTTTTATATCCGTAAAACGGAGATATTTCACCGTATGAGTAAAAGCCAATGGACTTTGTGTGTTCAGGAAACTGGTCCATGACGGCCACAATTTCATCTGAAACCAAATCGCCCATTACTTTTCGTCTTCCCGCGCAGCTGATCAAAATGGCCAGCTGGTGGTCGTTGTCGTTGCGTTCTATAATTGTTTTGGCCGAAGTTTCGGCCCCGTAAATCAATCGATCGATATTGCCCCTCATTATTCTAACGTAAGAGCCTTCAGGTATTTCTTCTGACATAATGAGACTTTTTTCGTCTTCATCAACCGATAATAAGGCCCTTATTACCGGATTGGTATGCTGTTCGTTACGAACTTTGATTGGGTATTTAAACCCTTCGTTATCAACATCGTTAAAGATATTTGATGGAATTCGGGATTTGTAAAAATCAAGTGCAGGGCGTCCGTCTACTTCTAAAATCCTGTTATTGGAAGATTTGGTTACTAAGCATTCCACGCCATAGCTGTCCCATCCTCCTCGAGCATTGTAATTGACCTGAAGTGAATCACCATAAAGACCCAGGGCAACAATTCTATTGCGTTTGAGTTCACCATTTTCGATGATAAAATTAGAATCGATATAAGTACTTCTACCCGCTAAACCACCGGTAACTCCTATTTCACCTTTCAAGTTGTCGCTCAGACCTTTGAGTAAATCGGAAGCGCTAAGGGTCTGAACATCTGAGAGAATAAAAAGATGCTTAAGGTTACTTTGATCGATATCGTTGGCAAAACTTTTACCGGTAGCATAAATCTCGTCCGCTTCGGCGGGCAAATCAACACCATATAGTTGGATTTTGGTAGACTCAAAATGAACGGCAGCTAGCGCTATGGTACCATCAACGACCTCACGGCCGATAATTTCTCCTACCGTAGTGCCACCTATAATTATAGCTCTCGGATATCTTTTTGTTATCTCAGTTAAAGATTCCTCAACTCCCTCGTAGGATAGCGAGACAAAAAGAAACACCACATCCGGTTCAAAAGAGAGCTCGAGATGGGCTATGTCACTTTTAGTCGTGATTTGTCTTCTAAAAATTTTCATTGATATATGTAAGAAAAAGTTTACACACATCATTAACGAAAAAAAGTCTTAATTCATATATAGAAACAGTATAGTTATCAAGACTAAGGTAGTAGTAGACAAAAAAACAGCCATCAAATCAATGATAGCCGTTTTTTATATTCTCGGTCTGTAAGACCTAAAAAATGTATTAAATATTGCTAGCCAACCAGTCACCGACCTCACTAGTCTTGTATGATTTACCTCCTTCGGACAAATCTTCGGTAACAACCCCTTCGGAAAGGGATTTATTTACAACACGACGTATATCATCGGCCTCTTGTTGTAAACCTAAATCTTCAAACATCATGGCTGCTGAAAGCACGGTAGCTAAAGGGTTCGCAATGTCTTTACCGGCAGCTTGAGGATAAGAACCGTGAATAGGTTCGTATAGGGAAACCTCACTACCAACGGAGGCAGATGGCATTAATCCCATCGATCCCGATATCACGGAAGCCTCATCGGTTAAGATATCTCCGAACAAATTCTCAGTGATGATTACGTCATAGGCTTTAGGCCATTGGACCAATCTCATCGCGACTGCATCAACAAATTCATAAGAAACTTCTACCTCAGGATAATCTTTCTCCATAGCTTGTACGGTCTCTCTCCATAGGCGAGAAGATTCCAGCACATTGGCTTTATCGACACAGCACAATTTTTTTCCTCTGGCCATCGCCATTTCAAACCCTTTTTTTGCCAAACGCTGAATTTCAGCACGCGTGTAGGTCATCGTATCATATGCTGTATTGCCATCATCTTCGCGCCCGCGTTTACCAAAATAAACCCCACCGGTCAATTCTCTAAGAATAATAAGGTCGGTTCCTTCAATTCTGTCTCTTTTCAAAGGAGACTTATCTATTAAAGAAGGAAAAGTAAAGGTTGGTCTTACGTTTGCGAAGAGCCCTAGTTTTTGACGCATTTTCAACAAGCCTTGCTCGGGACGTACTTTGGCAGAAGGATCATTGTCAAAACGAGGGTGCCCTATAGCACCGAAAAGAACGGCATCGGCACTGGCACATACTTCATGCGTATCATCAGGATAAGGTTCACCTACCGCATCAATTGCTGCAGCTCCGGTCAAAGCGGGCTTCCAAGCAATTTCATGTTCGTACTTAGTTGCGATGGCGTCGCATACTTTCACCGCTTGATCAATAACTTCAGGGCCGATTCCATCTCCGGCCAAAAGGGCAATATTTAGTTTCATTTATATGATTTTCAAATTCAAGTTGACTTTGGCATTTAGCTTTTAAGCCATAACCAATCGCACAACGTTTTAAATTATGTTCAACATTTTTTCGGTAGCCTTTATGGCCGAAACCGTTTGGTCAGAATCGAGACCTCTCGAGGTGAATTCTTTTCCATTGAAATCCCAAGTAATAATGGTTTCGCAAAGGGCATCTGAATTACTTCCGGGAGGTATTCTAACGGCGTAGTCTACCAATTTGGGCAATTCCATTTTGCGGCCATGATAAATTTTACGCAAGGCATTCATAAAGGCATCATATTGCCCATCTCCGGAAGCGATTTCCTCATGAATTTTCCCATCTATTTCCAAAGATAGGGTAGTGGATGGTCTTAAACCTTTTGAGTGTGTAAGCACATAAGATTTTACAAACACCTTTTGATGATAATCGGTATCCAACACATCGGAAATGATGTAAGGTAGATCCTCTTTGGTGACCTTTTCTTTTTTATCGCCGAGTTCAATTATTCGGGCGGTAACTTTTTTCAGTTCTTCATCATTGAGAGTAAGGCCCAATTCCAAAAGGTTCTTTTGAATATTGGCTTTCCCCGACATTTTGCCCAATGCATATTTTCGCTTTCTGCCAAAGCGCTCAGGCATTAGATCACTGAAATAGAGATTCTTTTTATTGTCTCCATCCGCATGTATTCCAGCAGTTTGAGTGAATACATTTTCACCAACAATAGGTTTGTTGGCAGGTATGCCCACCCCGGTAAATGCCGAAACCAATTTGCTTACCTTATAAAGTGCTTTTTCATTTACTTCAATGGAGACGTCAGGTAAAAAGTCGTTTATTACCGCAATAGCACTGGCCATGGGTGCATTACCGGCTCGTTCACCCATTCCGTTAACGGTTAGATGCAAACCGTGACAGCCTGCCTTAACAGCTTCCATGATATTGGCAACCCCTAAATCATAGTCGTTATGACCATGAAAATCGATATGCATATTAGGAAACCTTGATATAATCTCTGTTAGATAATCAGAAACTTCATTATGGGTCAAGATGCCCAAGGTGTCCGGTAGCAGTACTCTTTTAACCGGCTGAGATGATAGAAAATCAAGAAAAGCGAATACATACTCTTTTGAGTTGCGCATTCCATTACTCCAATCCTCTAAATAAATATTATTGATAAAGCCTCTATCGGATGCTTTTTTGAAAGTTTCCGCAATCTCGCCGAAATGTTGTTCGGGAGTCTTCTTTAACTGATATTTGAGGTGATTAATAGACCCTTTCGTTAAAAGGTTCTGAGATTTGGCACCTGCATTCTCCATCCAATCCAAAGAAACACCACCATCAACAAATGTCAGTACCTCGACACGGTCAAGATAGTTTTGTTCGTCGGCCCAACGTGTTATCTGCTTTACGGCCTCTAACTCTCCCTCAGAAACCCTAGCGGAAGCCACCTCTATTCGGTCGACCTTCAGCTCATCCAACAACAACTTTGCCAAGGTAAGTTTTTCTGAAGCGGTAAATGATACACCAGAAGTTTGCTCGCCATCGCGTAGCGTGGTGTCCATTATTTCCAGCTGTCTTTTCATTTCTACCCTAAGGTTATAGCGTTCCTTTTTTAATTCAAGGATTTTGAAGGCCCTAGTTAGAAAAAACTGGGGCCGATTTTTTTAGATAGGTCTGTTCTCTGCGAATTCTTGAATATCTTTCTTGATGTTCAAAAGGTAATCGATATCGTCGAATCCGTTGGTCATATTGCCTTTTTTATAGGTGTTGATATCAAATGATTCGCTTTCACCCGTTGCCAAAATGGTTACTTTTTGTTCAGGAAGGTTCACTTCAAACTTGGCTTTTGGGTCTTTTTCAATTTCACCAAAAATCTTCTGAAGGAATTCAGCACTTACCTGAACCGGTAATACCCCGATATTAAGACAGTTGTTTCTGAAAATGTCGGCAAAAAAGCTTGAAATTACACAGCGAAAACCATAGTCGTAGACTGCCCAAGCCGCATGCTCTCTTGAGGAGCCCGAACCGAAGTTTTTACCGCCTACTAAAATTTCGCCCCCATAAATAGGATTGTTAAGAATAAAATCTTCCTTAGGGGTATTATCTTGATTATATCTCCAATCGCGAAAAAGGTTATCGCCAAAGCCTTTACGTTCGGTAGCCTTTAGAAAGCGAGCAGGAATTATTTGATCGGTATCTACATTTTCAATTGGTAAGGGTACCGCTGTAGAAGTCAATATATTGAATTTATCGTATGCCATCTTTTTGTTCTTTGAAATTTAATAAATGGTAGGTATGAAAAAATGAGCCCAAAGCTCTTTTTTAACCGGCTACCACTTCTTGCATTAGTTCTCTAGGATCAGTGACTTTTCCGGTTACAGCAGCCGCAGCGGCCACCAACGGGCTGGCCAATAAGGTTCTTGAACCTGGGCCTTGTCTTCCTTCAAAGTTTCTGTTCGAGGTACTCACCGCTAGTTTGCCCGCCGGAATTTTATCATCGTTCATGGCCAAACACGCAGAACAGCCGGGTTCGCGAAGCTCAAAACCTGCTTCTGTGAAAATATCCAAAAGTCCTTCCTCCTTAATGGCAGCTTCTACCTTATGGCTACCAGGAACCAACCAAGCGGTAACATTATCCGCCTTTTTTCTTCCTTTTACAACGGAAGCAAAAGCCCTAAAGTCTTCAATTCGACCATTGGTACAACTACCGATAAATACAAAATCTATTGGCTTGCCGATCATCGCATCGCCCTCGCCGAATTGCATGTACTGCAAAGACTTTTTGTAACTTGAAGCAGCGCCCTGCGTTTCATCGTAGTTAGGAATGGATTTACTGATACCCATACCCATACCCGGATTGGTACCATAAGTGATCATCGGCTCGATGGCAGAACCATCAAAAGTCAGTTCTTTATCAAAAATAGAATCGTCATCGGTATATAAAGTTTCCCAATAGGTCATCGCCTTATCCCAAGCAGAACCGGTAGGAGCAAATTCACGGCCTTTGATATACTCGAATGTTTTTTCATCAGGAGCAATCATTCCGCCGCGGGCACCCATTTCTATACTAAGGTTACAGACGGTCATACGACCTTCCATACTCATATTTTTAAACACATCGCCCGCGTATTCGACAAAATAGCCCGTTGCACCCGAAGTGGTCAATTGTGAAATAATAAAAAGAGCCACATCTTTAGGTGTTACGCCATATTGCAGTTCACCAGTGATGTTGATACGCATTCTTTTAGGCTTTGGCTGCATAATACATTGAGTGGCCAGAACCATCTCAACTTCTGAAGTACCGATACCAAAAGCGATAGCGCCAAAAGCACCATGTGTAGAAGTATGTGAGTCACCACAGACAATGGTAGCCCCAGGAACCGTTATGCCGTACTCCGGACCGACTACGTGAACAATGCCGTTCTTTTCATGACCCAGACCCCAATAAGAAATACCATGCTCATTGGCATTGGCTTCCAACATTTTTAACTGATTCGCCGATAATGGGTCGGCCACAGGAAGGTGTTGGTTGATGGTTGGGGTGTTATGATCGGCCGTCGCGAATGTTTTTTCAGGATGCATCACCCCAATGTTGCGATTTTTCAACCCGAGAAAAGCAACTGGACTCGTTACCTCGTGAACCATATGACGGTCAATGAACAGCACATCTGGCCCGTTTTCTATTTGGTGGACTACATGAGAATCCCACACTTTATCGAACAATGTCTTTTTAGCACTCATAATCTTTCAATTCTAAGCTAACAAAACTAGTGAAACATGAAGATTTTAAGAAATTATTACATTTTAAAATTACGATGTTCAACCCTCAAATTAGCATTCTTCGGTTCGGTTTTTACAATGATGTTTAAAAATAAAAAACAGAACTAAAAGAGGTGTTTAGCTAATGTAATTCCAGATATTCTTGTTTTTTAAAATTTTGATATAGGTGTTTCTGACAACTAAATTTTCAGGTCTTTCAAGTTGAGGGTCACTTTTTAAAAGTTGTAGGGCGTAATGCCTAGCCGTCTTGAGAATATCGTTATCCTTGACAATATCGGCAATCTTTAAATTAAGCACACCGCTTTGCTGTGTACCCATTAAATCGCCCGGCCCGCGTAATTTAAGGTCGACCTCTGCGATTTCAAACCCGTCATTGCTTTGGGTCATGGTCTGTAATCTGGTTTTGGCTTCGGAAGAAAGTTTATGGCTGGTCATCAAAATACAATAGCTTTGGTCTGCCCCTCGGCCTACACGCCCCCTTAGCTGATGTAATTGTGAAAGCCCAAAGCGTTCGGCACTTTCGATAATCATGACAGAAGCATTGGGTACGTTTACGCCGACTTCGATTACGGTAGTAGCTACCATAATGTGGGTTTCTCCGCGCACAAAACGGTCCATTTCATAATCTTTATCGACAGGTTTCATTTGACCGTGAACAATAGAAATTTGATAATCGGGCAGCGGAAAATCACGGGCGATACTTTCATAACCATCCATCAGATCTTTATAATCCAACGCTTCCGATTCTTGAATAAGTGGGTACACGATATAAACCTGTCTTCCTTTTTTGATCTCATCCCTCACAAAAGCAAAAACCTTGAGTCTATTGGTATCGTAACGGTGTACGGTTTTTATCGGCTTTCTTCCAGGAGGCAGCTCGTCGATTACCGAAATATCCAGATCTCCGTAAAGGCTCATGGCCAGCGTTCTTGGTATGGGGGTAGCCGTCATTACCAAAATATGAGGGGGGAGCAAATTTTTATGCCACAGTTTAGCTCTTTGTGCAACTCCGAACCGATGTTGTTCATCAATAATGGCTAATCCTAAATTTTGAAACTGTACTTTATCTTCCAATAGCGCATGGGTGCCCACCAAAATGTGGAGTTCCCCGCTTTCAAGGGCTTCATGAATTTGGTTGCGGTCCGATTTTTTGGTTGATCCGGTCAACAGGGCACAACTAACACCAACCTTGTCTAATAATTCTTTGATTCCTGTAAAATGTTGGTTCGCAAGAATCTCAGTTGGTGCCATTAGACATGCTTGGTAACCATTATCTATGGCCAATAACATGCTCATTACCGCGACGATTGTTTTGCCAGAACCTACATCGCCCTGTAACAAACGGTTCATTTGGGCATTACTGCCCAAATCGGACCTTATTTCTCTAAGAACTCTTTTTTGTGCGCCCGTCAGCTCAAAAGGAAGGTGTTCTTCATAAAACTCATTGAACCGCTCACCGACTTGGTCAAAGACCAAACCTTTAATTTTTTGTTTTCGAAGTGCCTTTTTGGTTAAAAGTTGTAGTTGAATGTAAAACAGCTCTTCAAATTTTAATCGGAACTGGGCTTTGGCC
Source organism: Euzebyella marina (assembly GCF_003687485.1). GTDB lineage: Bacteria > Bacteroidota > Bacteroidia > Flavobacteriales > Flavobacteriaceae > Euzebyella > Euzebyella marina. The sequence continues at coordinate 2,965,469 of NZ_CP032050.1, read as the reverse complement.
AATAATTCTTGATTTTTTGGAAAGTGTATATTCAATAGGGCTTCCGGCTTTGGCATAAGGTGAAGCTCCTGTAACAATTGATCCGATAAAGTTTCTGAGAACCTTGCTTTGGTTTCCATAAACAATTGCTGGATCATTTTACTGATAACACGATTGGTAATGCCTTTGTTACCTAGTTTTTCTGTGGATGGGTAAATGGGCTGCATCGCTACTTTTAGTCCTTTTTGGTGTTCCGTCAGCAATTCCATATCCGGATGCGGCATAGAAAACTTACCATTGAACCAATTACATCGCCCAAAAACTACATAGGGGACATTTATTTTTAGATTTTCACGAATCCACTTTTGCCCTCGAAACCAGACCAATTCCATTTCGCCAGTATCATCGACAAATGTGGCCACCAAACGCTTACCTTTTTTTTGCTCAACGGTTTTAAGGTTGACTATTTTACCGACAATCTGAACATCGGCATTGCTACGTTGAAGTTGGCCTATTTTGTAATATTGGGTTTTATCTAGGTAACGATTAGGAAAAAAACTTAATAAGTCTTGAAAGGTATGAATACCCAGCTCTGATTGTAGTGTCTCGGCTCTACTGGGCCCGACCCCTTTCAAATAAGCAATAGGTGTTTGTAGCAATTGGCCAATCATGCGACTAAATTAGCGGTTCGGCAAATTAATAGCAACAAAAGCTATGGCAATAGTCATTTTCAGCAGACCCTATTAAAAATGCTAAATTTGGTTCACCTTTTGTTCTGCAATTATTATGATTAGATTTTTTTTGGTTTTCTTTTTTTTATGTGGAAGGTTTTATGGCCAGCATCAACAGCATGTCAACTTTGTAGAATCAAAAGTGGTTATTGAACCGCTGCCAAAGGAAAAGGCAATAAAAGGAACGGTAAGTTATACCTTCAAAATTTTGAGCGCAGTCGATTCTGTTTTTTTAGATGCCCAGAACATTCATTTGAACGAGGTAAGTATTGATGGTGAAAAAACGGCATTTGAAAATAACGGAAAAAGGCTTGTTCTAAAGAAGAGGTTCAAAAAGAATAAAACGTATCAACTTAAAATAGCATACACCACTAAGCCCAAACAGACAGTTTATTTTTTAGGATGGGATGATAACATTAGGCATAACGAACAAATATGGACCCAAGGTCAGGGAAAGTACACCAGCCATTGGTTACCCAGTTTTGATGACATGCAAGAAAAAGTAGAATTCGATGTGAGCATTCTTGCCGAAAAGAACTATGAGGTTATCGCTAATGGTCAATTACGTTCACAGAAAGATTCCCTCAATAAAACGTTGTGGCAGTATGATATGCAAAAGCCAATGAGTAGCTATCTTTTGGCTTTTGCTATAGGCAATTATAATAAACAAAAGTTTATTTCGAAGAGTGGCGTTTCCATCGATAACTATTACTATCCTTCAGATAGTCTTAAAGTAGAGCCCACTTATAGATACACTCAAGAAATTTTTGATTTTTTAGAATCTGAGATAGGGGTGACGTACCCTTGGCAAAATTACAAACAGGTGCCGGTTCGTGATTTTATATATGCTGGTATGGAAAATACCGGCTGCACCATTTTCTCCGAGGGTTATGTGGTCGATTCCACAGGGTTTGTAGACAAGAACTATGTCAACGTGAACGCCCATGAGTTGGCACATCAATGGTTCGGCAATCTAGTAACAGAAAAGGATGGGCATCACCATTGGTTGCACGAGGGTTTTGCCACTTACTACGCATATATGGCAGAGAAAAAGGTTTTTGGTAATGATTTTTTCTATTGGAAATTGTGGGATACCGCTCAAGAGCTACACCGAATGTCAGAAGCTGGTCGGGGCGAAGCTTTGACCGACCCAAAATCGAGTAGTCTTACTTTTTACGAAAAAGGCGCATGGGCCTTGGCAATTTTAAGGGAAAGAGTGGGGGAGGATGCTTTTCAAAATGGGATGAAGAGCTACCTTACCAAATACAGTTTTCAAAATGCGACCATAGAAGATTTTTTGAATGAAATAAAAGCGGAAACCAACACCGATCTCACTGAATTTGAACAGTCTTGGTTGAACTCCGATAAATTTCCTGAGGAAGAAGCCATCACCTATCTTAAGAAATACAATGAATCGATAAGGGCATTTGTTGACAATGAGATGAATGGTAACCAATTGAAGAATGTTTTAAGCGGTAATCATCCTCATCAATACAAGATAGCGTTATTGGAAAAGTTCAAAAGCACCTTGTCTTCAGAAGCTTTAATTAACTCAGCTATTGAATCGGATTTACTAACCAGACAAAAAATGCTTCAGTTAGTAGAAGATATTCCGATGGAATCTAAGGAAGATATAGAAACGCTACTCGGTGATAAAAGTTACATAAGCCAAGAGTTGGCTTTGTATAAACTATGGTCATCGTTTTCTAATGACAGAGAAAAATATCTTGAAGTTACCGAGGGTGTAGAAGGTTTGCCTAATAAAAATGTTCGGTTGTTATGGTTGACTTTGGCCATTGTTACCGAAAGTTTCAAACCCGAAAGCACCAATGAATATTATAATGAACTGGTCGATTATACCGACCCCTCATTTTCTTGGGATGTTCGCATGGGTGCTTTTCAATATCTAGCTGAAATAGGTCTTTCCGATGATGCTCTTGTGAATTTAATCGACGCTACCGAACACCATAGTTGGCAGTTCAAGAAATACGCTCGTAATTTAACCGATGAGTTATTGCAACAAAAAGAATATCAAAAAAGAATAGCGACCGTTTTTAAGAAACTAAACCAAAACGATTTCCGTTATATAAACAGTAAATTAAAGGAAGAATGAAGGCATTGGTCATTTCTGGAGGCGGTAGCAAAGGAGCATTTGCGGGTGGGGTAGCACAATATCTCATGCAAGAAAAGCAATGCGAGTACGATCTTTTTCTAGGTACCTCCACAGGCAGCCTACTGATTTCGCATTTGGCACTACAGAAAATAGATAAGATCAAAGAGATCTATACTTCGGTCAATCAAGACAGCATCTTTAGCAATTGCCCCTTTACCATTGAAAAAAAGTATGGCGTTCATACGATTGGCATCAATCACTGGAACGTTCTCCGTAATTTCTATAGAGGCAGAAAAACCTTTGGCGAAAGCAAAAATTTACACAAGCTCATCAAAAATACACTTACCAAAGAAGAGTTTGAGATTTTAAAGAACGGACCCAAGGAAATAGTCGTTACAGTGGCCAATCTATCTTTAAATCAAGTAGAATACAAATCCATCAACGATTATAGCTACGAAGATTTTTGTGAATGGGTCTGGATATCTTGCAACTACACGCCATTTATGAGTTTAGTTCGAAAAAACGGATGTGAATATGCCGATGGCGGCCTAGGAAATATGGTGCCAATTGAAGAGGCCGTAAGAAGAGGTGCTACCGAAATCGATGTGATAGTTTTACAGACCGAAGTGACGCATCTGAACCGCCTGCCTTCAAAGAACGCTTTCTCATTGTTAACGACCATGTTTGAGTTTATGCTTGACCGTATCGAGTTTCAGAATATTAAAATAGGAAAGTACGCGGCGGGGCATAACAAGGCTATCATTAACTTTTATTATACACCAACCGTTTTAACCACCAACTCTTTGGTTTTTGATAAGGAAAAAATGACGGCTTGGTGGCAAAGCGGATTCAACTATGCAAAATATAAGAATACCGAACTTAATCAGATAGAACCTGAAAAAGGCGAAGTACTCTAACTATAGAGCACCTCGCCTTTTATTTAGATTTTTCAAAAGCTTACCAGAGCTCGCCAATTTCCTTTTTAACGAACGATAGGGCAGTGGCCGATGGCGATTCTTTGTCCATCGTTTCGGTAAGAATGTCTTCCCTGAGTTTATCGGCTGCATCCGTTTCGCTCATAGCCGCTTTGCGGATCATTTGTACGGTAGCACTTTTGGCCGCTTTGATTACGTTCCAACACTCATCGGTCATATAAATTTGTTGTGACAGATTGTGGTCGAATTCGGTTTCAATAGTTCTGATAAGTAGCTGTTCGTAGTCGTTTTTATTGGTCGACTTAGGCGCTACCCGAACCACCAAGCTAGGTATGGCAATGCGTTCTAGAAAAAGAGCCATTCGCTCATAGGCCTGCAAACGTACGGGTAATGTATTCTTTTGTGTGTCTTTATGTAATAGAAATCTTCTTCGCCCTTCTTCGTTTCGAGTATGTAACTTGAAAAAATAGAAGGCGACAAGACCAGTAACAACGGCAGGTAATAAAAAACCGAAAAATTGTAAAATAGTTTCTCCAGACATGTTTTTGGGTGGTTTGGGGCCATCGATGAAGATAGCCGGTTACTTTGTTTAGAGAACGGTCTATTTTTAAAAAAAGTATGGTGTTTTACTTCCTTTGTGAATTACCTGTTCAGGTTGATAAAATAATTCTCAAAATCAACCTATATAGTAATTGAAAAACTAGTTTTTCATCTCTTCCCTGGCCATGAGGTAGAATTGGTCATAGGCAGGGTGAATATTCACTTGAATTCCTTCTTTTAAATTACCGTCTCTTCCAAGACTCGAAACGCGTTCGGCCTCTACACCGGCTTCCTTCAGCTTTCTTGCCACCGACAAGGCTTGTTGAGCGGGTATATGAATATCCCCCGTCATACTCAAACCTTCTACCGTTACCGAAGTTTTAGGATTGGCCGCTAGAATTTGGGCTACTTTTTCTGTCCATGACCCTCCTTCGGCCGTAAGTTGGTCGCCCGTATCGCTTCCAAAAAGACTATTCAGGTCCGATGAAATAACCACGCCCCCGTTTGAAACAGAAATTTTGGCATTTTCTCCCATAGTTTGCTTTACATTGGTCAATACCACAATGGCCGTAGAATCATTACTGCTAATGGCGTCTTTAATCGATTTCAATTGATTTTCCTTCGCCTCTAGACTGGCCATGGCACTGGTAACGATGTTACTGTTCTTATTGGATACTTCGGCAAAACTCTTCATGTTAGCCATTAAGGTATTGTTGGCGTCTTGCAATTCGTTTACCTGACTTTCAAAAGATTCAGCCTTGGCTACCGCAATACGTTCGGTTTTTTTCGTTTCCAATAGCTCATTGTTCACAGAGTCCAACTCATTTTTTAACTGATCGATTTCAGCGATCAAATCACTTTTGCGTTGCGCCTGAACGGAAATAACGGTGAAAACAAGTAGAATGGAAGCAAGTAAATTTCTTTTCATTTATGGGGATTTATTATGATACTTCTAATGTTGGGTACAATTTATAGGGCACAAAAATATATTTTTCTGCTTTCCTGCGAAAATTCCGTAAATCAAAAATATGTGTACTCTATATGTGATAATATTATAACTCTAAATAATCGAGGCTCATTTCAGTGAGCGCTTTAACCCCCAGTATCAATCCGCTATCATCAATCATAAAATCAGGCGTGTGGTGAGGGAAAGATTCGGTTGTACCCGGAGCCATTCCTCCTAAAAAGAAGAAAAATCCTGGAATCTCATTTTGATAATAGCTGAAATCTTCACCTCCGGTAACCGCTTTTTGCAATTCTACCTTATCTTTTCCTGCTACCTTTTGAAGGCTGGGAAGCATTTTATCGACCAAATCGGGGTCGTTAAAAGTAATGTCGGTATTGTCTTTGATCGTAAAAGTAGCGTCACCCCCATAAGCACGGGCGATAGCAGGCACCATTTCTTGCATTCGTCGGGTGATCTGCTCTTTCATGTCATAATCCAAAGTACGTACTGTACCGATCATTTCCGCTGATTCGGGAATAATATTAAAACGGACACCACTGGTTATTTTGCCAACGGTAATAACGGCGGCTTCATTGGTAAGTTCGGCTTCACGGCTGATAATGGTTTGTAGTCCGTCAATTATTTTAGCACTGATCAAAATGGGGTCGATACCCGACCAAGGTTGCGAACCGTGGCTCTGTTTCCCTTTAACATTGATGGTGAAATGTTGTACTGCCGCCATAGTACCACCTGGCTTATATCTAATCGTGCCTACCGGAGTTTCCGAATTGATATGAAGGCCAAAAATAGCCTCAACATCAGGGTTTTTCAGAACACCTTCTTTAATCATCAAAGAAGCTCCGCCTTCTTCCCCAGGTGGTGGGCCTTCCTCTGCCGGTTGAAAGATGAACTTTATGGTGCCTTTAATCTTATCGGTATGTTTTGAAAGAATTTCGGCGACCCCCATTAAAATGGCAATGTGTGTATCGTGGCCACAGGCATGCATAACAGGAACGGTCTCGCCCCTAAATTCAGCGGTAACATTTGATTTGAAGGGCAAGTCATTACGTTCAGGTACCGGTAAGGCATCAATGTCGGCACGAAGTGCTATCACCTTTCCTTTTTTCTTGCCTTTTAAGATACCAACTACCCCGGTATGGGCAACTCCGGTTTCTATCTCTATGCCTAAGGATTTTAAGTGTTCGGCAATTTTTTCGGCCGTTTTAAACTCACGGTTTGAAAGTTCAGGGTTTTGATGAATTTCTCTGCGCCATTCAACGACCTTAGGTTCTATGGCAGTATAATCTTTATCGAAACGAAGACTTTGAGCAAAAAGACCCGAAAAAGTCAACATTAATGAACTGAAGAGTATTTTTTTCATAATAGCTTAGCTTGTTTAAATATACACATAGCGCCCAAAACCACCTAAGTCTTGGTTGTTTCTTGTTTGTTGAAAAGAATATCCTCAGAATTGGTGGGCAAATTTTAGCATAAGCCCAATAATGGCTAAATTCACAGCGCTAAAAAAGAAGGTTTAGGTTTGAAGAATTTTATCGATGAATTGAATGATGCCCAGAGGGCTCCGGTATTGCATAAAGATGGTCCGTTAATGGTAATTGCCGGTGCGGGTTCAGGTAAAACCAGGGTTTTGACCTACCGTATCGCCCATCTAATGGCACAAGGGGTCGATTCGTTCAATATTCTTGCCCTCACCTTTACCAATAAGGCGGCCAGGGAGATGAAGGCACGTATTGCCCAAATTGTGGGTAGTTCGGAAGCCAAAAACCTATGGATGGGTACTTTTCACTCCGTATTTGCCAAGTTGTTACGTTTTGATGGAGACAAGTTGGGTTTTCCGAGCAATTTCACCATTTACGACACCCAAGACTCACAGCGATTGATAGCTTCTATTATCAAAGAGATGGGTCTCGATAAGGATGTTTACAAATACAAACAGGTTCAGAATAGAATATCATCCTACAAAAACAGTCTCATTACGGTTAAAGCGTATTTTCAGAATCCGGAATTAATGGAAGCCGATGCCATGGCCAAAAGACCAAGATTGGGAGAAATTTATCAGAATTACGTTGATCGCTGTTTTAAAGCGGGTGCCATGGATTTTGATGATCTTCTTTTGAGAACCAACGAGTTGTTGAACCGGTTTCCTGAAGTGTTGATGAAGTACCAAGAGCGGTTCAAGTATATTCTTGTAGATGAGTATCAAGATACGAACCATTCGCAATACTTGATTGTGAAAGCCCTGGCAGACCGTTTTCAGAATATTTGTGTGGTGGGCGATGATGCACAAAGTATCTATTCGTTTCGAGGGGCCAATATCAGTAACATTCTCAATTTTCAAAGAGATTATGACAATGTTGCAATGTACCGTCTTGAGCAGAACTACCGTTCTACGAGAAATATCGTAAACGCCGCCAACTCGATTATTGCCAAAAATAAGAACCAATTAGAAAAATCGGTATGGACCGATAATGATGACGGTGCATTGATAAAAATTCACCGCAGCCCTACAGATGCAGAGGAGGGGCGCTATGTTGCCGGTAATATTTGGGATACCCGAATGAACCAGCATACACCGAATGGTCATTTTGCGGTACTCTATCGAACCAACTCGCAATCAAGGGCCATTGAAGATGCCCTTAGAAAACGCGATATACCTTATAGAATTTATGGCGGACTTTCGTTCTACCAGCGCAAAGAAATTAAAGATGTACTAAGTTACCTAAGGTTAGTGGTCAACCCTAAGGACGAAGAGGCCTTAAAACGGGTCATTAACTTTCCTGCTCGAGGCATCGGCCAGACGACCGTAGATAAATTAACGGTCGCCGCCAATCATTACAATCGCTCCATTTTTGAGGTGATGGAGCATTTGGGCAAACTCAATTTGAGCATAAATGCCGGCACCAAGCGTAAACTGGAAGATTTCGTAAACATGATCAAGAGTTTTCAGATCATGAACGAAGGTTCCGATGCATTTACCTTGGCAGAGCATGTGGCCAAAAAAACAGGTTTGTTGCTCGAGTTTAAAAAGGATGGCACGCCAGAGGGAATAGCTCGAATGGAAAACATAGAAGAACTCTTGAACGGGGTCAAAGATTTTGTCGAAGGGCAAAAAGAGGTGGTCGATGCCAAAGGCGACCTAAACGAATTCTTGGAAGACGTAGCGTTAGCAACAGATTTGGATAAGGATACCGGCGACGATGACCGTGTGGCCCTAATGACCATTCACTTGGCCAAGGGCTTGGAATTTCCCTATGTGTACATTGTAGGTATGGAAGAAGACCTTTTCCCCTCGGCTATGAGTATGAACACCCGAAGTGAGCTTGAAGAAGAGCGAAGACTGTTCTATGTGGCCTTAACAAGGGCTGAAAAGCAGGCGTACTTAACCTACACCCAAAATCGCTATCGTTGGGGTAAGCTCATAGATGCCGAACCTAGCAGGTTTTTAGAGGAAATAGACGAGAAATATATTGAGAACCTAACGCCTATTGATACGGGTTATCGCTACAAACCACTGGTAGATAGCGATATTTTCGGTGAAGTAGATAAAAGTAGATTAAGGCAGAACAAACCAACGAACAGTACACCACCAAGCCATAAGCGCCCTAATGAATCTCAGTTGAGAAAATTGAGAAAATTAAAGCCAGAACTGTCAAATCCCGTAGGTAACACCAGTGCTTTAGATGAAAATTTAGATGTCGGATCCCTGGTCAACCATACACGTTTTGGGCGTGGCAAGGTCTTAAAAATAGAAGGTGTGGGCAATGATAGAAAGGCCGAAATTAAGTTTGATCAAGGTGATGTAAAGAAACTTTTGCTTCGCTTTGCCAAATTAGAGGTAGTGGGTTAAGACATGCAACCTTCCGTAGACATATCGTTTTTAGCTCAGGTATACAATCATCCTTTGTTGAGCCGTAACGATATTGTAAAACTTAGTGGAATACACACTAGGGAATTCATTAAAAAAGGGACATTTGTTCTCGAAAAAGGGAGTGTACCGCAAGAATACTACATTCTTGAGAGCGGTTTGTTACGTTCTTTTGTTCACGATTATAATGGAAAAGATATTACGGTTAACTTCTTTACCGAAGGCGAACTGATTATTGAAGTAGCTTCGCTTTTTCAACGCATACCTAGTTCTGAAAATATCGAGGCCTTGACCAACTGTACTGTGTACAAAGTGGATTTTGAAGAGTTTCAACAGCTTTTTCATGAAATGGAAGGCTTTAGAGAATGGGGCCGCGCGTGGATGTCTAAAAGCCTTTTTGATTTCAAACAGCGTTCTACCTCCATGATTGTCGATTCTGCAAAAGAGCGGTACGAACACCTGATGAAACACCGGCCGTCGGTAAGCCAAAAGGCGCCATTAAAACATATTGCCTCTTACCTCGGCATTACCGATAGTTCTTTAAGCCGCATTCGCAAGGCGAAATAATTTCATTTCTTGCCATAGGTCAAGTTGAAGGCCTACTATACTTTCTATCTTGTCTACATAATTCAAAACCAACAAAAAATGGAAGTTAAGAATCCCGTGGGTTGGTTCGAAATCTATGTTGATGATATCGAACGCGCCCAAAAATTTTATGAAAACCTTTTACAGGTAAAACTTGATAACTTGGCGGACCCGAACGAGCAATCAGGAGAAATATTGGTCATGCGCTCTTTTCCGGCCGACATGAGCCAACATGGCTGTTCAGGGGCCTTAGTGCATATGCCAGGTTTCAAGGCAGGGGCCAATAGTACAGTTATCTATTTTCATAGCGATGATTGTGCCATAGAAGAAGGGCGTATCGAATCTGCAGGGGGCAAAATTTTTAAGAACAAAATGAGTATTGGGGAATATGGTTTTATTTGTCTTGGTACTGATACCGAAGGTAATATGTTTGGTGTTCATTCTTTGAAATAAGAATTATGAACATTGTTCGTTACCAAATCTTTGGAATGAACTAATAGTAAAATGGTTAGGGGTTAGTTTAATCTAAAAATGTTTTACTTTGGTGGTCATATTCCAAGTAGTAGACCAATGGCCGAATTTATTCGAATTTATGAGGAAAATCCTAATCCCAAGGAGGTAAATAAAGTAGTACAGGCCCTTAGAAAGGGAGGTCTCGTTATTTATCCGACCGATACGGTTTATGGTCTAGGATGCGATATTACGAATTCTAGGGCTTTGGAAAAAATTGCGCGAATCAAGGGTATCAAATTGGCCAAGGCCAATTGGTCGTTTATCTGTGCCGATTTGAGTAACCTTTCCGATTATGTTCGCCAAATAGATACCGGAACGTTCAAAATATTAAAAAGGGCCCTTCCAGGCCCTTATACCTTTATATTGCCTGGAAACAATAACCTACCTAAAGACTTTAAAAAGAAAAAAACGGTTGGTATTCGGGTTCCCGATAATAATATTGCCAAAGCGCTGGTGGAAGGCTTGGGGAACCCAATAGTTTCAACTTCTATTCGGGATGACGATGCGGTTTTGGAGTACACTACCGATCCCGAACTTATTTTTGAAAAATGGCAAAATCTCGTAGATGTGGTTATCGATGGGGGATACGGAGATAATATCGCCTCTACGGTAATCGATTTATCTGAAAGCGAACCTTTTGTGGTAAGAGAAGGAAAGGGAAGCCTCGATATTTTTTGAGAACTTCCCTTTATTGAACACACTCACTTATAGTTCTTAGTTATTATAATTGATGGTTCCCACGACACCGCCACTTAACATTTTTTTGTCTGTACTCGCTTTTATCAATTTAGCAGCCTCCTCTAGTTTTGGTGAAAAACCATCTCCATCTTCAATAAGTCTTCCTGTATCATTAGAAATATAAACATGTTGTGGGTCACCTTTGTCGTCAAGCATTAGAGCAGCTAATCGAACATCGGCAAAGCCACCTTCTACCACGGTTCCTGAAATGGTGAATGTAGTTTCAACAGGGTATGAGCCTATCTGAGAGGTTGTCTTTAAGTAGATGGTGAAATTATTGCCTTCTCCGGAGATGAAAGAACCATCGCCTTCATCTACCTGGGATCCACCTTGCCCGTAATAATCCAGAGTCAGGCTTTCATTGTTCTGATTGCTGATTTCAGCCCTGTAATCAGGAAATCTCATTCCCGGGGCATCTCCTGGAACGGAACTTTCTACCAAGATGGCTGGGCTGATCAGGTAGGCACCTTCTAAACTTGGCGGGTTATCCCCCAGATTCAGTGAAATACCTAAATCTTCTAGGGCTTGAACATGTTCGGCTGAATAAAAATTCTCAACCGCTGAAATGGAGCCGTCAAAATTTTCTTCTGTTGTAAATTGAAAGATTTCACTCTCTGTCGAGAGTTCTGAATCATTTGCAATTACCTTCCAGTAGTATACTTTGTTGCCTTCCAAAGGGTTGGAAAGTTCAAAAGAAGTATCGCTAAGGTCTGATGCAATAATGGTTTTCGGGTCTTCATTTTGGTCTAGATAAACGGCGTAGGTGACGCTATCTCCATCAGGATCGGTTGACTGCTCCCAAGATAGTAATGGCAAGGTAACAACATCAATGCTATTATTTTCAGGAGTTAGAAGGCTGAAGTTTTCAGGAGATTCATTTGGTAAGCGCTCTATAGTCTTAAAAGTGAATATTGCACTCTTTTTGATATTGCCTTCAGTATCTTTTGCCTCAACATACCAATAATAGGTCGTGTTTAAAGCTAGTTCGTCGGTCAATATTAATGACTCTCTCGTTAGATTACTACCTATTTGAGTTGAAGGTTCAGAATCAGTGTCCAAATAGAAGTTATAGCTCACATTGTCCCCATCGGGGTCTACTGCTTTTTGCCAAGTAAATTCAGGAAGTAAATCGACTTCTACTGAATTATTGGCAACTTCAGTCAAGGTAAAATTGTTCGGCGCTGAATTGGTAGGTTCCGGGTTGTTTTCACTTTTAGAACAGCTTGTGAAAACTGAAAATGCCAATACATAGCATAAAATTGCTTTGTTCAATCGAATCATATCAATAGTGGTTGGTTAAAAGGTCGTTTAAGTCGGCTTTTGAAGCCGGTCTAAATGTATCTGATTACCAAGGCCATGACAATTGAAATTTATTGAGTGTAGACAAATCTTGTTTGACCGTATCTTAATTATGTATAGTTGGTAGAACTAAATGCCCATGAAATGTAGTCGGTTATACAAGATGCCTTCTTTCGATGTAGGAATTTATCGGGGAAAATAATCAAACAAAAAAAGCCGCGACCTTAAGGTCGCGGCTTTCGCTATTTTTTAAAAATACAATCTTAGTTATTGATTGCTGGGTCTTTCATACCCTCTTCGATCATGCTATAGAACTGATCGATTTTTGGAAGAACAACGATACGGGTTCTTCTGTTTTTAGATTTCTCTGAAGAAGATACAGGAATGTACTCTGATCTACCGGCAGCAGTCATACGCTTAGGATCTACGTTGTAATCGTTCTGAAGAATACGAACAACGGCAGTAGCACGTTTTACACTCAAATCCCAGTTATCTAAAAGAACACCGCTTCTGTAAGGTACATCATCGGTATGACCTTCAACCATAAATTCGAAATCAGGTTTGTTGTTCACTACTTGAGCAACTTTACCCAAAACTTCTCTAGCTTTTCTGGTTACGTTATAGCTTCCGCTGCTGAACAATAATTTGTCAGAGATAGAAACGAAAACTACACCTTTCTCTACGCTGATCTCTATGTCTTCATCATCCAAGTTGCCCAAAACACCTTTCAAGCTCTGTACCAACGATAGGTTAACAGAATCTCTTCTGGTGATAGCGTCTTGAAGTTTGCGAATGGTCAAATCTTTTTCTTTCAAGCTTTCCAAAGATTTTTCCAAATTCTCGGCACCTTTAGTAGTCAAAGTAGTAAGGTTGCCCATATTATTGATCAATTCTTGATTGTTAGCTTTCAAGAAAGCATTTTGATCAGATAAGGTTTTATTTCTAGAGTCTGCTGTAGCTTTTTCTTCTAAACAATCGTTAAGCTTAACAGTGGCAGAGTTCAACAAGTCTTGTGTTTCTTTGTGTTTAGCCTCTAGATCGGCATATTTTTTAGAAGATACGCATGAGCCTAAAAGCAGGGTTGCACCTAAACAACCTAAAATCATTCTTTTCATAATGTGTGATGTGGGTTACTAAGTATTAATTTTTGTTATTTGTTTTGTTATCGACAATAAGCGACAAAATTATATAATCGCCAAATTTACTTTTTCCAAAATTAGTTAATCTTTTACTAAAACGTTAAAATTCTTTATATGATGTACGAAATGGGCCCATACAATGGATTTTGTTTGGTAGTATTTTAGTAGAAATTTCACCTTTTCTCTTTTTTTGTACATTTTTCTAAAATGCCAGTAGAAGCTAAAATGAGCTTTTAAAATGGCCAAAAAGTGTCTGAACTTTAATTGAAAAATAAAACGAATCGCGGCGACTGCATCAAGAAGCAAGCGAATGAATATGATGGTAAAGGCCTTTCTTCTCGGTAAGTTTTTTGTAATTGAAAAAAGGGAATTTCTAAAATTCAAAAATGTTTTCTTGGGGTTCATATTACTAAGGGTAGAACCTCCGAGGTGATATACCTTCGAAGCTCCCGTATAAAAAACTTTATACCCCTTGTTTTTGGCCCGCCAACAAAGGTCGACCTCTTCTTGATGGGCAAAATAGCTTTCATCAAAACCATTCAACTCCCAAAAAACCTCTTTTCTAATGAACATACAAGCCCCGGTAGCCCAAAATATTTCTATGGTATCGTCGTACTGACCCGTATCTTGCTCTAAAGATTGAAAAATTCTACCTCTACAGAACGGATAACCCAATTGATCAATATAGCCGCCAGCGGCCCCGGCATACTCGAAGTAGTCTTTTTTAAGCATATCGAGAATCTTTGGCTGTACGATGGCTACCTCTTTGTTCTCTTGAAAAAGTTTTTCGATAGGGATCAGCCAATCGGGAGAGACCTCTACATCAGAATTTAATAGGCAGTATACATCTGCTTCAATAGTGCGAAGACCTAGATTGTAGCCTGTGGTAAATCCGCCATTTTCAGAATTGACTATTACCTTTACCTCTGGGTGGTTGTTTTTGATGTAGGCCACCGATCCGTCGGTCGATGCATTGTCAACCACATAAATGTCGGCACCCGGGGAATACTCTATGACCGTTCCCAGGTATCTTTCGAGAAGTAGTTCTCCGTTCCAGTTAAGTATGACTACGGCAATCTGCAAAACGTTGGCAAATTAACGGCTAAATTCAGGAATATCCCTTAGAAACATATACTTTTCTGAATCATAATCCATTTTACAATAAAAATGATTTAAACCATTGGTGACCATGAGATAATCAGCCTCAAGTTGCAGATTGTAACGTGCAATCTGGTCAAAAGTCTTTTGGTCAATAGTAATTTGTGGCGCTTTGCATTCAATCAAAAGATTGATTTTTCCGGTGGAATGAAAAACTACGATATCATAACGCTTACTCAAATTATTCACGGTCAACTGTTTTTCAACATTGACGAGACTTTTCGGGTATTTCTTTTCATTTATAAGGTAATTGACCGCATGTTGCCGTACCCATTCCTCAGGTTGAAGAACTACGAATTTTTTACGAATGACGTCAAAAATAAGGATGTTATTTTCGCTATTTTTGAACCGAAAGTTATAATCGGGAAAATTTAAAGGAAGCATTTCGAAACCAAAAATTTAAGTGGTTTTCCCAAAAGTAGAATAAATATTAAACCTATTAAGGAATAGGGTTCATCATTCTACTTTTTTGATTGTGTTATATATGGATGAAGCTAGACAAATAGTAAAGGATATAAAACAAGGAACCATTAAACCGGTCTATTTCTTGTTTGGCGAAGAACCTTATTATATCGATGCTATTTCTTCTTACATAGACAAAAATGTACTTTCAGAAGAAGAAAAAGGCTTCAACCAAATGGTTTTATACGGCAAAGATGTCAGTATAGACGATATTGTGGGCAATGCCAAGCGCTACCCTATGATGGCTGAAAGGCAAGTGGTGATTGTAAAAGAGGCACAGCACTTATCGCGTACCATTGAGCAGTTGACCGACTATGTCAACCAACCGCAACCCACTACGGTTTTGGTCATTTGCTACAAGTACAAAAAGCTCGATAAACGAAAAAAACTCTACAAAGCAGTAAAAAGCAATGGTGTTCTTTTTGAAAGTAAAAAGTTATATGAGAACCAGGTTTCAGATTGGATTATAAAAAATCTTAAATCGAAAGGGTATGGTATTTCACATAAGGCCGCTGTGCTGCTTACCGAATATCTCGGAACTGATTTAAGCCGAATTAATAACGAACTCGAAAAGTTACAGTTCGTTTTGCCGGCCCAATCTGAAATTACCCCCCAACATATCGAAACCCATATCGGTATCAGTAAGGATTATAATAATTTCGAGCTTAAAAAAGCCATTGGTGAGCGTAATGTTCTAAAAGCCACTCGAATAATCAATTACTTCGCTCAAAATCCAAAAGATAACCCTTTGGTCTTGACCGTCTCTCTTTTAAACACCTTTTTCACCCAATTGCTGCAATACCATGGGCTAACCGACCATTCTGCTAAGAACGTGGCCAGCGCTTTGCATATTAGTCCCTTTTTCGTGGGCGAGTTTCAGACGGCTTCCAGAAATTATCCCATGAAAAAAGTGAGCAATATTGTGGCTCATTTGAGAGAAATAGATCTTAAAGGAAAAGGTGTGGGCGCCAATACCGTTTCGCAGGCCGACCTTCTTAAAGAGTTACTCGTTAAAATAATCTGATAAATTACCTATCTTCTATCTACGCTGAACTTACCTGGTCCCGTTAGGGCCAAAGCAACAAAAATGGTAAGGTAAAGCAAGGCCATTTCTTTTTTCTGAAATGGATCTGCACCGTGGGCTATAAAAGCGGCAACTGCCATAGTGATAGCCGTAGGAATAGCCGCCCATTTGGTCTTATACCCGAAGATGATCAAGATAGGACAAACGAATTCCCCAATCATAGCCAAAAAAAGTGAAGGTGTTGAACCAATACCGATAGGGTTACCAAACTCGGCACCGTTGATCAGCATCTGCAATTTGCCATAACCGTGGGTAAGCATCATGGCCGATGCTCCAATTCGTAAAATGGCTAGGCCAATATCTTTAAGTAGGGAATTGTTCATGTTCTTTTGTTGTTTAGAGAGGCTTAAAAGTAATTTATTTTTTCTTCAAATAGCGGCCTAGACCGTTGATTGCTACTAAAATAGCACAATCGGTATATTTAATCCAAATGGTGGACAGCAATTTATTTGAACAATTTTTTAAGCAAGCTTAGATGTGAAAATCTAGTTGTCTGTAAAACAGAGATATAAATCGCTAATTGGCGAAAAAATTAAATTGAAATAATATTCCAAAAAAAATTACCTCAATTTTGGGTAGCTATCCGGGTCGGTTTCGTGAATCATGGCATACACCTTTTCGAAAACATCTTCGACATTAGGTTTTGAGAAATAGTCACCATCGCTACCGTAGGCAGGCCTATGTGCTTGGGCACTTAGCGTCTGTGGCTGGCTATCAAGATATTGATAACCACCTTGTTTTTCGACAATTTCATTTAAGATATATGCAGAACAGCCTCCGGGAACATCTTCATCGATTACCAATAGGCGATTGGTTTTTTCCACGCTTTTAACCGTATCATGATGAATATCAAAAGGTAAGAGCGTTTGTGCATCGATTACTTCGGCATCAATACCAACTTCTTTAAGCTCTTGGGCAGCCTGTTCAACTATGCGAAGGGTTGAGCCATAGGAAACCAAAGTGATATCGGTTCCGCTTTTAACTGTTTCTACCACGCCTATTGGAGTACAGAACTCCCCTAAATTCTCCGGTTTTCTTTCTTTTAATCGATAACCGTTTAGGCTTTCAATAATAATAGCGGGTTCATCACTTTTCATGAGCGTATTGTAGAACCCGGCAGCCTGGGTCATATTTCTCGGCGAGAGAATATACATGCCTCGAAGGGAATGAATTAAAGCTCCCATAGGGGAACCTGAATGCCAGATACCTTCGAGTCGATGCCCTCTTGTTCTTACAATTAATGGTACTTTTTGCTTCCCGAAGGTTCGATATCTTAAACAGGCTACATCATCGGTCAAAGTGGCCAAAGCATAAAATATGTAGTCTAGATATTGAATTTCGGCAATGGGCCTCAATCCTCTCAAGGCCATTCCTGTACCTTGGCCAATAATCGTGGTTTCTCGAATGCCGGTGTCTGCGATGCGTAACTTTCCGAATTTACTTTGAAGACCTTCCAATCCTTGATTAACATCACCAATAGCTCCAGTATCTTCACCGAAAACTAAAGCGTTCGGGTAGTTCTCGAAGAGTTTTTCAAAATTGTCCCTCAATATAATGCGTCCATCAACCTCTTCCGTTTTTTCGGCATATAAAGGTTTTACTATTGGAATATTGGTCGCTCTCATGGTGCCTTCATTATAAAGGTCGGCACTATATTTTGGTTGAGAATCTTTTAGAAAATTATTGGTCCATTGTACCAAAGCTTCCCTTTCATTATTGTTCTCGCCAATGAGATAGCGTAGGGCTTTACGAGCTGCTACTGCCATATCTTTTTTTAAAGGTTCTTCATTGGCAATCAAATCATTCTTAATCTTGGTAATAAAGTTCTTGTTCTGACTTTTATTTGCCGCAGTATCTAACAGCTGAATCAACTTTTTTCTCTGAGGTTGATGGGTAGCCAAATATTCGGACCAAGCCTCTTTTTTGGCCAAACGAACTTGTCTTGAAATATTTTTTTCAAGGGTGCTCAATTCTTCTTCTGAGGTGATACCTGTTTCAAGAATCCACTCCCTGAACCTTTTGTTGCAATCGTTTTCTTTTTCCCAGTTAAGCCGCTCTTCACTTTTATATCTTTCGTGTGAGCCGGAAGAGGAATGGCCTTGGGGTTGTGTGAGTTCTGTAACATGAATGACCACAGGAACATGTTCTTCCCTAGCAATATCAGAGGCATTTTCGTATGCGTGCATCAGTGCCGTGTAATCCCACCCTTTTACTTTTAACATTTCAAAACCTGCCTTTTCATCCGTTCTTTTAAAACCTGCAAGCATTTCAGAAATGTCTTCTTTGGTGGCATGGTATTCGGCAGGCACAGAAATACCGTAATCGTCATCCCAAATACTGATGACCATGGGCACTTGTAAAACTCCGGCAGCATTAATTGTTTCTAAAAACATACCTTCGCTCGTACTTGCGTTACCGATAGTACCCCAAGCTACTTCATCACCATTTTTAGAGAATTTAGAAGCGTCAATGTTCTTAAGGTTACGGTACATTTTTGAAGCTTGAGCCAAACCTAATAATCTCGGCATTTGACCTGCAGTACAAGAAATATCTGCACTACTGTTTTTTTGTTTGGTCAAGTCTTTCCAACTACCGTCCTCGTTCAAGCTATAGGTAACGTAATGGCCGCCCATTTGCCTACCAGCGCTCATAGGTTCTTTTTCTATATCGGTAGTAGCATAGAGGGCGTGAAATAAGTCTTTAGGGGTCAATAGCCCTAACGCCATCATAAAAGTCTGGTCGCGGTAGTAGCCGCTGCGCCAGTCACCATCTTTGAAGGCACGGGCCATAGCCAATTGCGGAAGCTCTTTTCCGTCACCGAATATCCCGAATTTGGCCTTACCTGTAAGTACTTCCTTTCTACCCATTAAACTGCATGTTCTACTGAGAACGGCAATTTTGTAATCACTTAAAATCTGGGTCTTGAAATCATCGAAGGAAATATCGTTACTGGTCTTAGGTGAAATATCCATTGAAGCTATATCGGTTTTCACAAAAATAGCAAATCAATTACATTTTTACAATCACAAAAAATCTTAAAAAATCTAATTTATTTTTAAAAATAAATTGTCACGATCAATGAAAAATCAATAAAAATGAAAAATAGTCGATTTTAATGAGGATTTTTCAAACTTTTTAAAACCACTTTCGTGTAAATAGGCCCGTAAGAGTTTTAGGGCTAACAGTGATAATGAATCTAATTCGCTCACCGTAATTGGGTTGGCCAACTTCCCAACCGTTGTTGGAATAAAGCGGAAAGTACAATTCGAAATAGTCGGTCAACAGATTAAGTCTTATTCCGGAATCATAAACAAATTTACCGGGAATACCCTTATTTTTCACATAGCCCAAATCTCCATAAACCTCTATCCAACGCCATAGATTAACGCTTGTATTTATGGTGGTCATCCAATCATTTGCAAATCGGTATTGCTGTGGCAAGAACGATTTAAAACCACCCTCGGCTATTATAATCTGCTGGCTGTAAATACCGGAATCTTCGGAGCGGCCCAAATAACCATAATCGAATAAATAATCGGTCGGTCGGTCTAGAGCAAAGCTAAAATAATTGGGGTCTGTATAATCGGTAGTCTTGTTTCTTAAGAACTTGCCTGCAAAGAATCGCAAGTTAAACTGCCGGTTATTTTCAAAAAGTTGGCGGTACTCCAACTCAAAAGCTAGTTTGCTAAAATCTTTGGCATGTTGGGCATCGGCAAACCAAGACAGGTAATTGATGATTCCCGGATTTCTATTGGTATATCTGGCATTGAAGACCCCGTAATCGGGGGGGGTTTCAAAATCGGTGAGACTTTCATCCTTATCCCTTAAAACGTTAACGAACCGAAAAGTCAAGAATTCCCTTTTGTTAGAAATAAGGTTTTCCGGTCGCCAACCCAATGAGAAAGAAGGCGTTATTTTCGAATACCGTGAATTTTCCTGAAAGTGGTAGGTTGAAGCGCCTAAACCATAATTTGCTACATAAAGTCCACTTTTGCTAAGGTATTTTCGGTAACTGAAACTTCCGGAGCCCACAAATGATTTTTCCCTAAAGGAGTAGGAGGGAGAGAAGTCGTAAACAAAAGGCCTTTCCAATAAGGTTTTATTATAAAGGCGCATACCGGGCGTCCATCCGTCATAAATATTGAAATTCAAAACCGGCACATAAAAAACCTGATTGTAATATGGGTTTTCAGAGTCTCTAAAGAAAGTGAACTTTAATTTCTTATTGCTTGAAAAAAAACCTCCCAAAGATTTCCAGTTGTCCCTTTGATTGAACTCCGGTATTTTCTGATCGTAGTTTAGTACAAGTCTTTTTTCGTCTTTTCGGGGTATGGCTACCGTTTTTTCGGTTTCTATATCTGAAAACCAATATTTTGAGACCACCGAATCGTTTTTGAGCCCGAAAAGGGAAATAGGTACATTGGTACCCTTTTTGTTTTTTAAAGTGACGTAAAGAGAATCTTCGGTTTTTTCGACCTTTTTTATTTTGAAGTCAATTTTACGGTCGGTCGAAACATAATCTTGAAAGAACCAATCAATATTGCTATTGGTCATTCGTTTTAAAATCGACTCAAAATCAAGCGTTTTTACGCGACTTAATTTATAATGTTTGTAGAACGTTTTTATTCCCTTATCAACTTTGTCTTTACCCACATAACTGGCCAAATACGACAACCCAAGGCCGGCTTTATACTTATTCGCTATTTTTTGATTGAATTTTATCAGACTATCATTACTCGTCAAAAGCGGTTGGTCTAAATTCTTTCGTGCCGTGAGCATATACAGAAACGGATATTGCTCATTAAAATCCATTTTGGCAAGATTAAAGCTTCTGAGTCCCCATATCTTTGAGAGTTTACCCAGTAATTTTTGATCGGGATAAAACTCTTCTACATATGCTATCATGAGGTAGTTCGCAATTGCATCGCTAAGCCATTGGTCTTTTCTGGGGTCTAAGAAAAGTGTTTCCTCAAGAATGTTGATAAGGGCCGTTTTCAAGAACTTCATTTCATACTGAAACTGTTCTTCATAGGGCCTTATAAAAGAAGGTAATTGGTTAATACCGTATAACGGGTTCTTGTTGTAATCAATCTCGCTGACCAATAAATGCGAATGCGGATAAACCCCTAGATTTTCTTCGATAAACTTGGTGATTCTATTTACTGAAATTCCCTTAGCGATATCATTGTACCGAGCTGATTCTATGTCGGTTATAACGGTCATTTCAGGCGTGACATGGGTGGTGAATCTCTTCGTTGAAGTTAGAATGATTTCACAATTCTTTTGCTGAATCGACCGTAGTTGGGCAATTTGCCCGTTAGGAAAACTGCTGCTACCCAATACATCAAAGTTGGAGACCAGATTTAATGATGTAGGAAAGTTAAAATTGACATTGGTTTTGGTGACACCCGTGTAAAGATCTTCTAAATTTTTATTACTGTATAGATGCCACTCCCCATCAAAATAAGCGGGAGTGAGGTACCAATCTTTCAAATAGTAATTATTGTTCTTGTCGTAACCGTAGGGCGTGAATTTATTCGCCGGAAGCTTGACGGTGTACGTGAGAAAAAATTTGGCGGACTCGCCAGGCATTAAGGGCGAGTTCAACTCAATTCTAATGATGTCTTGCTCGGTGGTTCTCTTCCATCGAAGACCCCGATAATTATCATCTACCGCACTTAGAATTTTGGTATAACCCCGTTCGCTGTCTTTGGCCAGGTGAAGACTTCGCTTGAATTCTTCATCAAACCGTTTGGCAAGCCCTGTATTTTTGTTAGAATAGGCATGCGCCCAATCATTGAAATAAAGAACATTCAAAATGATGTCTGAATTGTTCTCGTAAGCGAATTCTTGTTGAACACTTATTTCTTTGGTGTCGCCATCAAGAGTTACTGTAAGGGTATTGGTGTGTTGGGCAAAAGAGAACACCGTTGCCAACATGGCAAGGGCAGAAGCCAAAATAGTTGATATGGAATGCCTAACAATCAAGTTAATCTTAAAAGTTGGGGCTTAGGGTGCGACCTTTATAAAAGGCATCGATGATTTCAACAACTTCCTCTGCACTATCGACTAGTTTTATCAAATCGAGGTCATGGGGACTTATATTTTTGACATCTAGCATGGTATTCTTTACCCAATCCATTAATCCGGTCCAGAATTCGGTTCCTACCAAAATAATCGGAAACTTCTCAATTTTGTTGGTCTGAATCAGGGTAATCGCCTCAAAAAGTTCATCGAGGGTACCGAAACCACCGGGCATTACGACAAAACCTTGAGAGTATTTAACGAACATTACCTTACGGACAAAGAAATAGTCGAAATCGAGACTTTTATCAGAGTCAATATACGGGTTGTCATGCTGTTCAAAAGGTAGGTCTATATTTAAACCGACCGAAGTACCACCCGCCAAATTAGCTCCTTTGTTTCCCGCCTCCATAATTCCCGGGCCGCCCCCAGTAATAACTCCGTAGCCGGCTTCAGCGATTTTTTGCGCTATATCTACCGCCAGTTCATAATAAGGGGCGCCTTCTTTTGTACGGGCAGAACCAAATATGGAAACACAGGGGCCAATAGTTCCCATTTTTTCGAACCCATTAACAAACTCGCCCATAATCTTGAATATGGCCCATGAATCGTTCGTTTTAATTTCATTCCAACCCTTATGGTGCTGTTCTTTACGCATATACTATTTATTTTACGCTTCGGCGGAGCCGAAAATAAGCTTTATTTTAGAAAATCTAGAAAAGGAATCCTTTAATGGACTGATTTCGTCAATGAAGTTCTTTTTTTAAGAATTGGGCCGTATAGCTCTTTTTGTCATTGGCCACTTCCTCTGGCGTTCCCTTTGCAACTACCATGCCACCGCCACGGCCACCTTCGTAACCAATGTCAATGATGTAGTCGACCATTTTGATTACATCCATATTGTGTTCTATCACCAAAATGGTATTTCCTTTGTCTACCAAACGGTTTAAAACTTCCATAAGTACACGAATGTCTTCAAAATGTAATCCGGTAGTGGGTTCGTCCAAGATATAAAACGTATTGCCCGTATCTCTTTTAGATAGTTCAGTGGCCAATTTTATCCGTTGAGCTTCGCCACCTGATAGGGTCGTAGATTGTTGCCCTAACGAAATATAACCAAGACCAACATCTTTAATGGTCTTAAGTTTTCTATATATTTTAGGAATATTCTCAAAGAAATCAACTGCCTCATTAATGGTCATTTCCAATACGTCGGCAATTGACTTGCCCTTGTATCTAATTTCAAGGGTTTCTCTATTAAAACGTTTGCCATTACAAGTCTCGCAATCAACGTATACATCTGGCAGAAAGTTCATTTCAATGACACGCAATCCGCCGCCTTGACAAGTTTCACACCGACCACCCTTCACATTAAAACTGAACCGCCCGGGTTTGTAACCTCTAATAGCGGCTTCAGGAGTTTTGGTAAATAGAGAACGAATTTCACTGAAAACTCCGGTATAGGTGGCCGGGTTTGACCGAGGCGTTCTACCAATGGGCGATTGATTGATATCGATTACTTTATCGATATGTTCAAGACCTTTAATTTTTTTGTATGGCATGGGCTTTTTAACGCCATTAAAATAATAGGCGTTCATAATAGGGTAGAGGGTCTCGTTGATCAGTGTCGACTTGCCGCTACCGGAAACACCTGTAACACCAATCATTTTTCCTAAAGGAAATTCTACCGTAACGTTCTTAAGGTTGTTGCCTGTACAACCGGATAGAACAATCTTTTTGCCATTGCCTTCCCGTCTTTTTTCGGGTACGGCAATTTCTCTAACACCTGTGATATATCCGGCAGTTAAAGTGTTGTGCTTTTTTAATTCGGACGGCTTACCCTCAGATATAATTTCCCCACCGTGTTTACCGGCCTTTGGTCCGATATCAATAACGTGGTCTGCGCGTTCTATCATATCTCTGTCATGCTCGACCACGATTACCGAATTGCCAATATCCCGAAGTGATTCCAAAGATTGAATAAGTCGCGTATTGTCACGTTGATGCAGGCCGATACTAGGTTCATCTAAAATATAAAGCACACCTACTAACTGCGAACCAATTTGTGTTGCTAAGCGAATACGTTGTGCCTCCCCGCCGGATAACGATTTTGAGCTACGGTTTAGGGATAGGTAATCTAGCCCGACATCTAGTAAAAACCGTACTCTGGCCCTAATTTCCTTAATTATTTCTTCAGCTATCTTTTTTTGATTGCCAGTTAGCTCGTTTTCCAACCCTTCGAAGAAAACGGAAAGATCAGAAATATCTAAATGGGCAAGCTCGGCAATATTTTTTTCGCCAATCTTAAAATTCAAAGATTCTTTGCGTAAGCGCGACCCTTCACATTCGGGGCACACTATTTTATCCATAAAGTCTTTCGCCCACCTTTTTAAGGAAGTGGTGGCCGCCTCTTCGTATTGAGTTTTAATGAAGTTAGAAATACCTTCGTAATCGATTTTATAGGTGCGCTTGACCCCTAAGGTTTTTGAGTCGACATCAAAACTTTCATTTCCTCCATGAAGAAGCACCTTGATAGCTTCTTGAGGTATTTTTTCGATAGGGTCGGTCAACTCGAAACCATACCGTTGCGCGATGGTTTCTACTTGTTTGAAGGCCCATGATTTTTTATAATCTCCCAAGGGAGCAATGCCCCCTGATTTAATGCTCAGCTTTTTATTCGGAAAGATTTTATTCTCGTTTACCTCATATACATGGCCAAGACCATTGCAATGGGGGCACATACCTTTCGGGGAATTAAAGGAAAAAGTATTGGGTTCGGGAACAGGGTAAGATATGCCGGTAGTAGGACACATGAGGTCACGGCTAAAATAACGAGCCTCTGCTTGACCTTCTTCTAAAACCATGAGCACATTATCACCGCTGTACATGGCCGTATTTATAGTTTCGGTCAGACGTTTGTCTAGCTCCTCTGAATCAGCAATTTTAAGCCTATCGATTACTATTTCAATATCATGGGTTTTGTACCGGTCGACCTTCATACCTTTCACGATATCTTTAATCTCTCCATCGACTCTCACCTTTACAAACCCCTGCTTGCCTATTTGTTCGAAAAGTTCGCGGTAATGACCTTTTCTAGATTTGATTACCGGGGCCAGAACATTTATTTTCTTGCCATTGTAATCTTCTTTAATAAGTTCCTTTATTTGTTCATCGCTATAACTGACCATTTTTTCACCTGTATTATAGCTATAGGCATCTGCGGCCCTCGCAAAAAGCAGGCGTAAAAAATCGTAAATCTCGGTAATGGTACCAACGGTAGATCGAGGCGATTTCGAAGTAGTTTTCTGTTCAATCGCAATTACGGGAGAGAGCCCATCGATTTTATCGACATCGGGTCGTTCTAATCCGCCTAGAAACTGGCGGGCGTAGGCAGAAAAAGTTTCGATATACCTTCTTTGACCTTCGGCATAAATTGTGTCGAATGCCAGAGACGATTTGCCACTACCGGAAAGACCGGTAATCACCACTAGTTTTTCACGTGGTATAGTAACGTCAATATTTTTTAAATTATGAACCCTGGCCCCTTGAACCTCAATGTTTTCTTCGTAATTGATCATTTTCGATAGCAAAGCTGCAAAGGTACGGTTTTAAGGGCGAATCGAGAAGTTGGTACTGTTTATTTGTGGTGCTCAAAGCATTCAAAAAGTATCTATATAAACCTGAATATAAAAGTTTAGACCACTTCCCTTTTTTCACTCAAATATTTCCAATACCGTTTGGGCACGTGTTGCTTGTGAAGCTTTAAATTTATGCGACTTTTAATGTTGGTGCTTTTAAAATAATTATTCCATAAATTTTGAAAATCATACTCTTCATCCACAAGGCTTTTGCTTTTATGTACGCTATTGGTAATGATTTCCTTTAAATCCATCGTGACTATTTCGACCTTTTCTAAATCGTAATAAAGGCCGTATTTTCTTTTTATATCATAAATCAGCCAATATTGGTCTGCATAGCGGTTTCTAAAGTGCTTGGATATGAGGGGCAAAACATTGAAATCAGGTTCTATATTGGCAAAGTAAATACCATCTTTTGTTAATTGAAAACGCACAAAAGCCTCCATTCTGTGTTTTTCTCTTCCCACCGATTTGGCCAACTGGCTTATTTTTAAGACGACACCGTCTGAGTAATCAAAAGCAATGCTTTTATCTTTAGCAAAGAACTTTCTGATATATCTGTACAGTAACATTTCAACACCTTGGGCTTCACTTAAAAAAGCAAAATAAATGTTGGTGATGGCAGAGTGACTTTTTTTATCGATACCGAACCATACCCTTTTGGCTTTTGTGGCATCGGTAATGACGGTTTCAGATTCAGAAAAAAGTCCGTTTTGGCTATCTGATTCCCTCTGAATGTCCGAAACTGCGATTTTTTCTTCAAAAGCAACAAAAACAGCAGTTAAGAACCCGTTGAAACTGCCATCGTATATTAAGATTTTTGAATTATCCATAGCTGAAATATTATACTGCCATTTTATCGAAAAGTTGAAGCTGGTTGCTATATTCTTTACGGAATTTACCCGTTGAGTTTTGCAAAATCATGCCTTTTATGGTGTCGGCCTGTAAATCACGTTTCTCCCATTTATTCGAATCACAAATCATGAAATACTTAGCCCTATTGAGAGCAATGCCAATTTTTCTAAGATGATCCCAATTCAATTTCCTAAACTTTCGGGCATTCATAATCTTGTGAACCGACTGCATACCAATACCCGGCACTCGTGCCAAAAGTTCTTTCGGAGCCTTATTGATATCAATTGGAAATAAATGAAGGTTTCTTAAGGCCCAACCCAATTTAGGGTCAACATCCATATCTAAATTCGGATGCTGGTTATTTAATAGTTCTTTTACATGAAACCCATAAAAACGTAAGAGCCAATCGGTTTGATATAATCGATTTTCTCTTAAAAGAGGCACCTGCGAACCGATAGCCGGTAATCTTTTATCCTCCGCAACAGGTACATAACCGGAATAATACACCCGTTTCATATGATATTTTTGATAGTAATGCGTGGCAGAGTACATGATGTCTTTATCGGATTCGCCCGTGGCACCAATTATCATTTGCGTACTCTGCCCAGCAGGAGCATACTTCGGTGTGCTCTTGATTATTTTTTTTTCGGCCTTGTATTGAATTATTTCATTCTTGACCTTGAGCATGGGTTTGGTGAAATCTTCGTAACGTTTGTCAGGAGCCAACAGCTTTAACCCAGAAACAGTAGGCACCTCAATATTAACAGAGAGTCGGTCGGCGTAAAGACCGGCTTCCCTCATTAGCTCATCGCTTGCCCCCGGAATAGATTTTAAATGAATATACCCATTGAAATTCTCTTCTTCCCTCAGCTTTTTGGCAACAGCTATCAAACGTTCCATCGTATAATCGGCATTCTTGAAAATACCTGAGCTTAAGAACAGCCCTTCAATATAATTTCTTCTATAAAAGTTGATAGTAAGGTCAACTACCTCCTGAATTTTAAAGGCAGCCCTTTTGATATCGTTACTTTTTCTAGTGACACAATAAGCGCAATCATAAATACAATGATTGGTCATTAAAATTTTAAGCAACGATACACAACGCCCATCTTCGGTATAGCTATGACAAATACCCATGCCACTACTATTACCAAGCCCCTTGTTCTTATTGGCTCGGGTGCTTCCGCTACTGGCACAGCTCACATCGTACTTTGCGGCATCGGCCAGAATGTTCAGTTTTTCCTTAATTCTTTCGAACGACATAATGATGTTGTAATTATTCCAAAAATATGGAATAAATCCTAATTATGGAAATAATCCAAAAAATATATTGGAATATTTCCAAAAACCGTATATTTGAGCGGATAGGAAGGAATTTATCCCAGTGGGATTTAAAATTTGAATAGGTATGGAGAATGAATTAACCTTGAAGAGATTTACAGATATCAGACGTGATTTAGGTTTTACCCAGGCCGAATTTGCCAAGCTGCTTGGGGTTTCAAGTACTACAGCCGATATAGAAAGAGGTCGAACAAAGCTGTCAGGTAAGGTGGTAGCCGAACTTTTAAAGCAATTCAAGATAAATCCTCTGTGGTTGTTCGGGGAAAGTGAGAACAAATATTTGGAAACATCGCAAACCAGTGTTATTCCAAAAGTAGTGACCGTTGATAGTGAAGATCGCGAGAATATGGTTCTGGTGAATGCCAAGGCCGCTGCAGGATATCCGCAAAACATTCAAGATACCAGTTGGTACCGTCAGTTACCGGCCTTTGATTTGCCTATTCCGGAATTTAGAAATGCCACTTATCGGGGTTTTCAAGTAGAGGGTGATAGTATGTTGCCCAACTTGAGGCCAGGGGAATGGGTTCTGGCCAAGGCCGTAGAGCATATCGATGATGTTAGCCCCAATAAAATGTACGTGGTCGTTTTACAAGATGCCGTTTTGGTCAAGAAAATTGAGCGAAGACCCAATTCGAACAATGTAACATTGGTTTCCCTCAACGAGGCTTATCCACCCTACGAAATCAAACCGTTTCAAATTCAAGAGCTTTGGCAGGTGAGCAGTAGAATCACCTTTGGTGAGGATGCCAGTACCGAAAAAGGCCTTCTCAAGCAACTTCAAGAATCTATGGAAGAGCTAAAGGGCCAGCTACAGCATGTAAAAAAAGTGTAGCGTTATTTTCTAAAACTTAGGTTATAGACCCCGCTTTCCCTTATTTTGAATCCTAAGCTTTTATAAAGGTTGATAGCCGCAGTTCTGTGGTGACCGGTAAATAACATTACTTCGTCGATTCCTTTTCGCCGAGCTTCTTCCAACAAGCTATCCATAAGTTTTCTACCAATGCCTTTTCCTCGGTAAGCTTCATCTACTACCACATCTTCAACAAGGCCTCTAAATCCTGAAACTACCTTATAGGTGGCCATTAGGGCAATGCCGACAATTTCTCCTTTTTCATCTTTACAGACCATAAAGATGACGTGGTTATCCTCTTGTAAAACCTGATGTAAAGCTCTTGGGGTGATCGTAGCGTTCAGTTGCCTGTACAAGGCACGAATGCGGGCTTGGTTCTTATCGTTTAATTCGAATTTATGTAGTACTTCTATCGTCATGTGAGTCTTATTTCAGGCATAAAATTAAAAACAAATCGCAAGGGTAAAAAAATCATTGTTCATATTTAAAAACCGACCGCAGTATCGTCGCCCCTTTTGTCTGCTCCACCTTCTAAACGACCATCGGCCAATACTCTTATGGCATCTACCTTGCCAATAATGGGTGTGCGCTCTTCATTGATAAGGTAACCTTTTGACTTTAAGCTTTCAATCAGGTCGTTTGAAAAACCTTCGGGTTCAAAAATAACGACATCAGGTAGCCATTGATGATGAAAGCGAGGTGCGTTTACGGCCTCTTGCATACTCATATTGTATTCGTAACCGTTCAAAATGGTTTGGGCAACCGCAGTAATAATGGTCGAACCACCTGGGGTGCCTACGACCATCCAAAGCTCGCCCTCTTTTTCAACAATAGTAGGAGTCATGCTGCTAAGCATTCTTTTTTCTGGGGCGATACTATTGGCCTCGGCACCTATGAGACCGAACATATTAGGTACACCGGCCTTGGCACTAAAATCATCCATCTCATTATTTAAAAAGAAACCTAGTTCGTCGCTGTAGAGCTTAGAACCATAGGCCCCGTTTAGAGTCGTGGTAACCGAAACCGCATTGCCTTGTGCATCAACGATAGAGTAATGGGTAGTTTCCATGCTTTCTGCCATTTGAACACTCCCTTCGCTAATGTCTGATGATTTAGTAGCTTTTTCAAATGAAAAGTCGGCCATTCTATTTTCTAAATATGCTTTTCCGAGAAGTACGTCTAGTGGTATCTCGGTGAAGTCAGGGTCGCCCAAATAATAATTTCTATCTGCGTAAGCCCTTCTGGCCGCCTCAGTAAACAATTGAATGCTTTTTTCTGAATTATGATCAAAATCGCCTATGTCGTAAGGCTCGATCATCTTAAGGATTTGATTGATGGTTACCCCGCCGCTACTGGGTGGACTCATGGAGATTATCTTTAAATCTTTGTAATTGAATATGATGGGCTGTCGCCAAACCGCTTCGTATTTGGCCAAATCTTCTTCAGTGATGAACCCACCCTTTTCTTGAATAAAACTGGCCAGAGTTTTTGCGATTTCCCCTTTATAAAAACCATCATGACCTTCTTTTGCTATTTTTCGCATGGTTCGCGCCAATGCAGGATATCGTACCGTATCGTTCACCTTACAATCGATGGGAAACGTCGTTACACTATCATTGACCTCCAAAATACGGTCTTTGACGGCAGCAAAACGATTGGCCTGGTTTTCAGTAACCACTATGCCGTTTTCAGCCAATTCTATAATGGGTTCGAAAATTTCCTCTAAAGGCAATGACCCAAATTTTTCATGTACCGCCATAATGCCTGCGACCGTTCCGGGTACACCTACGGCCGTGGCTCCTTTGGTACTCATTTCCGGGATGACATTTCCTAAAGAATCTAAATACATGTCTTTATGGGCAGCCAGGGGCGCTTTTTCGCGATAATCGAGCCCGCCCACATCACCATCCGATTTTCTATAGACCATAAATCCGCCGCCACCTAAGTTTCCCGCGAATGGATAGGCGACCACTAGGGCCATTTCTGTGGCGACCATGGCATCGAAGGCATTGCCACCCTTTTTCATGATTTCCGCACCTATTTTTGAGGCTTCCTCCCTTGCAGAGACGACCATTGCCTTTTCGGTTACTAAACCCGTTGGTGCTGCAGGCCTGCTTTTGCAATTGGTCAATACCAGTAAAAATAGAAGGGAGAAGGAGAGGAGTAGGGAAAGTGGTCTTTTCATGGTCGGTGGTTTGTTTTAGAGGTTAGTCATTTAACGAAATGAATTTATGTTTTGCGAATACAACCAATTCTTCAAAAAAATCGGTAAACTCCTGTTCAAAGGCATCGTAGTTTTTTTCAAGGTCTAAAATGGCAAAGTTCATCTTAGAACGGTTTTGGGTACGACGGTTCATTCCGTTCAAAACCTTGCCAATGCCTTCCATTTTAGAATAGTTGTAGATCCAATTATCGGCAATCATATAGGGCATCATTCTTTTGGTTCCGTCAGGTAAAATGGCATAGTGGTCTTCTAATAAATCGTAGAAGCTTTCAACATAAATATCAAGAGGTGTTTTGCAATACAGATGCCAGTTTTTTGCCAAAAAGTGGTCATAGAAAATGTCAACGATGACCCGACTGTAATGACTGTAGTTTTTATGCAATCGCTTACTGCTTTTTTTAGGTATTGGGTGAGTGTCGGTAAAGGTGTCTATTTCCCGATGCAATAAAATGCCTTTTTGAACTTTGTTGGGTAGGTGTTTGAATTTGTTTCCCCTAATACTATCGGCAATGAAATTACCTAAAGTGATTTCGTTGTCATTGAAGGAAAGATAAATATGGGCCAAGAAATTCATTGGTTCGAATTTACAAATTGCTTACGTAGGTTTTATACCAGACCTGTATATTTGCTAAAACTTTTACTACAATATGACACTGATTAAATCTATTTCTGGAATAAGGGGAACCATCGGAGGAAACCCTGGTGATAATTTAACCCCTATTGATGCCGTAAAATTCGCTGCGGCCTATGGTATATGGTTAAAAGAATATTCCAAAAAAGATAAGTTGAAAGTGGTTATTGGTAGAGATGCCCGCTTATCGGGAGAAATGATCCAAAATTTGGTGGTCTCGACATTGATTGGTCTGGGAATCGATGTGATCGATTTAGATTTGTCGACAACACCAACGGTCGAAATTGCGGTTCCTTTGGAAGAGGCTGATGGTGGAATCATATTGACGGCCAGTCACAACCCGAAACAATGGAACGCGCTCAAGCTTTTAAATGAAAAGGGAGAGTTTTTAGATGCAGAGCAGGGCGCTAAAATATTAGAGATTGCTGAAAAGGAAGATTTTGCGTTCTCTGAGGTAGATGACCTGGGTACTATTACCAAGAATGATTCGTATATCGATATTCACATCGATGAAGTGCTAGATCTTGATTTAATCGATGCCGATACCATTAGAAAAGCAAAATTTAAGGTGGCTGTAGACGGTGTTAATTCCACCGGGGGTATCGCCATACCAAAGCTTCTGGAGGAGTTGGGTGTAGAAGTCGTCAAATTGTATTGCAAACCGACTGGCCAATTTCCTCATAATCCTGAACCCTTAAAAGAGCATTTGGCAGACATCTGCAAATTGGTAGTTGAAGAGGAGGCCGATTTTGGTATCGTAGTAGACCCAGATGTAGACCGTTTGGCATTTATAGATAATAAGGGTGAAATGTTCGGTGAAGAATACACATTGGTGGCCTGTGCCGATTATGTTTTGGGTAAAACAAAAGGTAATACCGTTTCAAACCTTTCATCTTCACGTGCTTTAAGGGACATAACCCAAAAGCATGGAGGCACTTATGAGGCAGCTGCCGTAGGAGAGGTGAACGTAGTTATTAAAATGAAAGCGAACAATGCCATTATTGGGGGTGAAGGAAATGGTGGAATTATCTATCCAGCAAGTCATTATGGGAGGGATGCCTTGGTCGGTACGGCTATGTTTTTGATGCTCATGGCAGAGCGAGGGGGTACTGTTGCCGAATTAAGAGCAAGTTATCCAGCTTATTTTATGAGTAAGAAGAAAATACAATTGACACCCGAATTGGATGTGGATGGTATTTTAAAGGCCATGGCCGATAAATATAAAAATGAGGATATTTCTACCATCGATGGTGTGAAAATTGACTTTCCTGAAAATTGGGTCCACTTGAGAAAATCGAATACCGAACCGATCATCAGAATATATACGGAAGCTTCCACTCAAGAGAAGGCAGATGTTTTGGCTGATGACATTATTGCCGACATCAAGAATATTGCCGGTATTTAAGTAATGAAAATCATGAAAGCAAAGGGCATTCTATTTGTTCTTGTAGTTTTGTTTGCATCGAAAAATTGGGCGCAGACCGATACTCTTAGGGTAACGAGCTTCAATATTCTTCACGGGGCGACCGTAGAGAATGATTTCAACCTAGATTCAATCGCAGGTGTTATTAAATCATACAATCCTGATTTGGTTGCCATGCAAGAAGTTGACTTTAAGACTGAAAGAGCTATAAAGTATGATTTGCCGACCGAGTTAGGCTATCGTACTCAAATGGCCTCACTTTTTGCCAGAGCGATGTATTATGATGGAGGGGAGTATGGTGAGGGCATTTTATCGAAATACAGTTTTATTGCTACGGAGAATATCGCCTTACCGCATTTGCCTGATTCTGAGCCTCGTGCTGCCGCAGTCGCACTTATCAAAACCAAAAATGGAAATACCATTCAGTTTGTCGGAACCCATCTAGATCATCAGAAAGACGAAAAAGATAGGGAGATGCAAGCTAGGGCATTGGTAGAGCAATTTCATGATACGAACTATGCAACTTTACTTTTGGGTGATTTAAATGCCGAGCCCGATTCCGAGACAATCAGGATTATCAAGACGGTCTTTACCGAACCTGAACATAAAGAAGCCCAGCAGGGGACTTATCCTTCAAATGGGCCTCAAAAGAAAATCGATTATATACTTTACAACCAACCCGATTTATGGGAGGTTATCGATTATCAAGTTTTATGCGAGAACTATGCCAGTGACCATTGTATAGTAATGTCAACGCTTGTTTTTACGCCGTAACCTTTTGGGTGTTGAAATATTCGTCACGTACCACCTTTGCCGTTTTATGGTCTCCGGTGTGGTGCCACCCGGGAGGCATGAAGATATAGCTCATCTTGTTTTTTAGACCCGGTGCTGACCAGACATCTTTGGCCAAGGCTGTAATTTCACCAAAATAGACATCCATAAAATTACCGGAATCCATTTCTCGAGTAATTCCATATTTTATTTTTTCATCTTCGTGTTCTTCTTGATAGGTACCGAAAACCCTATCCCAAATATTTAGAAGGTTACAGAAGTTGGTATCCATATATAGTGGATTTTTAGCATGGTGTACCCGATGGTGCGATGGGGTAAGGATGTATTTTCCCAAAAAACCGAATTGGCCCTTTTTCATTACATTTTCTCCTACGTGAATGAATGCGCCATATGTTCCGTCAATAAACATGATAATGAAAAGCATTTCTGGCTGAACCCCTGCCAGTATACATACTGTAGTTCGAATAGTATCGGCATAAGGTGCCTCAAGAAAAAAATGGGCGTAGGTAACCGATAGGTTCATTTCTTCAGGAGCATGGTGGGTAGAGTGCAAGCACCAAAATAGGCGTACTTTGTGACCGAGGTAGTGATAAATGAAATGGCCAAACTCCCAGATTATATAGGCATAGATGAACCAATACCATGTGGGTTCTGTCTGAAATAAGGCCAATGGCTGAAACCACCCGATACATAGTGTCACCATTGCGATGGCAATAAATCGGCCAATGAATCGATTGAAAATATAGATGAGAAAATTGACACGGTAAACCTTCGTATGGGGCTTTTTGTAGATGAGGCCGAGAATCAATTCTAAAATAACCAATAACGGTATAAGCGGTAAGATAAAAGAGGTTACGCCTTCATAAGTTCTTAGGGCGTCGTAATTGCCGGTACTTAAAATTTCCCATGCTCGGGAAATACCTAAAAAACCGATAAGTTCATCATAAATAGTTTCAAAAATTTCCATGAATAATTTAAATTTTTTTGGATAGTAATAAGTTGTTTGGTCTTGAAATATACCAAGAACTATTTACTATTCCGATTTAAACTTTTCAGGAACTTTATCTCTATGCTTCCAACGGCGATGCGTCCAAAGGTAATGCTCTGGTCTTTCCAGTATTTGCTGTTCGGTAAGCCGCAAGAATGCGTCGGTAATTTCATTTTTAGAAGTTTTTGAACCCGAGTCGGTTATCAAAGTAAACCTGGCATCGTAAAACCCTCTTTTTACTTTCGATACCTTAAGAAATACAACTGCCAAATCCATTTTTCTGGCCATTATTTCAGCACCGTTTACCACGGGCACCTTAATGCCCATAAACTCGGTCCAATAATGGGCCAAGTGCTTTTGCGGAGATTGGTCACTGACCATTCCGAAGATGCCTCTCACTCCGTTCTTATGATTTTTGACTACCGTTGGTACTACTTGTTTTTGTGTAATAAGGGTTGTGTTCCACCGCGAGCGTATTTTACGGATCCATCGGTCAAAATAGGGGTTGCCTATTTTTTGGTAAACGGCGTAGCCTTTAGAACAAAAATAATTGTTGATACTTACGTTCCATTCCCAGTTGGCATAGTGCGAACATACGACCAATACTGTTTTTTCCTTCTCGATATTATGGATCATATCCGGATTGATAACGTTGTATTTCTTTTTGATCTTTTCGGTGCTTATAGACATGGTTTTGACCATTTCTAAAAAAGTGTCGCAAAGATGTGAGTAGAATTTCTTTTCAATAGATTTCAATTCTGCCTCTGGTTTCTCTGGAAATACAAGTCTTAAATTGTTTCTGACGACCTTTGTCCTGTACCCAACAAGTCTATAAACAATAAGGCAGATAAAGTCTGAGAAGGCGTAAAATAAGCGGTGAGGAAGTCTTGAAATGATCCACAAAAGAGGGTAGGCCAAGACAAAGACAAGCAATTGCATGGTTCGGTTTTAATGGGCAAATATAGCTATATTTGGCCCGAATTTAAGGTGTCCTCTATGTACAATCTCGATTTGGCTACCATTGTGGTCATTGCTGCCAATGTTTTGGTTTCCCTAAAAGGTTTTAACGATACATCATTTTTTGAACGCTATAAGTTCAATATTGCGGCCATCAATTCAGGTCAAAAGGATCGCATGGTTACTTCCGGGTTTTTGCATGTAGACTGGGCGCACTTATTTTTCAACATGTTTACCCTTTATTTTTTTGCACCTGTTATCATCGGGTGGTTGGGTACCGGCAAGTTTTTTATTGTCTACTTCGTAAGTCTTCTGGCCGGTAGTTTATTGGCAATGGTCTTCCATAAAAATGAACCTTATTATAGCGCAGTTGGTGCCAGTGGTGCCGTAACCGGCGTATTATATGCGGCTATTTTGCTGCAACCTAATATGCAGCTAGGCATCATGTTCATTCCGATACCCATGCCCGCTTATGTGTTCGGCATCGGGTATTTGCTTTATTCTATCTACGGTATGAAGAGTCGTATAGGCAATATTGGCCATACGGCCCACTTTGGTGGCGCCATAGGCGGTTATCTTACCGTGCTGATTTTCATGCCAAGATTATTGGTAGACGAAACTTTGATGGTTCTCTTATTGGCCGTGCCCATTATAATTTTGTTTGCCATGGAAAAATTGGGAAAGATATAGATATGACTCAGTTTACTCGATTTATTTCCAGTAAACTACATTTTAGGTCATTTCAACTATAGAAAATAAACCATTGGTCGAAAAAAGTTGACCTTTAATATACACTTCGCTTATTTTCGCCGTTAGATTAGAACCCAAATCTAATTGAATTAAACCTACTAGTAATGAAAAGAGTTTCCCTCACAGCTCTAGCTGTGCTCGTGTTGGCTGCTTCTTGTAGCGACGAAACCACGGTGTACAGTGATCCTTCCGAAGATGTTTCGGTAGAAAAGAGCGAATCCGTTTTACAAAATAGTATATTGTTTGATGATGCCGGTGTTCTGGAAATTGCCGGCGAAGCTGCTTTAACGGGCAAGACCGCAAAAGGTGCCGATGAAGAAGCAGGTGATTACCCCTTGACATTGGTCGCCCGTGTTGACCCGCCTTCGTACAGTGGCGCAGAAAACCTAACGGCATCGCATGTTCATGTTGATGGTGATTACGCTTATGTAGCCTATAATACGGTTGAGGACGGTTATGCCGGGGCCATCGACATTGTAAATGTGAGTGATCCCAACGACCCAAGGGTAACTTCTAGATTGTACTACACCAACGCTGATATCAACTCTGTAGAATACAATGACGGTTATGTTTATGCCGTAGGGGGAGTGGATTCCGAAAAATCGGTTAGGGCCACATCCAATTCTTTTGTAGTTAAGATTCCAGTTTCTGGAGGAAGAATGGATACCGGTGGTTTAGCTTATGGATTTCAAGAAGGTTTCAACGCTACCGATATTGAAATTACAGGTAATACCGTTTATGTAACAAGTGGTAAAGACGGTTTGCTTACTGCCTATAACAAAGCAAATCTATCTGTTAAGAACGATGCTTCATTTGCTGATTTACGTTCCGTAGCCCTTCATAATGAAACGGTTGCTGTTCTTGATGCAAGCACTGGGGTAGTTTTGATGGATCAAGGCTTGAACGTGTCTCAGGAAATCGCCATTAGTTCCGATTTTGGGGACTTTAGTAAAAGAACTTTAGATATTTCAGATGATAAGATTGTCGTATCGGAAGGTTCTAAAGGTGCCGGTATTTATGACCGTTCCAATGGAAGTTTGTTGGAATACGTCCCGATTATGATCAATCCTGAAGGTTCTGAGCAGAGCAATAATGTAACCAATGCCGTAGCTACCAACGAA
Source organism: Euzebyella marina (assembly GCF_003687485.1). Classification (GTDB taxonomy): domain Bacteria; phylum Bacteroidota; class Bacteroidia; order Flavobacteriales; family Flavobacteriaceae; genus Euzebyella; species Euzebyella marina. The sequence continues at coordinate 2,927,767 of NZ_CP032050.1, read as the reverse complement.
AATATTCTGTTAATGGCCAATGGTGGTGCCGGTCTTTGTCTTTCTGAAACGCAGGCAGACAATACCGATATGGTGGGTATCATCGACTTGAACGGTTCCATCAATTATGTAGAATCAAAAGGAGATTACATTTTTGCAGCTTCTGGTAAAGCTGGTCTTCAAATCGTAAAATTGAACCGACCTGATACCAGTTTGGAAACTCGTTGCCAAGACTTGCCAACTTATTGGGGTAGCTCAACGTTAACGGTTAATGAAGGCGAGGAAAAAGCCTATAGAGGAGCTAAGAGATTCAATAGAATTACAGTAAATGGATCCCTTTTATTGTGCGGTTCTTGGACGGTAAACAACAATTCATATATAAATAGCAACGGTCTATTTGAAATGAACGGTACGTTTGTTATTGGAAGAAACAACAAGCGCAAGAATATCACCGTGAATCAGGGAGCTACTTTTAGAGTAGAGGGTAACCTAACTATTTACGGAGATTTGATTCTTAATGAAGGTTCTACATTGGAGTTCTTGGGTAGCGATTCTAAAGTGAATGTTTTTGGAAGCGTTAAAAAGTTGGGTAACGTAACCATCAAAGGTGAGTTCGAAGACGTAAGAAACAAATTCTAGTAAGAAATATACACAATAAAAAATCCCCGAACCAAGGTTCGGGGATTTTTGTTTCCACTAGGTACGTTCGCATTAATTCAGTAATTCGGCCACTTTGGCTTCCAAAGCAGGACCTCTTAAATTTTTCGCCACGATGACTCCGTTTTCATCCAACAAAAATGCGGCAGGTATGGCATTCACATTATATAGTTTGGCAATCGGATCATTAAAATAAGCCACGTTAGAAACATGGTTCCAAGTAAGTCCGTCATCTTCGATAGCTTCCTTCCATGCGTCTGCGGTTCTATCCAAAGAAACACCTATAATATTGAGTCCTTTGTCATGATATTTATTGTAAACCGCTAGTACATTAGGGTTTTCGGCACGACAGGGCTTGCACCAAGCGGCCCAAAAATCGACCAAGGTCACTTTTCCTAAAACATCGGCCAAGGCCAATTGGTTGCCCTCGGGATCTGGTGCAGAAAACTCAGGAGCTTTTGCACCTATAGAGGTGTTCTTTTCATTTTCCTCTGCTTTTTTTTGAGCTTCAAGTTTTTCTAAAATTCCCTTTGCGGTCTTGGTCTCCTTAATTTCTGGGGATAAGGCATCGTACATACCCTGTGCCTCTTCAGAAGTAATGGCCCCGGTTCCAATAGCCCTTTCGATTAATAAAGCCGAGATCAAGGCATCTGGGTGGGTCTTGATGTAGTCGATTTCAAAATCCTTATACGTCTCTTGAAGTTCCATCATTTCATCACGTAAGGAAATAGCGGTAGCCGTATCCCTTGACATGTTTGCCTGCTGCATATCTTGCTGAATGGATTGGGCCCTTTGGGTAAGTTCCTTTGATTTTTCCATGTAATCGACAAAAACCTCATTCTGAGGTGTACCGGTTACCTCGGCCATACCAAGGCTATCTTTTTGGGCCTTCATCATGATTTCTCCGTTCTCAAGAATAACAGGAGTGAAACCCATAAGATTTTCAACGAAGACATAGTGCATTTCCGGTGCAGGCATTTCCCCATTGAAAGTGAACTTGCCATTCTCGACGGTAGCCGTATCAATATCAACAGGTTGACCGTTTTCACCCACCGCCCGTAAATATACGTTGGTGCCATTTTCAACCTCTCCGGTCAAGTTTCCGGTAAAAGTATAACCCTCAGGTTTTTGGTTACAGGCACTTAGACCGATCAAAATAGATAATGTAACTACTAATTTCTTCATTGTTTTATTTTAAGGTGCGGTAAAAGTAGGCATATCGCTAAAATAAAAAAAGGCCCTTAACAAATAGCGTTAAGGGCCTTTTTAGCACGCAAATTTTTTATCAAAATTGATACCGTACACCAAGAGCAATATCAAAATTAAAGCTGTTGTCAAAATCGCTATAGCCTATAAGCCCCAGTTCGGGCCTAAAATCTAGTGATAACAGCAACGGAAAATCAAAGTTATATTCGACCCCAACATCACCGGCCACGAAAAGAAATAGGCCTCCATCTGGGTGGTAGGGCTGATTGTTATTGTTAAGTCGCGGTTCGAAATCAACATTTCCGGCACCACCACCAACACCGTAGAACCAGTTGAAGCCACGGTCGATGTTATGTACCCATTGATAGAGTCCGGTCAGTTTTAGGGCATCAAACTCTCTACTATCCCTCCAACCCAAATCGATTTCGGCCCTGGTATATCTACCAATTGATTTTTGGTACGATATTTCGGCTCCGAAGCCGTCGCTATCGCCCAGCCTAAGGCCTAGGGCGTGGTCTGCTATTTCTTGGGCATAGAGCCCTGAAACGGCGGTAAAGAAAATTAAACTAAATACTAATTTCATTTTTTTCATAATCATATTCAATTTTGTCTAAAAACAGTTTTAAACTGTCCCTTTCAAGCATAAAAACTTAATTTAGCTGGCAAAATTGTTTTCAATTGAATAAAAATTTACTCCAATCACTGGGCAATTCACTTCAGGGTGAACTTTTATCTGACGAACTTACCAAGGCTTTATATGCAACGGATGCATCGGTGTATAGAAAAATACCAACGGCAGTTGCTTTTCCTAAAAATGAAGAAGACTTAAAGAAAATCATTCGTTTTGCAGGGGAGCATAAGGTGGGTTTAATTCCGAGAACTGCCGGTACTTCTTTGGCAGGGCAGTGTGTTGGCGATGGTATTGTTGTTGATGTATCACGGCATTTCACAAAAATTTTGTCCTTCGATGAGAAGAAAAAGCAAATAACGCTACAGCCTGGTGTGATTAGGGATGAACTCAATCAATATCTTGCCGCTTACGGTCTATTTTTCGGCCCCAATACTTCTACGGCCAATAGGTGTATGATAGGGGGCATGGTTGGAAATAATTCATCAGGTACCACTTCTATTCAATACGGGGTGACCCGCGATAAAGTAGTTTCTATAAAAACTATTTTAAGTGATGGCAGTGAAGCTGAATTCAGTTCTTTGACCAAGACCGAGTTTCAAGAAAAGCTCAAGGGAGATACATTGGAGTCAACTATCTATAATCAGCTTTTCAACGAGCTTTCGAATGCCGAGATAAAGAATGAGATTGTAAAGGAATTTCCCAAACCGGAAATTCACAGAAGAAATACGGGGTACGCTGTAGACGAACTATTGCATAATGGGGTTTTCTCAGATTCTGAAGAAGAATTCAACATGTGCAAACTTTTGAGCGGTTCTGAGGGCACCTTGGCCTTCACAACCGAAATAACGGTGCAGCTCGACGATTTGCCTCCTTCTTATTCCGCAATGGTAGTAACCCATTATAAGACTTTAGAAGATTGCCTGTTAGATGTGGCTCCCGTTATGGAACATTCATTGCATTTATGCGAAATGATGGATAAGGTGATTTTAGATTGCACCAAAAACAATCGGGAGCAGTTACAAAACCGTTTTTTCGTCGAGGGTGATCCTGCCGCTTTGCTCATGTTGGAAATGAAGGCCCATTCAGAGGAAAACCTTCAAGAACAGATACAGTCTTTACAGGCTACAATTTCAAAATCGGGTCTTAGCTATGCCAATCCCATTCTGTATGGAGGCGATATCAATAAAGCCATAGAACTGAGAAAGGCCGGTCTTGGGCTCTTAGGTAATATGGTGGGAGACAAAAAAGCGGTGGCCTGTATCGAAGATACGGCCGTTGCAGTCGAAGACCTCAGTGCTTTTATTTCTGAATTTACAGCGATTATGAAGGGCTACGGACAAAGTGCGGTGTATTATGCTCATGCAGGTGCCGGCGAACTGCACTTACGGCCTATACTCAACCTAAAAAAGAAGGAAGATGTCGGTCTTTTTAGGGATATTACTACCGATGTGGCCAAACTTACCAAGAAATACAAAGGCTCTTTTAGTGGGGAACATGGCGACGGAATCGTAAGGGCCGAATTTATTCCCTTAATGATCGGTGAGAAAAACTACGAACTGCTCAAAAGGGTGAAGTCTTATTTTGACCCTCAGAACCTATTTAATCCTGGAAAAATTGTGGATGCCTATCCGATGGATGCATCCTTGAGATATGAAATAGACCGCAACGAACCCGAAATAAAAACCTTGATGGATTTTTCGGATAGCGAAGGAATTTTGCGTGCCACGGAAAAATGCAATGGTAGTGGCGACTGTCGAAAAACCGAAAGCATGAAGGGCGCTATGTGCCCCAGTTACCACGCTACCAGAAATGAAAAGCACACCACAAGAGGTCGGGCCAATGCTCTTAGGGAATTTTTGACCAATGCGGAACAGCCTAACCGTTTTGACCAAAAGGAACTAAAGGAGGTGCTAGACTACTGCTTGAGTTGTAAAGCATGCTCTAGTGAATGCCCCAGCAACGTTGATATTGCAGCGTTAAAAGCAGAGTTCTTATACCAGTATCAAGAGAAAAATGGGTATTCTCTGCGAAGCAAATTATTCGCTCACAATACCAAATTGAACAAATTAGGAAGTAAGGTATCCGGTCTTACAAATGCTGTGTACGATTCCGCATTATTAGGTGGTTTATTGAAAAAGGGCGCTGATGTGGCACCCCAAAGAAGCTTGCCAAAAGTTTCAAGTTTTAATTTCAATAACCATCTTTTAAATTATAAAAATCAATATACTGCATCCAAAAGAAGTGTGGTGTTGTACATTGATGAATTCAGTCAATATTTAGATGTTGAACTCGGTAAAGATGCCATTGAACTTTTGACCCGACTAGGTTACGATGTTCAGCTTTTTTATGCTGAAAGCGGGCGTACTTATTTATCAAAAGGCTTTTTAAAACAAGCAAAAAAATTGGCGCTCAAGAATATTCCGGCACTTAAGAAATTTGCCGATCAAGGGCTGCCTGTTGTAGGGTTAGAGCCTTCAGCCGTATTATCTTTTCGGGATGAATACAAACGATTTTCAAATGATGCAGAGGCTACCAATGCCGTCGCTTTGAACTCGTATCTGTTAGAGGAATTTTTATCCATCGAAATTCAGAAAGGCGAGCTGACATCCGAATTGTTTACGCAAGAGGCCAAAACCGTTAAAATTCATGGGCATTGCCACCAAAAGGCGTTGAGCAATCAAAAGGTGACTTTTGACGTACTTAACCTTCCCAAAAACTACACGGTTTCCATAATAAGCTCCGGTTGTTGTGGTATGGCAGGATCGTTCGGTTATGAAAAGGAGCATTATGAGGTAAGTATGCAGATAGGTGAGCTAAAATTGTTCCCGGCTGTTAGAAAAAGTTCGGAGGATACTATTATATCCGCGAACGGTACCAGTTGTAGACACCAAATTTATGACGGAACCAAAAGAACGGCGCTGCACCCGGTTACCATATTAAAGAATGCGTTGCTGTAGGCTAAAGCTTTTTCTTTCGCCTTTGCTTCAGTAGTTTGGCCTCCGATTGGGTGGTGATGATTTCGAATAGTTCTTGCATGTCCATTTCACGCAGTTCCATATCCATAAAGAATGGCGATAGTTTGTCATGTTGGTAACGGTACAGTTTCCATCTTTTTAGGCTGTATTCCAGCGCAGTGAGGCTTTTGACCCAATCACCCGAATTCAAATAGGTGCAGGTGCCTTTTTTTGTAATGTAGTCTTCCTTTTTAGGTTGGTGCAAATGTCCACAGACCACATAGTCATAGTGCTTTCGAAGCGCCATTTTAACAGTGTATTTTTCAAAATCTTCAACATATTTCGAATCGGCACCTTCGTTCTCGACCTTATGGGAAAGCGTAGGGCGTTCGCGCCCCATTTTTTTATAGATGTAATTGGCACCCTTGTTAAGGTTGAAAAGTAAATGATAACCTAGACTGCCACATTTGGCCAGCCATTTGGCCTTGATAATGGGCGTGTCAAATACGTCGCCATGAAAGAACCATGCTTTTTTACCATCCAATCGTAAAATAAGTTTATCCACCACATGAACATTTCCCATAGAGGTACCGGTCAATTTTCTAACGATTTCATCGCGGTTTCCGGTAACATAGAATACTTGGGTGCCTTTAGCGGCCATATTCAGTATTTTGCGAATAACCTTCATATGTGGCTGCGGAAAGTAACGTTTGTGAAACTGGCCTATATCGAGTATATCGCCGTTCAACACCAGTTTCTTGGGCTGAATACTGTTTAGGTAGGTGTTGAGCTCATCGGCATGGCAATCGAGCGAACCCAAATGAACATCGGAGATAACGGCAACCTCTAGTTTACGTTTTTTCAATGTAATCTATTTTAATTACAATAAACCAAACCCATATAAACTAAAGGTAAACAAGCTATAAAGAATGCATTATCTTCTGTATCAATGCATAGGCGATAACTTTGCACGACTGTTAATTAAGAATTAACTTTGAGCGCGTGAAAGCAAAAGGTAGTTACTTTAAAATCGTAAATCTTGCCGATTTATTTGAAGTAGCCGACCGTCTTTTACAACTAACCAATTTAACGATTTTAAATGGCGGGAAATACTTTCGGTTCAATTTTTAAACTGACCACTTTTGGTGAATCTCATGGGGTGGCAATAGGAGGGGTCTTAGACGGATGCCCATCAGGAATCACCCTTGATCTTGAAGCAGTTCAAAAGGAGTTAAACCGAAGAAAACCGGGCCAATCGGCCATTGTAACCCAAAGGAAAGAACCCGATACCGTCGAATTCTATTCCGGTGTTTTTGAAGGAAAGACCACTGGTACACCTATAGGCTTTGCCATTCATAATACCAATCAGAAATCGAAAGATTACTCACATATCAAAGACTCATACCGACCTTCTCATGCCGATTACGTTTATGATCAGAAATACGGCTTTCGCGATTATCGAGGTGGAGGACGCAGTTCTGCCAGGGAAACGGCCAGTAGGGTAGTGGCCGGTGCCATTGCCAAACAATTTTTGTCAGATATCAAAATCAACGCCTTTGTTTCGCAAGTTGGTACTCTTAAATTAGATAAACCTTACCAAGAACTTGATTTTGCGCAGATTGAATCGAATCCGGTGCGGTGCCCTGATCCGGCCTTGGCGGTAAAAATGGAGGATTATATTAAAGAAATTAGAAAAGAGGGCGATACCATTGGTGGTGTTATTACCTGTGTAGCGCAAAATGTGCCAATTGGTCTGGGAGAGCCTGTTTTTGATAAATTACATGCCGAACTGGGTAAGGCCATGTTATCGATCAACGCCGTAAAAGGGTTTGAATATGGTAGTGGCTTCGAAGGTGTTGAAATGAAGGGAAGTGCCCATAACGATCAATTTAAGTCGGACGGTACCACTAAGACCAATTACAGTGGGGGTATTCAAGGCGGTATCAGTAATGGAATGGATATTTACTTCAATGTGGCCTTTAAACCGGTAGCTACACTTATACAGCCTTACGAGACGATTGATAAAGAAGGCAATAAGGTGCAGACCCAAGGCAAAGGCCGACACGACCCTTGTGTAGTGCCTAGGGCCGTACCCATTGTTGAGGCTATGACGGCCTTGGTTTTGGCAGATTATACCCTGCTTAATCGCACGATACAAAGAAATGGATAGTTCTTTTTAGGAAATTGATATTTCCTTTGAGGTGCGAGATATAGTTTTTCGGCTTTCAAGTCAAAAACAGTATATTACTTACCTAAACTAGCGATGCATGCGAAAAATGGAATTACACTGGAAGATTCTCATCGGAATGGTTTTGGGAATCCTCTTTGGATTTTTAATGACCAATTTTGAATGGGGACCTAAATTCATACAAGATTGGATCAACCCTTTCGGTACTATTTTTGTCAAGCTATTGAAGCTTATCGCCATTCCGCTCATCTTGGCATCATTGGTTAAGGGTATTTCTGACTTGAAGGATATTTCAAAGTTCAGGAACATCGGTCTAAGAACCATTGCCATATACATCGCTACTACGATTGTTGCCATCACTATCGGCCTGTTATTGGTCAATTTGATTAAACCTGGTAACGGTATTTCTGAGGACACCATAGCGCAATTGACCGAAACCTATTCCAATGACAGTGGCGTTACCTCAAAATTAGAGGAAGCTTCAAGACAAAAAGAAAGTGGACCGCTACAGTTTTTGGAAGATATGGTTCCTGATAATGCTTTTAATGCGCTTGGGGACAATAGTTCAATGCTTCAAGTGATATTTTTCACCATATTTCTGGGTATTTCAATGCTTTTAATAGGTGAGAAAAAGGCAAAACCTCTAAAAGATTTTTTCGATTCGTTGAACGATGTGGTGCTTAAAATGGTCGATCTGATCATGTTATCGGCACCGATAGCCGTTTTTGCCTTACTATCGAACGTAGTGGTCTCTTCTGGTGATCCCGACCTGCTTTTGGCCCTTTTAAAATATTCAGGAGTGGTCGTTCTGGGCCTAATTCTGATGATTGTATTCTATAGCTTGGTTGTGGGTACTTTTACACGCTACAACCCGTGGACATTTTTGCAAAAAATCAGCCCTGCTCAACTGTTGGCCTTTAGTACCAGCTCCAGTGCGGCGACCTTGCCTGTCACTATGGAAAGGGTAGAGGAACATATCGGTGTGGATAAGGAAATTTCAAGTTTTGTACTGCCGGTAGGTGCCACCATCAATATGGATGGTACAAGTCTTTATCAAGGGGTAGCAGCCGTTTTTATTTCGCAGGCACTTGGTTTTGAACTTACATTTAGTGGACAATTGACCATTGTTTTAACTGCTTTGTTGGCATCGATCGGTTCGGCTGCTGTACCAGGTGCCGGAATGGTCATGTTGGTCATTGTTCTTGAGGCTATCGGCTTTCCTGCCGATAAATTGGCTATAGGTCTTGCCTTGATCTTTGCGGTCGATAGACCATTGGATATGTTGCGAACCGTTGTGAATATTACGGGGGATGCCACTGTTTCTATGATGGTCGCGAAGTCGGTAGGGCAAACCATCAAGCCTAAAGTGAAAAATTGGGACGATAACCTTGACGAGGTTCGGTAATAGTTTTAACCATCAAACTGCCGGTAACGCGCCAGAGTGAACATATAAATTCCGTAACAGATGAGTCCGGCCGCCACGGTTCCCATGAGCCAAGGTCCTGAGGTCGTTTCTTGAAGAAAGGAGAACGCCTCACCGGTACCCTTCATTTCTTCCGAGCTTGCTCCGGAATAGCTAAGGCCTGCCTTCAGAAAAAAATACGCTACGATAGATGTAAGAATACCTCTGGCAATTAATCCAGCATATCCCGTATTCTTGATGAGCTTTCTTTTGGTCTCATCCGAAAGGGAACTAATATGAAACTTCTTTAGAAAGTCACCCTTATATGCCTTGATGAATTGGTAAATGCCTTTTCCTGCCAGAGCAAAACCGATGATGATAAAAGCATAGGTTTTTACTCGGTTACCCAAAAAGCCCAGCGTACCGCCCGAACCTTTTGCCGGCTCGTAAAAAATTTCAAAAATGGCGAACAGGCCCAGGCCCAAGTAAATGGCGCCACTAATAAAAAAGGAAACTCGTTTCACCATTCCCTTTTTATCAGAACCAATGCCTTCAGGATCTCGAATACTCTGTATAAACCGCCAAAAGGCATAACAAATCAAACCTAGCCCCAATAAGGCCAATAATATTTTTCCGAAGGGTTGTTGCTCTAAGAACTCGATTACCTGAAACTTTCCTGCTTTTGAGCCGCCTAAATTGAAGGCGGACAAAAGAGCCAATAAACCGGAGAGCGCATATACGGCACCTTTGGCTATAAAACCTGCAAATGCGGCCTTTTTTATTTTATCATCCAATTTTTTATGTTTTGAATGACAATATTATTTGATTGAAATAGAGGGTGTTGGCTCTATAAAAACAACTTTTAGGCGATTTGAAAATCGACTATAAAAATTTGGCCTTTAGCTCAGGAGTGGGAATCATACATTGGTCTTTTTTACCGTACCAGTTGTATCTATTACGCGCTATAAAATCATATACGATATCGCGGATAGGTGAGGGAATCCAAGCGAATACCGATGAAATGCCCTTGTAGCCTGAAAGCTGTTTGCCAATTTCGAGGGCAGCGGTCGATTTGGTGTAATAGGCCGTACCAGGGTCAATGAGAATTATGGAATCTACCTTTGAGGTATCGATACCACGCTCTTTGGTCAGTTGCTGGCCAATTTCACTTTGCAAGGCGGCATATCGAAAAACATCTTTTTTATCCCTTTGGATGACAAACTGAACGGCATTGTTGCAAAGATTGCATACCCCGTCAAAAAGAATGATTTGTTTGTTTTTTTCCATGCTGCTATCAAGCGACCTTTTTTAAATTAAGGTTGCGATGCAAAGATATAGTGATTAAAGGTAACTGCTTAAAAGGGAAAGTGAATTTTAATAACTGATAAGTGATTGAATAAGTTTATGGAAATAATAAAGAAATGGGCCGATGGGATTATTCGGCCCATTTCTTAATTTCGTCTTAAGCCTCAATAGGTTCAGAAACTCCCAAGTGTTCTTTGAAGAAAGGTGATAATTGAGCGACGGCTTCGTCCAAATATTCTGGAATGTCATATAGTTTCATATGATTCGCTCCCTCAACAATATACATTTCTTTATTATCCGATCCGGCACGCTCCATCAGGTCATCACTCATCCACTTAGATTCAGCCGCACTTCCCGCAACTACAAATAACGGTTGTGTTAGATAGATTTCGGCCATATTAAATGCATCGTAAGTGACCAATTGGGTCAAGCTTCGGGCTGTGCCATAGCCAGGAGCAGTTGAACATTGCGCTCTGTCAGTATGATAATACTCCCAAGCTTCCTTTAAATCAGTATATGGCGTATCTTCTTTCTTCATTGGAGCCATTGGCATTTGAACTACATCATCACCTTTTGCTTCTTGTGAGCGCGCTGTAGCTCCAAATTCAAGCCACTTGATAGCATCTTTCATGTCTTGGTCACCCAGCCATCCTTTGCTGAACATATGACCGATATTTACAGCACTGACCGTACCAACCGCTTTAATTCTTTTATCGTTGATAGCAGCATTTACCGTATAGCCACCGCCGGCACAAATCCCCCAAGCACCAATACGATCACTATCTACATAATCTAAAGTGTTCAAGTAATCAATTGCTGAACTGACATCTTCAGTTCTTACATAAGGATTCTCTAATTGACGAGGTTCTCCGCCACTTTCACCTTGATAAGAAGCATCTGTGACTATAGTTATAAAACCGTGCTCTGAAAACTTCCTCCCATAAATACCCGCAGTTTGTTCTTTTACACCACCTCCAGGATGCGTTATTACCAATGCAGGATGTTTTTTATTTTCATCGAAATCATCAGGAAAATTTAGATAAGCGGACATCATCAGCCCGTTATTTGTGTTCTTGTAAGAAATTTTTTGTTGTGACATCATATAGAGTTTTAATATTAATAATGATACGTTTATCAATATTACCCAACAATATGAACTTCTTACTGGACGATTTACTGAAAAAAAAGAAACATTTTACAGATAAGCGGTATTCTAGCCGTTGTTAAGAGCTCTTTGCTTTATTCTATACTGTTTTGGGGTAAGCTGTGTTTGTTTTTTGAATAGTTTGGCAAAATAGTTGGGGTAGTCAAAACCTAATTCAAATGCTATTTCCGAATTAGTAAGTTTGCTTTCGAGAAGTAGTTTTTTTGCTTCATGCGTAATGTGTTCATGAATAGTTTCAATTGCTGATTTATGGGTGAAAGTTTTTAAAACATCACCCAAATAATTAGGTGTCAGTTTCATCTTCTCGGCAAAATAGTGTACCGAGGGCACGCCTTTGGTTCTACCGTCATAGTAGTCTCTCAGAAGCTGTTGAAACTCGCTTACTATATAGTTGTACTTTTTTGCTTCTGTAGAAAACTGTCTTTTATAGAAAGATTCTACCAAATTCAGAATTAGATTCACATAGGCCAAAAGTACATCTTGACCTGTATTTTTATTATTCGCCTTCTGCATCAAATTCTCGTAAAGAAGAACAATCTCCTTCTCTTCCTCCTCATTCAAAAACAAGGCCTCATGGTAGCCGTATTCGAGAAAGTTTTGAAAAAGGTAACGGTTATCTTCAATTATCTTCTTTGATAATTGTAGATAAAAACCTTCAAATAAATCATCTAACCCCCATTCATAAAGTTTTCCAGGGCTATTGAAAAATACTGCTGTAATAGGTTTTGGGTCAGTATGGTCAAAGTTTGGGGAGTCGGGATTTATATAATTCGTTTTAAAGGAAATTCGATAAAAATCAATATAAATCCCATCAGATTTTAGAAGGGTGTTTTCCGGATAGCGCCCAACATCAATATCTTCATCGATTGGCTCATCAACACCAATGAAATTATTAAATGATTTAAAATCGGTAAATTTTTTCATTTGCATATGGGAAATTTTTGGGGGCCCTTGCCTCTTGTGAAGTTAATGCTTTTAAAAACTTCTATTGGCAACTTATTCTTAGTACTATCTTATAAAACTATGCATTTGATCCAGTTCTTTAAACGTAGAATTGACTAATGTTAAGCTTTTTCCTAAAATTCACAAGGCCAAAATACTTTCCGCTATATTTTCGTAATTCATAAATTATTGAGGAAAATCATTAAATCGTGCTCTTTGCCTAGTCCCAATTTCTTTTTTAATCGGTATTTAGACTTTAAAATACTATCGGGCAAGACATTGAGGGTAGCGGCAATTTCTTTGGTGGTGAGGTTCATGCGTAAAAAGGCTGCCAATCGAATTTCTTTTTCACTGATGTCGGCATAAATGGTCTTCAGCTTTTGATCAAAATCATTGTGAACTTCAGAGAAATAGGTTTTAAAGACTTCCCAGTCTTTATCGGAAGCATTCTCCTTTTTTAGCAACATGACCATTCGCCTGAATTCGGTCTTAAACTTGTCCGGTGAGTTTTTTACGTTCTCCAAGTTCTCCATCAACTCTTGAATAAAGGTGTTCTTTTGCACTAAATGCAGGGTCTGGCTGGCCAGTTCTTTTTGTTTGTGTTCAATTTCTTGTTGGTAGATGGCTTCCTGTTTTTCACGGGCAATCTTATTTCTTTTGATCCGCTGCCGGAACCCGAAATACAACAATCCGGAAATGACAATAAAAGCGACCATTCCACCAGCATATAGGCTTTTCGTCAGTTTGTCCACTTTCGCCTTTTCATTGAGAACGGCTATTTCTTCTTCTTGAAGTGCCAAAGCCGCCTCTTTCTTTTCGGTTTCGTAAATGGTTTTGAGTTCTGCGATTTGTTGTGCCTTTCGGTTGGAGTAGAGGCTGTCATTAATAGTGGCATAGCGGTTGAAATTGGCATAAGCACTGCTAGTGTCACCCAAAAGGCTTTGAATTTCGGCTTTCGTTTTTAAAGCATCCCGAAGGGTGGGTAAAGCCTTAATTTCATCTGATATGGCGATTACCTCGTTAATGTCTATCAATGCACTTTGATATTCTTTTTGGGCCAACTTTAAGTTGGCCATTTCATGAAGAGCTGCAGTTAAATCGAGTTTAATATCTTCCTTTTTAGCAATTTCAATAGATTCTACCAAAAGGGATTGGGCCATTTCAAAATCTCCTTCTTTATAGACTAACCTGCCCAAATCCTTTAAAGAGTTCGCCATCATGCTCTGTACGTTCATTTCCCTGGCAAGTTCTAGAGATTCTTCTACGAAGTTTTTCGCCTTATCGTTATCACCAAGTTTTTCAGCAGCCAGACCGGCTGTGTTTAGTGCATAACTCGAGTATATTTTATCATCGTTTTCTTTATATATGTCAATTGCTTTGGTGGCATAGGTGAGGCTTGTAGTATAATTTTCCTGCTGAAATTCAATATCTGCTAACTGTTTTAAGGCGTCGGCCGTTCTAACTTCGTCTCCTTTTTCTTCAAAAAACCTTAGAGCTTTTAGAGTATTTTCCAGGGCAATGAGGTAGTTTCCTTTTTCAAAATATATTCCGCCCAAGACCTCGTATTCAGAACCTCTCAAATCGAAATTACCCAAATCGGAATTATTTCTATTTTCTTCCGTATACATGTCAAGAATGGAACGGGTTGTCTCTATAGCTTTATCGAAATCTCCTGATTCACGTTGAATGGTCGCAAGGGAATGTAAGGCAAAAATCTGACCCCTGATAGACTTCATTCCTTTGAAAGCATTTAGCGCCTTATGATGAAAGAAAGACGCGGAGTCATTTTTAGACTGATTGTAATAGTAATTACCAAACTGTAGGTATCCGTTGGCGACCCCTTTCTCATAGTTAATTTTCTGAGCCAAATCGAATGCCTCACGCGCAAAAAGCAAGGCGCGTTCATTATCCATAAACATCATGCGTTCGTGAATTCGTGATAGTACCTGTGCCTTTTCAATATTATCCGGTAGGTCTTTGGCACGTTGGATCAGGCTATCCAACTCTTGTTGCCTATTTTGTGAAAAGCCAGTTGAACAGCAAAGGCATAAAATAAGGAAGAGATTGATAATCAGTTTCATATCGGTTGGTTTAAGCATTTGAAAGATAAGGAGAAATGACTCTTGTAAAAAGGGCATGTCCATAGTCGAAATGCACTTGTCTATGCTCGGTCTATATTTTTTAAAAGATAAATTCTCAGATATTTATTTTTAATATGTTGAAAATCAAATACTTAAATTTTTTTATTTAAAGATAAGTAAGTGAAAGTTCGAGATTGTTTTATAACATTTTTGAGCGTCTGTCCATGCTTTGTCCATGTCCGTTTTTATGTTTCGCATTGATTATGAGGTAGTTTAGGCTTGTTGAATCCTAAAACCTGATACAATGAAAACAAGACCAATCCATTTAAAACATTTATGTCTGCCATTCGTGCTATTATTTCTAATGGGGTGTAGTAAAGACGACACTACCTCAAATGAAGAACCTCAAGGTGAAGAGCCCAAAGAGCAGTTGACCGATGAAGAAGCTTCAAACATCAATGCTTTTATAAAAGACCTGAATTATGAGCCGACCGACCTTTTAAATGTGCAATCGACCACTGGCATTACTTCTAATGAAGGAAATCCTCAAAAGAACACCAACAGGGGCTATATTACAGAATGTAAAACGGTGTACCACGATATCAAATCGAATTTTGAAAATGTGGTCATGTTCGATCCCACTTTGGGAGTCATTTATCCGGGCGCACTGGTTCTGGGTAATCGGGTTTTGCTCGAAGGGGCGCCCCAGCCTCTACAAGTAGAAAAGGCCCCTGTGAAATTGAGGGTTGAACTACCGGGTATTGGAGATGGTGGAAACCTGACCATCAACGAACCTACTTATCAAAATACCCAAGCTGCAATCGATGATGCTTTGGAATATTGGAATTCGAATATAGCCACGCAAGGGTATTCTATAGATGCCGATACCTATTTTGAAAAAACCACCGTCTACTCTCGGGAGCAAATGAGCCTTTCGCTAAAGGTTGGCGCCGAATGGGCCACGGGGTCGTCTTTCGAATCACAATTTGATTATTCGAAGGAAACGGAGAAAAGAGTGGCCGCCTCTTTATATCGACAAGTATACTATGATGTGGTGATGGAAACGCCCGATAGCCCAGCTTCGGTATTTGGGAGTAAGGTGACCGCCGAAGGACTGAAATCATTGGTTTCCGAAGATAATCCGCCAGCTTATGTCAGTTCCGTTCAATATGGTAGGATCATCATGATCCGTATGGAGACCACAGACACAACCACCGAGGTCAATTTAGAAGCTGTTTTGGATTATGCCACCAAAGCGAAAACCATTAATGGAGAGGTCAATGCCAATTATGAGAAAGTAATCCGTGAATCTACCTTCAACGTAGTCGCCATTGGAGGAAACGCCAAAGTAGCCACCAAGGTCATTACAGGAAACAATCTGGAAGAAGGGGAGGGCGGACTCTATTACGTGATTGAGGAAGGTGCCGAATACAATAGGGAAAACCCTGGTGCGCCCATCGGTTACACCGTAAAATATTTAAAGGATAACACCATCGCAAAAATGGGCTACCAAACCGATTATAATATTGAAACCTGCGGAACTTTTGAGTATGACCATGAGAACATTGTTGTTGTCAATGACTCGAACTACGATACCAGGTTCCGATTCATTTATAAAAAGGCAGGAACCAATGACGTGACACAAACAGGGTACTATGCCGTAAACAATGATAAAAGGGTCGCCAAAAGTCCGCCAAACGGTGCGCATGATGTTTATGTTCAATTCGACCTGCAAAATGCCCTACTGCAATGGGACCGTATGGGTGAATTTCACCTTGGTTACCTTTCCAAAGAGAGGGATTTTAAGGTCTACTGTTCCGAAAAAGATTTCTTGGGCTTCTGCAAGACGATTTCAGTAAAAGAGGATTGATCAACCACTTTTCTAAAGAAACCAGGTAAGTGTATGTTCGTGTAATTTTGATGGCCGGCACTATAAGTTGCGATTCAACAACTTGGTGTCGGTCCATTTTTCAGGTCCACCCTTATTCCATCAATCAAAAAGTTTTTGCTGAGTATTAAGGTAAAAAAACTACTTATGAATGGCTAATAGCGCTATTATCGTATACGATTGTCAAAGCCGTATTTTGAAGAGTTATTTCATTTTTTGAACCATTTCCAACTGGTCTACGCTAACATTGGTGGTGAACATTCCGTAGTTGACAATAGCTTTTCCCTTCTCCAAAGAATCGATGGTACCTACCGCTTTTCCGTCTTGCATTCGCACCCGGTCACCTACCTTAAAGACAGGTCTTGGCTTGTTCTGTTCTTTGATGACCGCTTTCTTTTGCTCTACCTTTTTCTTTTCTCGAATGACCTTCACCTCTTTTTGCACTTCTTGAGCCACTTGCGCTTTTTTCGCCCTTTCGGCCTTTGCCTCCTTGGCCGTTTTTTTCTTGCGCTTGCTATTTTCGGTTTCTACGATTCGCAATAGTTCAGAAACCAACGGCCTCTTTTTCTTATCGTGAAAATATTTGTCCGCCGCCTTATTGACCTTATTGCCCAGTTGAATCATGCGCTGGTCATGGTCATAAAGCTCCTGATAATTTTCCAGTTTGCTTTTAATCTTGGCATTCAGCTTTTCTAAACGAGCCGCTTCTTCTTTGGCCTTGGTTTCCTCTTCCTGAAGTCTTGAGCCCGTACGGGCCATTTTACTGCGTTCTTTCTGTAACTTGGCTATGGTAGCATCAAAACGAACCTTACCCCGCTCAATTTTCTTCTTGGCCTTGTTAATTAAGGAATAGGGTATGCCGTTCTTTTGCGCTACTTCGAATGTGAAAGAACTACCGGCTTCCCCCAATACCAATTGAAAGGTAGGTTCTAAAGTTCTTCCGTCGAAAAGCATATTGGCATTGGTAGCATGGGGCAACTCGTTCGCCAATGCCTTAAGGTTGGCATAATGGGTAGTAATTACTCCGTAAGACTCCCTTTCGTAGAAAACTTCTAAAAAGGCCTCTGCCAAAGCCCCACCAAGTTCGGGATCACTACCAGTACCGAATTCGTCAATCAAAAAGAGGGTATTGTCATTACAGAGCCTTAAGAAGTTGTTCATATTCTTTAAACGATAGCTATAGGTACTCAGGTGGTTCTCTATTGATTGGTTATCACCGATATCCGTAAGTATAGTATCAAAAAAAGAAACGGAACTTCTTTCATGAACGGGGATTAGAAGCCCTGATTGAAGCATTACTTGAAGTAGACCGATTGTTTTAAGGGTAATACTTTTTCCGCCGGCATTCGGACCAGAGATGACGATAATACGATTTTCTGGGTGCAATTCGATGGTCTGCGGAAAGGTCTTTTCTTTCTTGAATTTATTGCTCATAAAGAGCAACGGGTGAAAGGCATCTCGAAGGTAAAGACGTCTCTCTGAATTGATATTGGGCAGCAAGGCGTTTATGTCAACCGCATGTTTGGCTTTTGCCGAAGTAACATCTAAATGAGCCAGATACGACTGGTAGATGCGTAGCAGGGGCGAATAGGGGCGAATTTTATTGGTGAGTTCTTTGAGTATACGCTGTACTTCTTCTTGCTCATCAAACTCTAGATTATTTAATTCGCGGCTGTATTTCAAAGTGGCTTCAGGCTCGATATAAACAATGCTTCCCGTTTTTGAGGTACCCATCACCGTACCTTTGACCTTTCTGCGGTACATGGCCTTGACCGCCAAAACACGTCGGTTTTCTACCACCGATTCCCTAATATCGTCCAGGTAATCAGAACTGCTATACATGCTCAAGGCCGATGAGAAACTTTGGCCAATTTTACCCCTGACCTGTAAAATCTGCCTGCGCAGACTTGCCAATTTCTCTGAGGCATTATCGCGAACCTCTCCAAAACGGTCGATAACCAGGTCTATTTCTGCGGGAATTTCCTTGTTTTCCTCTATGGTATCGGCACTTTGGTGAAGTAGTGGATAATACTCCTCGAATTTTTTAAGAAACTTTTTAAGAACGGAAACCGTACGGCATATGCTGGTCATTTTTTTAAAACCTTCGATTTCCAAAACGGTATTCTCTATTTTTAGAAGTCTTAATTCTTTGTCGATACCTTCAAAACTGTGTGATGGTATTCGGTTTTCACTGACGAGCGAAGAAAGATATTCGGCCGTTTGACCCAATTCAGACAAAATAGCCTCTTCATCGGTAAAGGGGCTAATCTCCAAAGCTTGGGCTTTTCCCAGCTCGGTACCGCAACGGGCCGCTATTTGTTTGAGCACCGTCGGAAATTCTAAATCTTGTAATGTTTTTGGATGTATACCCGCCATGGTTTTAAAAATCGAGGGCAAAGGTAGGGATTGATGCCGAAAAGTAAGTCCTCATTCAGCAATTGGCTGGTGGCTTAGAGGTTTTGGTTGTGTTTTAGACTTTGGTAAGAGTGAAGTAGGGCTTTCAATTACGCTGTGCTTGGTCGCTAAATTCTCCTAACTTCAAGAAACTTTGTTTCAATTCCTCACAAGCGGATAATTTGAACGTTCCCGTGCTTTGCGTTCCAAACTCCCTGTTTTATGATGCCCTTATCCTGGGCTGGCACGAGCAGCACCCTATTACTATTGAGAGAGATTATTATATGATCTTCATAATTTTCCTTCCTTTTTTCCAAACAAGGTTTTGATTCCTTCTCCCCATGAGGGAGCATAATAGTTTTTTCCTTTTTTATGGTGGCCCATATATTGTAAATACCCATTGACTACAATCAGAATCAAGGCCAAGGCCGAACAAATAGTGATTAAATATGCCATCGCCTTTCCGAAAAAATACCTTAGACGGCTATTGGTGCCATATACGTGGGTTTTATCTAGCGTGAGATAGTTATCTCTACTCCTAAAATCGTTTGCTTCATCCAAGACCACTTTCACCTCTGTGTCCACTGGTGTGGTGAAGGTAATGGGGAGTTGTTCTGCCAAGGGACGAATTTTGTCTATAATTCGCTTCTTTTCGAGAAAGTCAACTAGCCTTTCCCGTTTGTCGGAGTGTTTTTCCCAATCATATACCAATTGAATGTTCAAAGTATCAAATTGAAGGGCCACCTCCAGATATCTTGGTTTGAAAGAAGCAGTGTCAAAATCTCTACGAATGGGAACAGTTATGGTAGAGTCTCCTAATTGTAACAAGCCGGTATTTGAGGGGCTTCTAAAATCCATGTCAATCCTGTTTATACGATCAAATTGATACACATTTCCCACATCGTTCATTTCTTTTATGAAATCGGGCCCGAATTTGAATGTAAACACCGCAGCAATGAGCGTATACAAAATTGAAATTATTATGAATTTGGCTTCTTTCATTTTATTGCCTACCGTCTTCCGCTGCCCAAAAGTTTTGTTATTTCTCCTGTTTCCGCATTTATTTCACGCCATTCAATCCAATCTCGATCATATATGATTTCGATCCTATTGATTAGATTACCGTTATCATCTTTGCCCCAATCAAAGCCTCCGAAGTGAAGCCCTCCTTCATATTCGGCACTTTCAATCGGAGGGTTGGAATCTTTATTTAACTTTATCCTTCTTATCATGTTCTCGGACAAGAGGACAGGGACTTCAATAACTCTATGAATGCTGCCATCTAGGTTGTATATCACAGCGTTATTTGGGGAAGTAAACTTAGAATTCACGCCATGATAAATAGAAACAATTTTTTGTTGATCAACCGAAGGATAACCTGTGACATTCTCGGAAGATGAAACTCTAATCCAATCATTTTTATGTCTCCATAACAAGTTGATTTTACCTCTTAGAATAAGGTTTTTATAGCTTTTTTCGGTGAAATCTATATCATAGACTGGATAAATAGGCATGTTATAACCAACATGAATTTGGTTAAGTTCTCCTCTATCATTTTCGTAGAAAAAATTAAATTTCTCCATTATTTAAGTTGATATGTTTTAATGTTTTCAACGTCGAAATACTTTTCCCATGTATTGCTGCCTAAATACTCTATGAACTCGTATTGATGTTGATTACCATAATAAATTTGTCCGCTATTAGTCCCTGAAGTTTCTTTCATTGGTCCAACGACCCCATCCCTGACCGGTGAGTCTTGTTATTGTTTTTCATTTTTTCTAATAATCATTTACTTTTTTTTATTGTTGTGGGCACGAGCGTGACGCTCGCGCTAGTGGGGGATGCCCAAGTTCAGAACTTTATGATGCTGTTTTACTTTGAGATATATCCATTTTTATAAATTTTCTCAAATAGAAAATAATTACACGTAAATAAATCTTCCGCTGGTAATGGGTTGCATTTTCGCATTTCCTATCGATGTTTGTCAATCAAAAATATCCCCTTTGACCTAAAAATTTGCCCACAGGACTAAGTTCTAAATATTTTAGTAGTCGTGATATTTCTAAACGTTAACTTTATTTTTAAGTCTTTATTAATTGTAATCTATGAACAAATTTTGCCTAAAATACTTCCCCATTCTTATTGGTTTATTATTAATTACATGTGATAAGGACCCAAATACGGATATGGAATCTGATTCGGAAGAACCAAAAATAGAATTTGAAATAGAGACGGGTGTAATTGTAGGAGACGTTATCCTCTTCGACATGTCCAACAACAAATCAACAGAATATGATGGGACAATTATTAAACTATTCAAAGAGGATAATTTAGTGCAGGAAACTTCATTGTCAGCAAAGGGAACATTTTCGCTTGAAAATTTAGAGATAGGAAGCTACAAGATGGTTACTGAAAAAGAGGGGTATGGCACTTATGATACTATTCAAATTAACAACACTACAAAAATTGATACTTTATCAACAATAGAACTACTGGAATACCCAACTGTTGAACCAACTATTGTTTTCTTTGAATATGGAAATTCCTCATTTGGGGAAACGATACATTTGCATTTTAAAAATGATGAGTGGTTGCTAGTCAGCAAGGAGTATTATTTTAGTAGAACCCCCGATGTTTCCTTTCAAAAATTCGACTATCGATTAGGGTCGGGTTCTTATCAAGGGGGAAACAAAGAATCTTCGTCACCCTACAACGGTTATGTCGTAGATTCCCCGTCTTCAACATGGTCCGGCACTGGTAAAAGTTTGGAAAATGGAGGATTCACACCTGGCGAAAAAATTTATGTAAGGGTTTATGTAGTCCATGAAAAATTTTACGAGAGCATTGGAGGTATCGATAAGAATTTTGAAGTCATAAGCCACATAAGGAAAAATGGCTCCAACGTTTACGAGTTTCAGTTTTAATAAAAAACCATTACTTATTATGGATGAATACTTTAAAACTCGAAAGCGGGTAGAATATTAAAGTTGCGATTCCCCCTGCTGGCGCGAGCATCTTTGCTCGTGATCTTAAATCCTACATCAATCATCATTCCAATACTCCCAGAATTATAAAATCAACTTATTGATAAACACAACACTTTATAAGTTCAGGGTCTACCGCGACATCAACTAAGATACATATTACAACACTTCCCGCTCTGTTTTAGTTATGGGTCGCCCCGACATTCTAAAAATCAAATCCTCGATTTTGATTAATTTTATGCTCGTAAGTGAACCTATAAAGTGAAAAAAAGAAAATGCCCATAACCATCGAGGAGACCTGGAAGTTCCATTTGAAAAAAGAGTTTGAAAAGCCCTATTTTAAGTCGCTGAGCCAATTTGTAAAGACCGAATATGCCCTTTATACCTGTTACCCAAAAGGAAAGGATGTCTTTGCCGCTTTCGACCATTGCCCCTTTGACGAGACCAAGGTGGTTATTATTGGGCAAGATCCTTATCACGGACCGGGACAGGCGAACGGACTCTGTTTTTCGGTGAAAGACGGTATAGCGCATCCACCATCCCTCATCAATATTTTTAAGGAAATAGAAACGGATACCGGTAAACCCTATCCGCGTAGCGGAAATTTAGAGCGTTGGGCTGAACAAGGCGTATTGCTTCTTAATGCGACTTTAACCGTTCGATCGCACGAAGCGGGCAGTCATCAAAATAGGGGGTGGGAAACCTTCACCGATGCCGTTATTCAAAAATTATCACTAGAAAAGAAAGGTTTGGTTTTTTTACTTTGGGGAGGATATGCCAAGAAAAAAGCTGCATTGATAGATAAGGCAAAGCATCATATTTTGACTTCCGGCCATCCTTCTCCTCTTAGTGCCAATCGGGGCTATTGGTTCGGGAATAGACATTTTAGTCGGGCTAACGAAATATTAACGAAAGAAGGGAAAAATCCAATTAATTGGTGATACTTATTGAATGTAAGTATTTTATAAAAAGAGACTTAGATTAATTTATTAAAACTGTCAGTTTAATATTATTTCATCCCAAGTCAACCAGCAGTTTTTCTTTTGGAAGCTTTTCTTGAATCAATTCTAGCGAAAGTAAGGTGTCTTGCACCTTGCTCAAAACGACAGGGTCGAATGACTTTTGGCTCCAACGGGTCAAAGAAAGCCATTCTTTAATATCCTCTAATTTTTGTTCGTATCGATTGGCAAGAGTTCTGTCGATACTGGGTATTTGTTTGAATTCTTGCGTGTAGTCATTAATTCCCTTCAAGATATGTCGCGCGGTGCCTTCATTTTCTTTTAAAAATGCGTCGGTGGCCGCTACTGCGAAACAAGGCCATGGGGTAGGGCAATCGCCCAGCCTTTTAAAAGTGTCGTTATCGACTAAGGGTTTGGTGGTAAAGTGCTCCCACATGAAGTAATAGCCCTGGCCAGTCGTTAAGGCCTCGATCGCCCCTTCTAGGTTGTTAATGACTTCAAATTGAAGATTAGAGGTTTCCCAGTCTTCGTTTTGCGCATTTACGTATGCCATGAGGTGACTTCCACTACCAAACCGACTGATGGCCGCTTTTGCGGTTTTGAGCTCTGAAATCGCTTTAAAATGGCTCTTAGCGCCTACGTGTATGCCCCAAAGTAATGGAGAACCGATATATTCCTGAATAATCTTGGCAGAATTGCCTTCGGTTATGCTCTTGACAATACCCTCTGTTAGAATAATAGCCAAATCGGTTTGACCTTCCTGTAATAGTTGGCACATTTTTCCGGTGCCTTCCGGAACGTCGGTCCATTCCAAATCAATACCCTTGTCCTCAAAAATGCCATCCTCAATGGCCATATGCCATGGCAAATTGAAATGCTCGGGAACGCCAACTATTTTCACTTTTTTCATGAAGCCGATTTTTAGTGTTTTGATCAAAGATACGAATGCCTTTGGAGTAGAATAAAGATGAATGGATAAATAGACTTCTAATAAATCATATACGATTAATTATTTTCGTCAATGATATCGGTATTTTTAAGGTTTTTTGTGTAAATATTCGTAAATCGAATACTGTGAGCGGTTTGGTACGGACTCATTTTTGACATAGGTATTACTTTCCGTTTCATCGACCAGTCGCGCCTTGACATTGTCAGTCAGCTGTAAGGTTAAAATATATTCCAACTCATTGAAAACGGCTTCATCGAATATGGGAGTTAGCACTTCAATTCTGCGATCAAGGTTTCGGGTCATCCAATCGGCAGACCCTATGTACATTTTTGGCTCACCACTATTTTCGAACCAATAGATACGACCATGCTCTAAAAAACGGTCGACGATACTTGTGATTTCGATGTTTTTGGCAGCTTCTTCATTCCCTAGGTGGACACCACAGAATCCGCGAACAAGCAATCTGATCTTTACTCCAGCTTCTGCAGCCTCATAAAGTTTGTCGATCATACGCTGATCTTGCAGGCTGTTCATTTTTATTCGGATGGATGCCGATTTGCCGGTTCGGGCATTTTTGATTTCCGTATCGACCAGTTGCATGAATTGGGTTCTGGTGCTAAAGGGGGAAACCAGAAGATGTTTTGTGACAGGGGCCAGGCGTTTACGCTCCAGCACTTCGAAAACCTGATGTAACTCCGTTGCTATTTTTTCGTTGGCCGTGAATAGGCCATGGTCCGCATAAATTTTAGAAGTCTTTCGATTGAAGTTGCCTGTGCTTATGTAGGCGTATTTGACCGATTGCTGTTCTTCCTTTCGCTCTATAAGCAGTATTTTACTATGTACTTTTATTTCTAAATCGCTGTGATAGACTTCGGCTCCGTTTTTTTTGAGTTTTCGGCTCCAATCCAAATTATTCGCCTCATCGAACCTGGCTTTGGGCTCTACAAAGACCATGACTTTTTTACCGTTCTCCAAGGCCTGCAATAGGGTTTGTGCCAATTTGGAATCTTTGGCGATGCGATACAGTGAGATTTTAATGCTTGTAACCGATGGGTCTGTAGCCGCTTGCTCGAGAAAGTTCAGCACTGGGTCAAATTGATGATACGGAAAATGAACGATTTGGTCCCGTTTACTGATTTGCTCGAATAAAGACTTTTCTTTACTCAATTCAGGATGGGGCAGTGGAGGAAGAGGTTCAAAATGCAACTTCGGATTTTCTGTTGGGTCAGGAAAAGACATGAAATCGCTGTAGTTGTGGTATTTCCCCCCAGGAAACATATCCACTTTGCCAAGACCTAATAAGGTGCGTAGCATCTCTCGATTTTCTTCGGGCATACGAAAATCATAAAGCAGTCTTGTTGGTTGTCCGATGTGTCGCTGGGCTAATGACTCCTCGATTTGTTGGGCGATATCTCCATCAAAATTATCTTCCCAATACAACTCGGCGTCTCGTGAAAGCTTTACTTCATAAAAAGATTGTACTACCCTGTCTTTGAATAAATAAGGAATTTCTTGAGCAATGACATCATCCAAAAAAGTAACGGGATAATGACCCTCGTTTGGGGATAGGTTTATAAACCTGTTCAGCTGATTAGAGGGGATAGAGACAAAACAAGTGTCGCCATTGGCAAATCGCACAAAAAAGTAAAGAGCGTTGTTTTTTAAGAATGGCGTTTCTCCATCTACAACGGAGACAACTTCAACATGCTTCTTAACCTCTTTTTCGAAAAGGGTTCGGATTTCGGCACTCTGTTTTTCAGTGAAATCTTGCTTTTCAATCAGGTCTATACCGTTTGTTCGTAGTTCGGGAACAATTTCTTCGCTAAAAATGCGACCAAAAGCCTCTTGTTGCGCTTCTACTACCTGAATAATTTCTTTAAGAGTCTTGGTGGGGCGTAATTTTAATTTCTTTCGAATGGATTTCTCCACATTTTTAATCTGTCTCAACTTAGAGACCCTCACTCGAAAGAACTCATCTAGATTGGAGGAAAATATGGCCAAAAACTTGATCCGCTCATAAAGAGGGTTTCTATTGTCCTTGGCTTCCTGTAAAACGCGCCCATTGAAATTCAACCAGCTTAGGTCGCGGTGCCTGTATAATCGTTCCTTCATAGAATAGTAAAAATAACCAATCTGCTTGGTCGGTAGTTAAAGTAATGGTTAAGGAGTTAGGGGCAAAGTCTGTCCAAGGTATACCGGATGAGTTCATCAACACTTTCGCCTGGTTTTTTGCTGAATTCACCGGTTGCCCTATTGGCCAAGATACAGTTCATCGAAACTGCTCTATGACCCAACAATTTTGAGAGCCCGTAGATACCCGAGGTCTCCATTTCCAAGTTGGTGATTCGTAAATCATTGTATTGAAATGATTGTAAGCGGTCTTTTAATTTCAAGTCGTCGGGTACCAAACGAAGGGAACGACCCTGAGGACCGTAAAACCCAATATTGGTAACAGTAACGCCTAATCGTATACGATTTGATTTCAATTGAGAGGCCAAGCTCTCGTCGTAGGTTACCGCATAAGGTGTCGATTTTCTTTTGGGCCATTCCGTATGCTCAACAAAGGCCTCCGTAATTTCCGGAACCTGAACATCGACGCTGTCGTAAAAGTGCAATAACCCATCAAAACCTATAGCATACTCACTGATCAAAAACGAGTCAATAGGTATATCAGGTTGAATGGCGCCTGAGGTACCAATTCGTACAATGTTCAAACTGGTCTTTTGGTCCTTTACAGTTCTATTGTTAAAATCGATATTGACCAAGGCATCCAGTTCGTTAAGAACAATGTCAATATTATCGGTGCCAATACCGGTCGAGATGACGCTTAACCGCTGACCATTAAGAGTACCTGTATGGGTGTGAAACTCCCTTTTACCTTTTTGAAGTTCGATGGTATCAAAATGCTTTGAAACATCGGCAACACGATCTGGGTCGCCTACCGTGATTACCGTAGGCGCAATGTCTTGAGGTAAAAGATTAAGATGGTAAATGCTCTGGTCGGCATTGAGAATAAGCTCCGAAGGGCTTAATTTCATACTATAGTTTTAAGATCCTACCAGAATCGGTATTAAAAAGAAAATTGTATTTCAAAGCACCACCTAAATAAACATCATTGTCTTGAATGCAAGAATAATAACTGGTGCGTTTTTCTAAGATTTCCTTTCCTTTTTTGGTCAAACGAACTGGGTTAAAACCTGAGAACAATGGTTTTAATCTGGTAATGGCACGCTCATATTGAGAATCGCCAAAACCTAGGAAACCTTGGTTTTGAAGTATCTCGGCCAAAAAGACCTTTCTTGAGGCAGGCTTTTTGTCCAAAGCAATTTGAAGAATGTTATTCTCCATAGAGTTCAACCCGTTTTTAATGCTAGGGAAGCGTTGCAGGTGCGTATGAAGTGCATCAGGCAGGTACTCAAATTGAAATTCCGAAAAATCGGAAAGATTCTCTAAACGGATCGGGTTGTCACTACAGTAAAGTTGCCAAACATAATCGGCGTATTCGATATCATCTTGCGTAAGCTCCGTTTTGTTCTTGTAGAGATGAAGCAATTGCTCGTCGCTCAGTTCACTCAAAGAATATAGTTTACCGCTCTCGTCTTCTTTGCCACTACATACCAATGAAATTTGCGCGTATTTTCGATTCGCCTTTAACCAGCTCAGAACGGCAATCATGTTTATTTGACAAAAAAGATCGTACTCGAACCAGAGTACGATCTCATCTTGTTGTTTGTGGTTGCAAAGAGAACGGTATTCTTTTAAGGTCTTTTCAATAAACCATGATTTCGAGACCTTGTAATTTTTATTGAGAAATTCAAAGCGTGTTTTCCAGAAAGATTCACTGCCCACTGTGGTGAGGGTTTTGCCCTCGCATAACATCTCGCGCCATGTAATAATGTCGCCTTTGAGCTTAAGTGATTTTAGTTTCTCCGTAAAGCTATCTCCATTGGTGATGTGCAAAAGGGAACTCATTTATTTTGGGTGGATTAGGGTTTGACGATTAAAAGTACTATTTAATCAAAAAAAACAAAAAATAATTAACAGAAATCACTAAGTGATGACAAAAAAGGTCGGTCCTTTTTGCTGAAGTAATTAACCTCCTACACGTTTCACCGAAAAGCCTTTTTCTTTTAGAATTTCCATTATTTTTTCACGATAATCTCCCTGAATAATAATCTGTTCGTTCTTGAAACTACCGCCTACGCTCAGTTTGGTCTTGATCTCTTTCGCTAATTTCTTAAAATCGCTATCGGCACCGTTGTAACCCTCTAATATGGTAATGGGTTTTCCCTTCCTCTTTTCGTATTTACAGATAATAGGATTGTCTTGAAGCCAAACATCGCTTTTCTCCTGTGCTGTCGGTTCTTCTTTTGGCGGTTCGTGATCCGGAAAAAGGTTTTTAAGCTGATCTTTTAAATCCATACTACGCTTTTATCAATCCTAATTCAATGAGTCTTTCATGTAAAAACTCGCCAGCCGTTATATCGGCGTATTGTTTTGGGTGGTCTTCATCGATACAGTTCTCCAAACAGTTCAATGGCATCTCACTGATAGGATGCATGAAAAAAGGAATGGAGTATCTCGAAGTGCCCCACAATTCCTTTGGCGGATTGACCACTTGGTGTATCGTTGATTTTAGCTTATTGTTCGATAATCTAGAAAGCATATCCCCAACGTTGATCATCAGTTGGTCAGGCCTTGCAATGGCATCGACCCATTGCCCTTCGAGGTTCTGTACTTGCAAACCTCTACCGTGGGCACCCATTAGAAGGGTGATTAAGTTAATATCGCCATGGGCTGCCGCTCGAACCGCATTTTTAGGTTCGCTAGTGATAGGGGGGTAGTGGATGGGCCTTAAAATGGAGTTGCCATTTTTGATGTAGTCATCGAAATACGTTTCCTCTAAATCAAGGTGAAGAGCCAATGCCCTCAATACATACTGGGCCGTTTTCTCGAGCATTTGAAAAGTTTCCTTACCTACCTCATTGAATTCGGGCAATTCGTCGACCGTTACATTATCAGGATATTCCTCCTCTAGCTTGGGATTGTTTTCCACATACTGGCCAAAATGCCAAAATTCCTTCAAATCGCCTTCTTTTCTTCCTTTAGCATGTTCTTTACCAAATGAGGTATAACCGCGTTGGCCACCGATGCCTTCTATTTCATACTTGTCTTTTATATCTTGGGGCAGATCAAAAAATCTTTTGATTTCCGTATAAAGATTTTCTACCAACTCATCGGAAAGGAAGTGTCCGCTTAGGGCCACAAAGCCGATATTTTCAAAAGCGGCTCCAATTTCTTCTATAAATTTTTGCTTTCGTTTTGGGTCTTCAGAAACGAAATCCTTTAAATCAACACTGGGTATCGCACTCATAGCATCAACATTAATATTTAGGCAAAGGTAAAAAATATTGCATAGTATGCCGCCGACATCCGTATTTGGGAATGATGCCTTTTTTCTACTTTTACATTGGTAACTAATTTAAAGGTATCCCAAATTTCTCCATGGAATTTCAAAAGAAAGGAATCAGCAATTTTACTTTGGTGCAGTTATATGAGCGAATGCTAAAACCGCGTATGATCGAAGAGCGTATGCTGGTTTTGCTACGGCAAGGAAAAATATCAAAATGGTTCAGCGGCATGGGGCAAGAAGCCATTTCGGTAGGTGTTGCGAGTGCCCTGCATGCGGATGAATACATTTTGCCGATGCATCGAAATTTAGGGGTTTTTACGACCCGTGAAGTGCCACTTTCGCGTTTATTCGCCCAATGGCAGGGAAAGCTAGGCGGATTTACCAAAGGAAGGGATCGTAGTTTTCATTTTGGTACGCAAGAATATAAGATTGTGGGTATGATTTCCCATTTAGGTCCCCAATTAGGCGTGGCTGATGGAATTGCCCTGGCCGATCTGATCAATGAAAGAGAAAAGGTTACCGCGGTGTTTACCGGCGAAGGAGGTACGAGTGAGGGAGATTTTCATGAAGCGCTGAACATCGCCTCGGTGTGGAATTTACCAGTACTGTTCTGTATTGAGAACAATGGCTATGGTCTCTCTACCCCCACCAATGAACAATACAATTGCAAACGCTTATCCGATAGGGGACAGGCCTACGGAATGGAATCGTATACGATTGAAGGGAATAATATTACCGAGGTTTATACCCAAGTGAAGACCTTATGCCAGTCCATACGGGAAAACCCTAGGCCTGTACTGCTGGAATTCATTACGTTTCGCATGCGTGGCCACGAAGAGGCAAGCGGTACTAAATATGTTCCGGAAGAACTATTGCAGGAATGGGCCGAAAAAGACCCTATAAGCAACTACGAATCTTTCTTAATAAGAGAGGGTCTGCTCGATAAAGGGCAAATTGAAGAATTAAGGACAAAAATAGAAGATGAAATCAGTGAGCACTTGAAAATTGCTTTTGATGAACCCTCTGTAGAATTCAATTTAACCCAAGAATTAGTGGATGTATACCATCCGCATAATTTTGAGGAAATCAAACCAAAAGGTACTACTTCTAACATCCGATTTGTTGATGCTGTTTCAGAGGGTCTAAAGCAGTCGATGGAACGAAACAATGATTTGGTGATAATGGGCCAAGATGTAGCGGAGTATGGTGGGGTTTTTAAGGTGACGGAGGGTTTTGTTGAGTTGTTCGGCAAGAATAGGGTCAGGAACACGCCAATTTGCGAATCGGGAATCGTGGAGGCCGCCATGGGCCTATCTATAAACGGCATGAAAGCGGTGATGGAAATGCAATTCGCCGATTTTGCCACCTCAGGGTTCAATCCCATTGTTAATTATTTGGCCAAATCACACTACCGTTGGGGCGAATCTGCCCAAGTAGTCATTCGAATGCCTTGTGGAGGCGATGTAGGTGCCGGTCCGTTTCATTCGCAAACCAACGAAGCATGGTTTACGAAAACCCCGGGACTCAAAGTGGTCTATCCGGCATTTCCTTTTGATGCTAAGGGACTTTTGGCTACTGCTATTGAAGACCCCAATCCCGTCATGTTTTTTGAACATAAGGCATTGTATAGAAGTATTTATCAAGAGGTTCCTAATGAATATTACAACATTCCATTCGGTCATGCTGCGTTGCTAAAAGAAGGTCGTGATGTAACTATCGTTACCTATGGCGCCGCTGTGCATTGGGCTTTGGCAGTTTTAAATGAACGTAAAGATATCAGCGCCGACCTTTTGGATTTGCGTACCCTTTGCCCGTTGGATATCGAATCCATTTATGTCTCAGTAGAGAAAACAGGTAAGTTAATTATTCTCCAAGAAGATAGCCTTTTTGGGGGTGTTGCCAGTGATATTTCTGCCATTGTTACCGAAAATCGATTTGAATATTTAGATGCTCCCATAAAAAGGGTGGCCAGTTTAGAAACGCCGATACCCTTCGCCAAAGCTTTGGAAAATGGATACCTTCCAAAAACTAGGTTTGCCGAGGCATTGAATGAACTACTTGCGTATTAGTAATCGAGCAAAAATCTTCCTTTTTAAAACGCACCTGTCTCGACAAATGGTGGCATCTTGCCATCGAAATTAACGATAGATTAACGTGTAGGGCTGGTCGTTATAAGCGATGCTCTCGTATCTATTCAAACTAAATTTTTAATTATGATAAAGAATAGTTGGGTGCTAGGTGCACTTTTTCTGGTCTTAACCTCCTGTTCCCTCTCAAAGGAAGTAAGACAGCAACGTGATACCATCAACGGAACATGGGTTCTTAATGATGTATCGTATGAAGGTGAACAAGGTGATTACAAAGCCAAGTTGTTCAACGATGCCGACGCCTACTGCTTTGAAGGAAGTACTTGGTATTTTTTGGAAAACAACAGTACGGGTAACTACAACATCAACAGTAGTACGGGTGCCTGCCCTTCGGGAGTTCGTAATATTAGATGGTCGGTGGTAGAAAACGAAGCTGGGGCCGATCGCTTACAGTTTAAGTATATCGACGAAAAGAAAAAAGACATTAACGGTAGAACTGGTTACGGTATGGATATTGTTTCCTTATCAAGTGCCAGTATGACCTTAAAGTCAAATGTAAACGTGAACGGTTCCCCAATTGCGGTGGTGTACACGTTTAATAAACAATAAAAAACTACAAATGAAGAAGTTAGCTATAAAATCAGTTTATATCATCATGGCAATGTCCATGGTAGTCGGTTGTAAAACCGTACAGAATGCGAACAACAAACAGAAAGGAGCCGTGATAGGTGCCGGTAGTGGCGCTGCCATAGGTGGTGTTATCGGCAACAATGTAGGTAATGGTAATAATACCGTGTTGGGTGCTATTTTGGGTGCCGCTATCGGCGGGGTTGCCGGTGGATATATCGGTGACCGAATGGATAGACAGGCAGAGCGTATCGAGGAAGAAATTCCTGGAGCTGAAGTGACACGGGTTGGTGAGGGTATCAACGTTACCTTTAATGAGGATGCCGGAGTGTATTTCGACACCAACAAAAGTGATGTAAAAGGTACTTCGCAGACGACATTGAATAGTCTGGCCGATATTTTAAAGGAATATCCTAAATCGAACGTATTGGTTGAAGGGCATACCGATAGTGCTGGTCCTGATGATTACAACATGCAGTTGTCAAAAAGTAGGGCTACCTCGGTAAGCAATTATTTGGTATCGCAGGGTATCGATTCCGGTAGATTGACTACCAAATGGTATGGCGAAGCGCAGCCGGTTGCCGACAACGAAACAAAAGAAGGTAAGGCAAAGAATAGAAGGGTAGAATTGGCTATTGTGGCCAGTGAAGCCTTGAAAGAAGAAGCAAAACAGCAAGTGAAGGGATAATTGTTCCCGCTAAATAAGTTCCTTTAGAAATCCCGACCTAATGCAGGTCGGGATTTTTTATACAAAACCCTATCTTCCAAGAGTGAAATGTGATTATGAAATTATCGTAATTGGTGGTGGTTTGGCAGGACTTACGGCTGCCATTCATCTCGTATTGGAGGGGAGAAGTGTTCTGGTCATTGAAAAAAACGAATATCCGAATCATAAGGTTTGTGGTGAATATGTGTCCAACGAAGTGGTTCCCTACTTGAAGCGCTTGGATGTCGGGTTGCAAGAAAAGGGTGCGGTGTCCATTCAAGAATTGCAGTTCAGTACGGTTCGGGGCGTCTCTGTCAAAAGTAAATTACCGCTTGGAGGAGTAGGTATCAGTCGTTATGCCTTTGACCATCATCTCTTTCAAAGGGCCCAACAGGTCGGTGTCCATTTTTTAATAGGTCAAGTGAATAATGTTTTGTTTAAAGATTCTTATTTTGAGGTGAATACAAGTTTAAATGAAACTATTACTTCAATATTTACAATCGGAGCATACGGAAAGAGAAGTGTGCTTGATAAGGCTTTGGATAGAAGTTTCATCCAAAACAAATCAAGTTGGATGGCTGTTAAAAACCATTATCATTTAGAGGACTTTCCTGAACACCTGGTAGGCTTGCATAATTTTGAGGGAGGATATGGCGGACTATCCAAAACTGAAAACGGGGCGGTCAATTTCTGCTATCTCGCATCCTACGATAGCTTTCAAAAGGCCGGAAATATCGAGAATTACAACCAGCAGGTGGTGTCTAAAAACCCATTCCTGGGGAATTTCTTAAAAGAGGCACAACCTGTTTTTGACCAACCTTTGACCATCGCCCAGATTTCTTTTGAACCAAAACAAGCGGTAGAAAACCATATCATCATGTGCGGAGATACGGCGGGGCTCATACATCCCTTATGTGGTAACGGTATGGCGATGGCCATTCATAGCGCAAAAATTGCTTCCGAGTTACTGGTCGATTTTTTTTCGGGCTCCACCATGACCCGTGAGCAATTGGAGAAAAATTATATCCGTAAGTGGAAGAAAGCCTTTCAGAAAAGAATTTGGTGGGGCAGGCAATTGCAGAAAATACTGTTGAAACCGAAACTATCAAACATACTATTGAAGGCAGTGGGCAAAACACCGGGGTTGTTAAACTTTATGGTCAAGTGTACTCATGGTAAACCTATCAGCTAATGATTAACTTAAAAAATAGATTTAAAGGAGAAGAGCTGATGGATGGCAAAAACATACCAAAAGCAACCTTACTACCTGTTTTTGAAGATATCAATCGATGCAATCGAATTTTAGGTGGTACTAAAATTACCTTAAGTCACCTGAATCAAAATATAAACAGGTTCGACAAAGAATCGTATACGATATTAGATGTGGGTTGCGGGGATGGGGAAATGCTTAGAAAAGTAGTTTTACAGGCCCGAAAACAAAATCGAAAGGTAAAATGCTACGGAGTTGACCTAAACGAAACTGCTTTGGCTATAGCTCGAGAAAAATCAAAAGAGTATCCAGAGATTGTCTTTCTAAATCAAAACATTTTCGACTGGGAAAATCTCAATATTCCCGTAGATTTTGTTTTGTGTACCTTGACCTTACACCATATCAAAGAATTTCAATTATCAGCTTTTTTGAAGAAATTGGCACAAATTCCTTCAATCGCTTTGATTATAAACGATTTACAAAGAAGTACCTGGGCGTACTACTTATTTGAGCTCTTTAGTACTATTTTTATAAAGACCGAAATGGCCAGAAAAGATGGTGCTACCTCCATCAAAAGGGGGTTTTTGAGAAAGGAGCTCAAAGAGATGTCCAAAGGGTTGACCTTTGTGGAACATCAAATTAAATGGCAATGGGCCTTTCGATACAGCTGGGTCATGACCCGTAAGAATAAGCAGAATATATGAATGATGTACGAGTTACGACCGTAACCAAAGAACTACCCCCATATTGGCGGGATACCAAAGATATCATACCGTTAGTTGATTTATGGCTATCGGATCAAGAAGAGCGATTTCGCCGCAAGGTGGTTAAAATGTTCGAAGGGGCGGCTGTCGATAGGCGCTACAGCATTATGCGGCCTGAAGAGGTGTTCACCATCACCTCTTTTGAAGAGAAAAATGAAGTGTATGCTCGAGAGGCCAAGAAATTGGGGAAGGCTGTGCTTGAAAAAGCATTACAGCAACAATCATGGTCACCCGAATCGTTAGATTATATAATTACGGTAAGTTGTACGGGTATCATGATTCCTTCCCTTGATGCTTATCTCATCAACGATTTAGGGCTCAAGCAAGATATTGTGCGGCTTCCTGTTACCGAAATGGGTTGTGCTGCGGGGGTTTCCGGAATGATTTACGCCAATAATTTCCTTCGGTCCAATCCTGGAAAAAGGGCCGCGGTAGTGGCAGTTGAAAGTCCGACCGCTACGTTTCAATTAAATGATTATTCCATGCCCAATATGGTCAGCGCCGCCATTTTTGGCGATGGAGCGGCCTGTGTCTTGTTATCCTCGGAAGAAAATGCAGAGGGACCAGCATTGGTAGCCGGTGAGATGTACCATTTTAAGGATGCCACTCATATGATGGGGTTCGACCTGACGAATTTAGGGTTGAAAATGGTTCTGGATATTGCGGTTCCGGATACCATTGCTGAACATTTTCCATCCATCATCCATCCGTTTCTAAAAAAGAACGGAACTTCAATTGAGGAAGTCGATCATTTGATTTTTCACCCTGGCGGTAGAAAAATTGTACAAACGGTAGAAGAACTTTTTGGGCAAATGGATAAAAACATCGATGACACCCGTGAGGTACTACGGCAATTCGGTAATATGAGCAGTGCCACGGTTTTGTATGTTTTGGAGCGGTTTATGCAAAAAGATATTCAAAAGGGCGAGCAGGGGCTGATGCTGAGTTTTGGACCTGGTTTTTCCGCCCAAAGGGTTTTGCTAAAATGGTAATTGTAGCAAATGATGATGTCTAAAGAACCAAAAAAATACTGGGCCTTGATACTGGGAGGTAGTAGCGGACTAGGTTTGGCTACTGCTAAGAAATTGGCCAAAGCGAATTATAATATTCTCATTGTTCACCGAGACAGGAAATCTGATTTAGAAGAAATTAAACGTTATTATCAAGAAATTACTTTAATGGGTGCTCAGGTGAAAAGTTTTAATGTTGATGTTACCCGTGCCGATAAAAGAGCAGCGGTTTTGCAAGAAATAGGCTCTTTACAATCCACTTCATCGGGTATTAAAGTAATGGTTCACAGCATTGCCAAGGGCAGTTTAAAACCAATGGGTGGTAATGACGGCACTTCTTTGAACCTGCAGGATTTTCAATTGACTTTGAACGCTATGGCCTTGAGCATGTACGAATGGGCACAAGATTTGATCAAGCATTCACTTTTCGCCGAAGATGCTCGAATCATATCCTTTACTTCAGAAGGCAATAAGAAGGCTTGGGAAGGCTATGCCGCTGTTTCCGCCGCCAAGGCTACGTTGGAGGCCCTGACAAGAAATATGGCTTTGGAGTTTGCGCCTATCGGAATTAAAGTAAACTGCATTCAGGCCGGAACGACCGATACCAAGGCGTTTCGAATGATTCCGAAGCATGAAGAGTTAAAGAAGAATGCCTTATTGCGAAATCCGAACAAAAGGTTGACTACACCCGAAGATGTAGCCAATGCCGTCTATTTGTTGACATTGGAAGAAGCCCGATGGATTACAGGAACGGTAATCACCGTGGACGGAGGAGAAAGTTTGCGCTAATCAATGAAAAAACTATGCCCTACGAAGAAATACTTGATCAGTTACCCTATACCGAGCCTTTTTTATTTGTGGATGGATTGAACTCCGTGAGTGATGATGGAACGGAAGGGTTCTATACCTTTCCTGTCGATGCCTATTTTTATGAAGGCCACTTTAAAAATCATCCGGTGACCCCAGGAGTGCTTCTAACCGAGTGTTGCGCCCAAATAGGGCTTGTTTGTTTGGGAATATTTTTACTGAAGGATGATGATAAGGGCTATGGTAATTTATTGGTCGCCATGAGCAGTGCTGAAATGGAATACTTGGCACCGGTATTTCCGGGCGAGAAGGTCACCGTCACATCTGAAAAGGTCTATTTTCGGTTCAATAAATTGAAGTGTCAAGTGAGAATGTTCAACGCTCAAAAAGAATTGGTTTGTAAGGGAACGATTTCAGGAATGATTAAAAAGAACTCAAGTGAGCAATAGGGTGGTAATTACCGGGTTGGGGGTTTGTGCCCCAAATGGAATCGGTCTGGACGAGTTCACGGCATCAATGCAAGAGGGCATAAGCGGCATACGCTACGTCCCTCAACTAAAAGAGTTGAATTTCTCTTGTCAAATTGCAAGTAAACCCATAGTTAACGATGCTGTATTAAATAAATACTTTAATTCATTAGAGTTGAAGGGACTCCAGTCCACCGGTATTATTTACGGTGTCATTGCAGGTTCACAAGCGTGGTCAGATGCAGGTTTGCATCCCTCCGAAGAAAACCGACCTGATTGGGATTCCGGAGTGGTTTTTGGTTCGGGAACCTTAGGGGTCGATAAATTTCATGAGGCCATTCATAATATTGATAAGGGACAAGTACGCCGATTGGGAAGTACCGCGGTAGCTCAGACTATGTCGAGCGGTATCAGTGCTTTTCTAGGGGGAAAATTAGGTTGCGGAAATCAGGTGACAAGTAATTCTTCTGCCTGTAGTACCGGAACAGAGGCCCTATTGATGGGTTATGAACGTATCAAGAACGGACAAGCAAAACGAATGCTCGTAGGTAGTACCAGCGATAGTGGCCCTTATGTCTGGGGAGGCTTCGACGCTCTGCGCATCTTGCCTCGAACCTATAATAATCAACCGGAAAAGGCCAGCCGCCCTATGAGTGCATCCGCTGCGGGATTGGTACCGGGCAGTGGGGCGGGAGCTCTTGTTTTGGAGTCTTTGGAGAGCGCTCTACAAAGGGGTGCCAACATCTATGCCGAAGTGTTGGGTGGGCACGTCAATAGTGGCGGACAAAGGGGAGAGGGAAGCATGACCGCCCCCAATAGCGAGTCGGTGCAACGCTGCATTGCTCAAGCCGTTTCCAATGCGGGAATTGAGACCAACGATATCGATACCATAAACGGGCATTTAACAGCTACTACCAAAGATCCCGTTGAAATTTCGAATTGGAGCCAGGCCTTAGGTCGTTCGGGCAAAGATTTTCCTTTTATCAATTCCTTCAAAGGGCATTTTGGTCATTGCTTGGCAGCTTCCGGGAGCATTGAATTGGTTGCTTCCATCCTTCAGATGCGAGAGAACAAATTTTTTGGAACCGTCAATTGTGAAGACCTACATCCTGAAATAGAGAAGTGGGTGCATCCCTCCAAAATTCCTACCCAAACGATGGATTATTCCGTTCAGGTTCTGGCCAAGGCAAGTTTTGGTTTTGGCGATGTGAATGCTTGTACTATTTTTAAGCGTTTTTAAATTGGAAAGAACCTATGAATGAAAACCAAAAGTACGATAAGCTTAAGGCGATCATATCTACTTATTTACCGGACGATGTTTCGGTAGATGATATTCAAATGAACAGCCATTTTATCAATGAGCTCAATATCAATTCGGCCCATTTGGTAGATATTGTACTAGATGTAGAGGATGAGTTTGACATTATGCTCGAAAATGAAGATATGGAGCAGATGCAAACTGTCAAGGATGCCTTGGAGATAATCGACGCTAAACTTGCCTAATCACTACTATTATGAACCAACCGATTTCTTGGGCCAAAACACAATTAAACGTTGATAAGCGATTGATAGCCATTTACTGTGTGGTCTATTTTTTATGGGGGCTCTTGATGAACTGGTTCGGTGCAGCTGTTGAAATTGCCAAGTTTACGTATTGGTGGCAGGTCATCACTTGCTATATTCTTTACATGGTTCCCATTTCATTATTGCTGAGAAACTTGCCCTTTCACATGCAATATGCGTACGGACTCATCGCAATGGGTATTTTGGAGTTCGCAGGTTATGGATTGGAGACTTCCTATGCGTACCCCAACAACCTTTTGGACCAATTCTTCGGAATCAGAAATTTCTCTTTGGGTATGGCCTTGTTTTTTGCGCTCTACTTTCCTGTAGGGAATTGGGTAGTAGGCAAAATCTACCATTCAATATTTAAAGGTAAATAAATCATTCCCCTTCGGTGGAGATAGGTTCTTCACCTTCCTTTTCAGGAATGAGCAGTGATGCGACTATACCAGCCAGCAACGAAACCGATATCACGGTCAATGATACCCATTCCGGAAGCTCGATATAGTGCGAAAAGAGCATTTTGAGACCAACAAAGGCCAAAATGACCACCAAACTGTAATTGATATACCGGAACTTCTCCAACATGCGGGAAATAAGAAAATACATAGAGCGCAACCCTAGAATGGCCAATATGTTCGAGCTGAATACGATAAATGGGTCCGCTGTAATCGCCAAAATCGCCGGTATGCTATCGAGGGCAAAAAGAACGTCGGTCAATTCGATGACTATCAATGCCATAAATAATGGGGTGGCTGCCCGAACCCCCATTCGCTTCACAAAGAAATCATGCCCGTGCAGTTGACCTGTAATCGGGAAAAGTTTTTTCGCCTGTTTAAAAATCCATGAGTTTTTCGGGTCAAAATCACTGTCATCGGACTTTAACATCTTAAAGGCCGTGTATAACAGAAATACGCCGAACACGTAAATAATCCATTCAAATTTGGTAATCAGCGCCACCCCAAAGAGAATCATTAATCCTCTAAAGATTATGGCGCCCAAGATGCCCCAAAAAAGGACCCGGTGTTGGTACAACGCGGGAATTTTAAATGCCGAAAAGATAACGGCAATAACAAATACATTGTCGATACTGAGCGAAAGTTCAATCAAATAGCCGGTAACATACTTTAAAACGGCATTGTTCGGCGTGAGTCCGGTAGGGTTTTCGACCAATCCACTACTAAACAGCCAGTAAATGACTCCACTGAAGCCCAGGGCTACGGACACCCAGACGGCGGTCCATATACCAGCTTCCTTACTTTTAATAACGTGTTCATTTTTGTGAAATACCCCAAGGTCCAATGCCAAGAATACGATTACTACTGCAATGAAGATTATCCACACCCACATAAAAAAGCTGTTTTGAAGCGGCGAAGTTAAACAAAATTAGGGTTTCGATTGACCCTTTTGAGTTGCTCTTAGCCCCATTCGATACGATGTTTTTTCCATCAAAAATCGAATCGCATGAATCAATCCCTTGGCTCATGTTCTGCTATCTTGAAGAAAAACTTTAATACAAGAATGATATGAACGAGATAGAACAAATTGCGTTGGATAAAATTGCTAATAACGACCATGAGCTATATGCTCTGATAAAACAGCGCTACAGTCCTAGAATATTTGACCAGAAACCGGTGACGGAGGATGATATGAAAAAGTTATTCGAAGCAGCTCGCTGGGCTGCCAGTTGTTACAATTGGCAACCGTGGCGATTCATCTATGCCTTTAAAGGCAACGAAGGTTATGACAAAATAATGAACACTTTAAGCGATTTCAATCAAGAATGGGCAAAAAACGCCCCTGTATTGATGTTGACCGCTTATAAAGAGAAAACTCCTGAGGGAGAAGAGAACTTTCATGCGCTACATGATTTGGGCCTTTCGATGGGTAATATGACCGTACAGGCACAGTATATGGGCATTGCAATTCACCATATGGCCGGCGTAGATTGGAAGAAAGCACAAGAGGTATTCGATGTACCGAAAGGATATCATATTTCTACTGCTGTAGCCATAGGTTATTATGGTGGTGAACTTGAAAACCTGTCCGACGAACTTCAGGAGCAGGAACAAGCGGAGCGTGAGAGAAAACCTCAGAAAAGTTTCGCATTTGAAAACGAATGGAAAGAGAAAGACTAATGTTATGAAAAAGAATTCGACATTTTGGGCCTTGTTGTTTTCCGGTTTCGGACTGGTAACCATCATGAGAGGTCAAGACACGTATTTTCAAGAGGGAAGCAAAAGCAGTGAAACCTGGGCCAAAAGCCTGACCAGGGCTTATCAGCCCGAGCTGGTGCTTGGTAGTGATCAAGTGCTCTTGTTTCAGAAAAAGCTCGAAGAATTTTTGATTCGTGAGAACAAGATTCAGAAAGCTGAAATGTCTCCCGAAGATAAGATGTTCTTGCTGTCTCAGTTGGCCGATCAGCAGAGGGCCGAAATGTCGAATATTTTAACACGACCACAACTTAGACGTTACGAAAAGGTCAAAGACCAAATTCAACCGGTGTCCGTAGTGGTCGATACCCTAAATCATTAAAATTTAATACATGTTAATACCAAGAGAAAAAGTACCCCAACTAGAATTGAACTTAATAAATGGTACCAAATGGAAAATGGATGCCCAAGATAATGGCTCCTTTACCATGATTGTTTTTTATCGGGGGCTGCATTGTCCGATTTGTAAAAAGCAGTTAGAAGAATTATCACAAAAGCTCAACAAGTTCATTGATAGAGATGTTAATGTGGTGGCCATAAGTATGAATGATGAAAAAACTGCCCAAAAAACGGCAGAAGAATGGAATATCCCCGAATTGCCGTTGGCCTATGGCTTGACCAAGCAGCAGGCTACCGATTGGGGACTTTATCTTTCCAAAGGTATTTCGGATAAAGAACCCGAACAGTTTTCAGAACCAGGATTATTCTTGGTGAAGCCTGA
Source organism: Euzebyella marina (assembly GCF_003687485.1). Classification (GTDB taxonomy): domain Bacteria; phylum Bacteroidota; class Bacteroidia; order Flavobacteriales; family Flavobacteriaceae; genus Euzebyella; species Euzebyella marina. Next base: position 2,886,495 of record NZ_CP032050.1, on the reverse strand, counting down.
TCGAACGCTATATGCTGCTTCGGTACAGACCATGCCTTTTGCTAGACCTTCTTTCGACGACATATTAAGTATGATTGATTATGTGGAAAAAGAAAATTACCCGGCCAGGGGAGAGCTTCAGTTGCAAGCAGAAGAACAATTCGCTTAGGAAAAAATAAAAAAGAACTTCCGTGATTACGGAATAAAATCGATACAGAATATGAAAATTGGAATTATAGGAAGCGGTAAAATAGGAGGAACGTTAGGCAAACATTGGGCCAAGGCCGGTCATGAAGTTTTGTTTAGTTCCAGACATCCTGAAGAATTAAAAGATTTGGTTTTGGAGGGTGGTAAGAACACGAAAGCAGTGAGTGTTGCACATGCTTTTGAAGAAAGTGTAGATGTGTATTTACTGGCCACTCCTTTTAAAGCAATTGATGAGACCGCCGAGGTTTATGCCGGGGAATATGGTGATAAGGTTATCATTGATGCCACCAATCCATATCCTGAAAGAGATGGTGACGTGGCTCAAAAGGTGAGAGATGACAATAGAAACGCATCTGAGTACACGGCGATGAAGTTTACGACGGCTTTAACAGCCAAGGCTTTCAATACGATTTACCATAAAGACCTAAAAAATAGAGCCTTTGATGAGCAGGAACCTATTGCCATACCCTTTGCGGCCCAAGATGTAAAGAGTAGAAAGGTCACGGAGCAACTAATTTCTGACATAGGCTTTGTACCGCTGTACGTGGGTAATTTAGGCGCGACCAAGGCGATGGAAGTAGATGAAAAAGTGTACGGTGTTACTACCGACCAGCAGGAAATGCGCTCACTACTTGAGATGGCCTGAACCTAAAGTCAGTTGTATACGAACCGACACCTTATTTTCGGTACGCTCATCTTTAATTTGAATGTCAAAATCAGACGTATAAAGACTGGTAGTACCGATAAGCCGATTACCTTGCTGCTCAAAAGTTAGGGTAATCGGTTTTTTTATGCCCTTTATGGTCAAAGTACCGGTTACCTCATAAACGTTGTGTTGTGACGTTGCTTTAATTTCATTACTTTCAAATAGTATTTTTGGGTGGGCGTCGGCATCAAAGTATTTTTCACTTTTTAAAGACCAATCCCTTAAAAAGTTTCCGGTTTTCAGGGTTTCGACTTGTACAGAACCCGATAATCGGGCCTTGATCAGATCATTAGAATTGATTTGGGAGGTAGATTTAAAACCGCCAATGCTGCCATCTACGCCTTTCGATTCAAATCGAAAAGAAACGGTGGCCGATGAGATGGATGGGGCATTTTGGGCGCTGATTGCTGATACTGAGACACAGAATAGGATTAAGAGAACCGCTTTTTTGAACATAAGAACTATTGTTGGTTGTTGGTAAGGTATTAATTTTTCGTTTTATCGATTTGTTATGCCGTTCAACCCGTTTGCATACGATGGCTAGTGCCAATTTCTAACTTAGCTCACGAGACTATATGAAAAACCCCTATGAAAAAATTAATTTTTAAGGGTATATGCCTGGTTATGGCATTTACCGCAGGTAATGTGGCGCTTCAGGCGCAGGAGCAATCAAAAAAAGAACATGAGGTTACCAAATATACGGTGATGGAACGTTTTGAGCCTCAGATGATTTTGACCCCTGAAGAACGCATCAATTTAAAGGAAGAAAGAGTTGCCGATATGAGGCGCACGCGCGATATCGTTGATACACTCGATATCTCGGAACGTAAAAGAGAACGATTATTACAAGATATTATAGACCAACCTTATTCCGCCCGTTTGTCCAAGACCATGGCCAAACTGGAGTTCGAGGATGAGGATAGCCAACAATAGAAAAAGCCACCTTTACGGTGGCTTTTTTGATGTTAAGTGTTTGTTTAAATAAAAGATTCGTCTTTCGTTGTCGACTTGGTGACCGGCTCTTCACCCATATTCTTCTTTTCAAGACCGGCCGAATCGACTTCAAAGAATTTTAATACTTCCGAGCGACTGGTGACCTGCATAAACTTTTTGCCTTTAATGGCAATCGGGTTCTGCAAAAGCTCCGGATTGTTATCGATTAGCTTTAACCAATCATCGGTATCGAACGAATCGCTATCCTCAATATCCAACGTTTCGGTATTGTCGAGCGAGAACAGTTCACCCAAGTCTTTTCCGAGCCCATCTGCCAAGGTTACCCATACGGCATGGCCCAATTTCGTTTCAGCAATATCTATGGTACGTAGGGCATCACCTGCTCCTTGAACGTAGCCAAGCACTTGCTTGCCCAAGTGCGACTTTGAGCTATAGACCAAAGTCAACATATTTTCATCGGTACTTAATACACTCATATCTTCCATAGTTTAGTGACTTTTCATTTTATCTTTTCTCTTTTTCAGTTGTCTTTCCAACTCTGACACCGATTCCCTGATAGAGGTCTCAAAAGTATCGTTACTGGCCTCGGCGAATAGGCGAGGGCCTGGTGCACTGAGGCGTATGTTACAAATGAGGCCTGTTTCTGGGCTTGAGGTATTTTCTTTTTTGAAGAAAACATCCGCCCGAACCAGAAAATCGTATCTGTCGAAAAGTTTACTGATTTTATCTGTTGCCAACTGCTCTAAGCGGTCACTGGCACTTACGTTATCGTATTCAAAATTTATGTTCATACTGCAAGTTACTGGTAGCCCGTGGCCCGATGGTGCCGTAAAAAACAATTTATTGCCACAGGTAAAAACTGCCAATAGTTAAAATGTGTTAAACTCTGATTTTATGACTTTTACGAAATCGATGTAGTATTTTTTTTCGTAACTTTAGAAGACATCCCTGATACTTTCTTACAAAACTCAACATCTTAACACTACTGCTATGGAAAAATTTAAACAAAATCGCTACCTGAACTGGGAATCGGACAGCAATAATGCGCTGGTGGCCCGACTGGAAAGAAACCAAAGAAACCTTATGCAATTAAGGGGGCAGCTGAGCTCTTACCGCTCAGAACCTACCACTTACAGTCTTTATGAAAGGCTCGATCAATTGCGACGTGCAATGGACCGTTGCTCTAAGAATAACAAAGATATCATTACGGGGCTCAAAAGTGACCAAATACCTATGAGTGGTTACATCGTAGAGGCCAAAAAACAATTGAACGCATTTCGCGAAATTCACAAGAATGTAGAGAGCTATTTAATCAATTGTGCCGAGGGCGAATCGGAGGAATGATAATATAAGTGCTTCAAATTTAAGGACTTATTAACTTTATTAACATCTCTTTTGCAGATTGGTAAATTCGATGTGAAATTTGGGTTAAATATCTGTTTATTGTAAGAACTTCAGTAAGTTACAGATACCTTTGTCGCACGAAGAACACTTAACTACAACGTTTTAGATGGAAAAGAAAGCTAGCTTATTCGAAAGTAATTCTCTGTTGCGGCGGAGTTTTGCCGTTCAGCTCAATAGATTGGATAGAAATGAGAGGGACATTGAGTTTTTTAAAAAACAATTGGGGTCTTACTTGGTAGAACCTAAAACCCATGAAGATTTTTCTGTCTTCTATAAGTTGAATACCGAAGTGTCGTACCTTGAAAATTCATGTACGTTCATCTATTTGAAAATTCGTACACACGAAACAGCTCTTGACCAGATTTCGAATCTTATTGATACCCATCTCAAGCGTACCAAGCTGTTGGCTCATAATATTTCCGTGTATCTTGAAAAAATCAAAAAACCGGAAACCAGTAATTTGGAGTATCGAATGAGTAGTTAATTCGCCTGAACCATCGAACGGTTGAATAGAATCCATCTAGGGATTGTAAAAAATCCTTCATCATATTAAATAGAAATGCCTTCCAGAAGCTTGGTTTTTGGAAGGCATTTTTTTATGTCCGTGTGCGGATTACTCCTCTTCAGAGTCGGCCATCACATCGGCCAGCTCCAATTTTTCATCCATTTCCAAATTCACGGGAACGGAATCTTTTAAGGCATTGAATTTTTCAAGCTTCTCCATTTCATTTTCATCTCCCGAAAAGTAAGGGAAAACATCCATAATAGGCGATTCGGTAATGGCCGGTATGGTATAATCGCCCATAGTATCTTTCATCACCTGTACGGTATTGTCATAGGCTTCTTTTACATCGTTAGCCTGAACCAGTAAATATTCGTTCGTCTTGCGCTCTTTACCGCTTTCCTCATCAAAAGCGATCAAAGAGATTTTCGATTTGAACCAACGGTCTGAATTCTCAAAGGGATGTATCTCGGCATAGTTGGCCACTTTGATATTGGTTATCTTGATCTCTTCACTTTCGGCCAAGTAGGCCTGCATTTCTTCGGTAATTCTACTTTCCGCTTCGGTGTAGGAAATGGCATCGACCAAAAAAGGTTCGGTTTTCACTTTCAAGGTTCCGGAAGCTTCGTCCAGTTTTCTATATTTTACTTTACACTCGTACCAGGTTGCACTCATTTTTCATTGTTTTTGGGCTGCCAAAGATAGGAGGAAGCATACACCTTCTAGGGCTAAAAACAAGAATAGATATTCACAATTTGAATAGGGTAAACGTTGCCTTTTGAGAACCAGTAAATTAGCTTACTACAGAAGATTTTTACTTTCCAGGTTCTTTTTGAGGTCTTCGTGGTTGCTCCAAAACCGGTTTTCGATTTTTTGCATCACCGGCTCGAATTCGGGGTGCGATTGTAAGGGCGCTAAACAGGGATCTTTTCGCATAAACAGTACCGCCCAATACTGAAAGTGGTCTTTGGTGGCAAACTTCTTCAACTCTTCAATGGCTTGGTCGGCATGGCCTTCGTAGGCCAATTTAACAGCCATACTCGCCGGTTGGTAGATAGACTGGTCATTCTCGCAGTATGTAGTGTAAGCGTTCATGAGACGCTCGCTCTCGGCTTCAAAGCCCATTTTTTCATAGACAAAGGCGATTTTAATATCCTCATGGGGATAAATATTCAGGTTTCTGACTTTTCGAATGGAATCGAAGCGCTTGTAATGAACGTACGCGCTGTCATACTGTTTCAGAAAATAGTAGAGCCTACCCGTTTCTTGAAGAATATCCAAACGGTTGATGTCTTTCTTCAATTCGTTCTTGATGGCCACTAAGGTGTTTTTGAGATTCCCATCCTTGGCATACATGATATAGGCCTTGGCATAGGGGGCATAATAGTTCTGGGGATTGTAAGCCAACGATTTGTTGATATAGGTAATGGCCTCATCGGTAAAACCGGCCTGTATCAGGGCATTGCCCAGATGCAGGTAGAGGTAACTCTGACTGACGGAATCGTTTGCTGCCACCTCCAATTGCCTTCCTTTTAGGGCATATTCGAGATATTTTCCGGTATCGGGTATGTAATTCGCATAAAGGTCGGATAACAGTTGAACCACAGCGGACGAATTGGGGTTGTATTCCATGGCCTTAAGCAAATGCGGTACGGCCAAACGATAATCGCCTGTATGCATGTAGTAAAGGGCCTTGGCGACCAGACTTTCGGTCAATTTCGAGTCGTACAACAAGGCTTTGTCGGCATTCTTGTTGATTTCCTCTGTAAATTGTTTTTCCTTCTTAAAAAGATCCAAGTAATAGTAGGTAACGGCTAAATCGGCATAGACCAAGGCAAACTCGGGATCTTCTTCCAACGCTTTTTCAAATAGGGGAATGGCCTTCATGAGTCCCTCGGTCGTTCGCTGCAAAAAGGGTTCTTGCGCTTGTAGGTAATAATCGTAGGCGACCAGATTATCGGTAGGTTTTTTATCAATCTGTTCCAGTTCAGAAGGGGTGACGGAGGCCTTGATGGCATCGGCGATTTTTTTGGCCACCTCGTTTTGCAGGGCAAAGATGTCGACCACTTCATGGGTGTACCGCTGCCCCCAAACCGGGGTATCAGTCGCCGCATCGATCAGTTGTATGTTCAACAGTACCTGATCTCCGATTTTTTGTCCGCTTCCTTCTACGACATAATTTACACCCAGTTCATGAGCTATCTCGGCAATATTCTGGTCGGAATGACGGTATTTTTCCACTGAAGTGCGGCTGATGACCCGCAGTGCCTCAATTTTCTGAAGGTTGCCCAAAGAGGCTTCCATCAGGCCATTGACAAAATAGAGATTGGTCGAATCGTTACTCTCGTTCCTAAAGGGCAAAACGGCTATCGATTTTTCTAATTCCCCAGCTTCCGTATGAGTCGTATTTTTTTTGGAAGGAAGAAAGACCACCACCAATAAGATCAGTAGAAGTACGGCTGCGGCCCCGGATAAAAAGGCCCAACGGTATTTTTTCAGAATGGAAGTAGCCGATGCTTCGACATCCCCATCCGTAGCAACGTTTTCCTCATGGTTCATTTTGGCAACTTCCCCAGGGGGGTATCCGTACTCTTCCCTAAAACATTTGATAAAATACGAGCTACTGCCAAAACCGACCCGGTAAGAGACTTCCGAAACGGTCAGTTCCGGTGATTCCTTTAAGATATCCATCGCCTGTTCGAGCCTAATTTTTCGAATGAACTGACTCGCCGATAACTGCGTCTGCTTTTTACACTTGCGCAACAGGTTCGAACGGCTCATATGCATGGCATCGGCCAGTTCGGAAACCCCAAAGTTTTCGTTTTCTAGGTTTTCAAGCAAAATGGCCTTGGCCTGTTCGGTAAAAAGGTGCCCTGTTGGTCGGTCTTGCATGGTAGTAAAAGGGTTGGTCGCCATGCTGGCAAAAACAAATATAAGCGATTGTTCTTCAAGGTGAAAATGCGCCTTTTGCCGCATAATTTATATGCCTGCGCCATAAGTGCTATCGGCTGTGCAAGGCTTATGTACAAAGCGGCATAGGTGATTGGTGCTGCGTCGGCGCTTGGCGGACATTTGCCTTGTAAAATTTAATGTTCAACAAATAAAAACAATCACCATGAAAAAATCATCAATGACTTTAGTAAACCCATGTAAGTATGCCTTCTTGATTTTGGCCCTAAGCTTGACCGCGTGCGGACAAGAAAAAGGGAATAAGGAATCACAACCCACCGCCCAGACCGAATCCATAGCGCCCGATATCGATTTGAACGCTGCTGTGATGGGCGGCAACCTTGATGCCGTACAGCAGCATATTAAAGCGGGTACCGACCTGAACAAAAAAGAGGCCCTCAGCGGTTCGACCCCTTTGATCACCGCCATTACTTTTGAAAAAGATGAGATTGCCGACGCCCTTATCGATGCCGGGGCCGATTTATCCATCAAAAACAACGATGGTTCAACCGCCCTTCACGTGGCCGCTTTTTTCTGTAGGGTAGAGTCCGTTCAAAAGTTGATTGATGCCGGTGCCGATAAGACCATCAAAAACAACTATGGGGCCACCGCTCGCGAAACGATTACCGCCCCTTTTGAGCAGATGAAGCCCATTTATGAGATGATGCAGCAGCAATTGGCGCCTGTCGGCCTGCAAATCGACATTGCGGAAGTGGAAAAGACACGTCCCGTGATAGCCATGATGTTACAATAAAAAAATAAGACCGGAAAAAGCCATGGAAACAGCACGACGATACGACATCGATTGGTTACGGATCATTGCCATCGCCCTGTTATTGATCTATCATATAGCCATCATCTTTCAGCCCTGGGCCATGTTCGTAGGGTTTGTACGAAGCGAACGGCCCTTAGAAGGATTATGGACCCCTATGACCATGCTCAACGTGTGGCGCATACCCATTCTGTTCTTTGTTTCGGGCATGGGGCTCTATTTTGCCATGCGCAAACGCAACTGGAAACAACTGATCGGTGAACGTACCCGTCGCATACTCATACCCTTCGTTTTCGGGTTTGTGGCCATTTCGCCCCTGCATATGTACCTGTTTCAGGCCATTAACGAAGTACCGCTGGGTTATTACCCGCATGCGGGCCATCTTTGGTTCTTGGGCAATATCTTTTGCTATGTGCTGCTGTTCTTGCCCGTTTTTTATGCGTTGAAGAATAGGGGGGAAGGTCGGTTCAAAAAAGTATGGGGCCGGTTGTTGGCCCACCCGGGAGGACCTTTGTTGGTATCAGTATTTTTTATGTTGGAAGCCGCACTGGTCAAGCCCCAAATATTTTCGCTGTACGCGGAAACATGGCACGGGTTCTTTTTGGGCGCTTTGGCCTTCTTTTTCGGGTACCTATTTATGTATGGTGGGCCTACCTTTTGGCAGACCGTTAAAAAATGGAAGTGGGGCTACCTCCTTTTGGCATTGGGGCTTTATGCCCTTAGGTATATCGAATTCAATCGGGAAGCCCCGGGCTATTTAATGGCTTTGGAATCGAATTGTTGGATCTATGCCATTTTCGGTCTCGTACACCATTATTTAAACCGTCCCAGTCGGGTATTGGTATATTTGACCCAAGCCGCTTACCCCGTGTATATTATACATATGTTCGTGATGTTTTTTGGCGCATGGTGGTTATTGCCCTTGGCGATGCACCCCATGGCCCAGTTTGTATGCTTAACCGTATTCACCTTTATCGTCTGCTACCTGCTGTACGAACTCTTGATTCGTAGGGTAGGGGTGTTACGCCCTTTATTCGGGCTCCCATGGAAAAGTAAAAGACAGAAAGGCGAAAAGCTACTGATAAAAGAGCCTACACTCGCGAAAGAGACGAATTAAAAAGTAGCTATTTTTATATGGAAAGCCCTAACCGTAGTGTTGGGGCTTTTTGGGTTAATGGAGTTTTATGGAGCACTTATTATGCGACCCGTCCCGATAGCTATCGGGAGGAGGGGAAGGTAATGTGTGCGGAATGGGATTTTAAAACATATTTTTAATTGATTGCGGAATCCCGTAATTTATTTCTTGTTAAAAGAATTATATTTAGAATAATTTAAACTTTTTATCAATGAGTAGATTACCCGCCAAACTTGAAAAATTAAACCCAAAACTTTTTAGTGATTTTGAAGCAACAAAAGTCATAATTTCAAAATTACTACAGCAATATATAAAGAATTTCCCAACATATACTGACCATTCTATTGAACATACACTTGAGGTATTAAATTTAGCTGGCGAAATAATGACCGAAGAAGAAATTAACTCTTTAAACTCTGATGAGTTGTATATTCTTTGCACGGCAAGTATTCTACATGATGCAGGAATGTGCATTCCTGAAGAGAAGATAAAAGAAATCTCGAATACCGATGAATTAATACAGTATAGAAAAGATAATTTAGATTTTTCAACAGAAAGATATATAAGAGATATACACCATGAATTGAGCTATAAATTCATAATTGAAGAGTGGAATAAATTGCACATACCTTCGGCTAAATATGCCGAGGCAATCGGTTTGGTTGCACGAGGTCATAGAAAAGTAGACCTTAATGATTTTGAACTTTACAAACCCCAATTTTTTGTGAAGAACGGAAGGGAATTTGTTTGTTTGCCTTATTTGTCCTGCATTTTGAGAATTGCTGATGAACTCGACATAAGTAACCTTAGAACACCTGATATTTTATATAAATATTACATTCCAGACAATGATGTGAGTAGAAAAGAATGGCAAAAACATAAGGCGACTACACAAATTAATTTTATGGATGACAAGGTTTTAATCGAAGTTAAATGTACAGACCATAATATTTTAGGAGCTTTAGATGAACAATTTGATAAAGTGACATCCGTATTAATACAATGTCAAAAGACTATCAGATCAATTCATGTAATTGAGAATCGGCGTTTTGAATTAAAACTAAAAACTCTAGAACCAATTTATAATTATATTGATTTTGATCCGAAGGGAATAAAATATTCCTTCGATGTCAAAAATGTAATTAACGCTTTTATAGGTGAAGATTTATATAAAAACAAGGAAGCTGCTTTACGGGAAGTTGTCCAAAATGCTGTGGATGCCTGTAACTATAAAAGGACTCTTTCCAAAAATGACTATAAACCTAATATAAAGATCGTTATTGGAGAAGATTTCATTTCGGTAGAGGATAATGGACAGGGCATGGATGAATTTATCATCGAAAACTATTTTGGAAAATTGGCTAGCAGTTTTTATCAACAAGAAATTGTCCAAAGTGATTTTCAAGCAATAGGTCAATTTGGTATAGGTGTATTTTCTTTCTTCCTCATCAGCGAATTTATCGATGTGGAGACAAAGAGAGCCGAAAAACCAGGGTTAAAGTTTAGAACTGACAAAGACCCGAATGCCTATTTTCATTTTTTTGAAGATTTTAAAAAAGAGAATACGGGAACTAAAATCACATTGCACTTAAAATCAAAATATCATACAAAATTCAATGTCAATACGGTATCCAAATTTGTTGAAAACACTTTTCGGTTTACTGAAATACCAATATCAGTTGAGGACGAAAATGAGAAGCTTAATTTGACTTCTGACAAAATGATTATTGACTTCGATAAAGATATTCTACCTCATTTTTACTATAATCAACGTGAAACTGCAAGTATGTTTGAAACTTTGACGTATTCTTTAAGTAATAGCGAGCTAGAGGGTATTGTAGGTATACTAGTTCCGAAGAATTTTAAAGAAATACCATCAGTCAACCTATATCAACTAATTGACGTTAATTCTTTTGATGATAAAGCAAACTATGGTGCCGATCATGGTAGTATTGCTTTCTCACAAAAAGGGGTCTTAATTAATAATTATGAAAGTAATGTTGGTTTTACATTTGGTAAAATAAATATTATTAAAAAATTGAAGATTAATCTTAGTAGAACTGAATTTGTAAATCAGGATTCTGTTAATAATTCGTTAGCTGCTTTCGAAGTAAATTTAGTAAAGCAAGTTTTTGATAAATTTTTTATCCATCATAGTTCGAACAGTATTGAACATGTTAAGCTAACTAGATGGTTCATATATAATTACTGGCCATCAGAAGAATTTAAGGACAAATCAGAAATGGCAAATCTTGTAAAAGATTGTTTCTGTTATGAATTCCTAATTAAAAGCAAAACTTACTATTATACATTGAATCAAATTGAAGAAAATTTCAAAGAATTTGTAATTTTCGAAGATGTCAATGATGCTGAACTACATTCAAAATATTTAAATATTCCATCTTTGACAAAATCCGAATCTAGCCGATACCGTAATGATATCGATCAATTTTTCAATTCATTTTGCAAATTCGGGAATTCTCTCACCAAAATAGAAGAACGATACTTTCTTTCTTATTCGAAATCCGCATATAACAAACTTTTTGAGTTAAAAAATTCCTTGGATCCTTATAATCTCTATTATAACTTTTCAGAATTTGATAGCAAAAAAATTGGAATCAACTATATGGAGGGTCATCCATCCTTTAAAGATAAAAAGTTCTCCTACCATGGTGAAGCTCACTTCAATTCAAGACATCCCATGATTTTAAAAATCGCAGCATTTGTTAATGAAAAGAAATTAAACAGTAAAGAGGTAAGGCTTTTGAAAGAGTTGTTAAATATCATTGAGTCTCTTCTTGATCAATATTGTACAGAAGAGCGAGTTGATAAAACTATTGCTAAATCCAATAAAATCATTGATAATATTTTGGAAGAAGGGCGTTTAAAACTTGATTACCTGACAAAAGAAGATTTTGCTGTATAATTCATTTGTTTTGGACATTATTGGCATGAGATAATTTTCGCTGAATGAGTAGGTGAGAGGAGCGTTAAAAATTTTAGGGGGCTGGTTACTAGTTTTCTTGAGAATTGAAAAGGTTCTTAAACCTTAGAGAAGTCTTAAGAATTACAATGGATCCTAAAATGTAGCGGCTGAGCCGTACATTGTTTCCAATCCCGATATTTATCGGGAATTTGTAAGCCTTGAAATCGAAGATTCACGAATACCATTAAAAAACAATAGGTATGAATGAGTATCTTTTTGTTTCGCCACCGCGCCGACTCACCCTAAATATATTTCGGCGTATCAAGAAAAAAAGAAAGGAGACTTCTTTCAACGACATATTGGTAAATGCCAACGCTACAGCTGGCCCAAAATTTCAGAGATACTTAATCTCTAAAATTTCTGTCCTATTTTACATAATGTTAGAGGTACTTAAAACTTCAAACAAGATGTGAGGTTAGCAAGGGCTAAGAAATTATCTCGCTTTGCCAACGCATCATCTCGCTCATATTTTAAAAGGTCTACTAGACCTTCCAAAATACTGCCGTTAGCTGTTGCGGCAAACTGATAAGAATGCTGTAGAAAAAAATCTTGCATAGATTTCCTTGAATACGAGAATTTTGAAGAAAGCTCAAAGGCTAGCTTTTAAATAGCGTTGGTAAACGATGACAAATTGGGTTTAAAATAAATTGCCTGAGTATTTTGATTTTAAAAAGCAATCGAGCATTAAGAATTATAGCTTACGAATGCGGAACAGAAACTAACCAACGTGTAAAACTGCTATGACATAATTGTTGACGATATGAGCCTAAAGGCAGTCATATCTACAATTATATCAAATACGGTGGTATTGGCGCAGTTTTACCCATATAAGCATTTGTACTATAATTTATATTATGTAAAATAGAATATTTAGGTAGATGATGGGTTGCGGTCTTTTAAGTACTATATGTTCCACTCTTTCCAGCGTTTCATTCCATCGTCAAAACACTTATCGCCAGAAATAAAAGTCAGGTCATTATTGCGTTCTACACGAAAATCTAACGGTTGGTTGTACAGATGTCCGTTTTTCCAAGATTCAAAACAATCCAGCAACAATTGAATCTCGTTTTCTTTGGTTAAATCCATATCCAACAAATACAGTTGTTCAATCAGCGGTACGACATCTGTAGGCGTTTGTTGATCAAAATGAATCAATGGAGACAAACGAATGATATTCTCGTTAGGTTCGAGTCCGCTTGTAGCTTTTAAGAATATCATGGCCATATAATTGGCCGTATCGGGCGGTTGGTACAAAATGGTCTTCGCCTGGTTCAATACGGTCGATTTAAAAAATTGCCATTGTGCCTTTAGTTTCCAGAGGTACCATTTCTTTCTTCTAAATTGCTGCGCCGTTTGTTTGGCTTTCCAAAAGCTGTCCTTATCCGCTTGCGACATCAGCGAATTACTGGTACCCAACGAAACGACCCGAATGGTCTTTAGGTCTACCCCCAATTTATGGGCCTCAATAATACCCGCCAAAATGGGGTTATTGAATCCGCCGAGGGCGCCATCCCACAATTCATAGAAAATCTCGCTTTCCTTGGCCTTGAACCGCACCGGAAAATCAAAATATTGCACCGGGGCGTTCGATGAACCGTTGATGGCCTGTGTAAGGCGTACCGAATCAAACCCGTGTTGGTTGCTCGAATACGATTTAAAGAACTTGGCCCGGTTGTTCAGCGCATCATAGGTACATACCACCAATTTTAAGGAAGGTTTTCCGATAATTTCGGGCAAGGCTTCCATCTGTACGCTATCGCTATTCGGAAACAGGTATTCAAAAGCTTCCTTCTTTTTAACGGTACTGTACTTCGGGCCGAACGGCATGCCCCAAAAACGTAGATGGTCCACCGGAAAAAAACGGTCTAAAAACGCATTTTGATGAAAAATTCGTTCCCGATTCTCCTTTTCCTTGAACAGACCGATCGCCTGATCTAGGGAATAGTTTTCCGCTAATGCGGCCAAAACGATACTGCCTCCCGAATTGGCAATCACCAAATCGAAATTTTGAAGCAGCTCATGCCCTTTGATATTGCCATACCGATGTTTGAGGGTCAATAATTGAATAATGGCCCAGCTTCCACCCCCATCTAAAGCTAAAATATTGAACATCAGTTGTTTTTATTTTGTTGCATTCAGAAATTACCTGTTGGCTCTATTTCACCTTTAAAAGTAAAAATTTGCGGGACGAACGCTCACAAGCAAATCCCCCTATTTTTTGGGTTTTCTGTTCGCCGGCGTATAAAGCAACGACCACTACCCTTTTAAAATAGTGGTCGTCAACTATCAACCTAAACTAACTACTACGCTTATTTAAAGGAGGTCATTCGCGCGCCTGGCACCGGAAAATGCTGGTCCATTCGCTCTTGATTGACCGCTTGCAACCTATTGATGGCCCCCAAACCGTTATCGGTAAAGTTATCGGGATCAACGGGGCTCTGCATGGCATCATCGACAAACCCGGTACGTTGGGTATAGGTGCGTCGGCTACCGTTGTTCATGATATCGTCGGCAATCATTGGGTCGTTATGGCCGTTTTTCTCAATAATATACCATAACAGTGCGTGAATGATTTCATGGGCCATTGTTTCCCCGATTAGGCGACCGTAAAAATCACTGGCGAACTGCTCCAATTGAGGGTCCCCCCCTACCCCTTGCGATTTTAACTGAATGAGCAGCGCTTGTGTTTCCACATCTAATCCGGTGGGGTCAACGGCTCCGTTTGGTAACGAGTCGTCAAACGCGTTCGGATAGATATCAATGGTACGGTTGGGCACAATATTATCGACCGCTCCGGCTACGTTATGGGTAACGCCCATGGTGTACAAGTCGGTGGCATGCTGGTTTCTAACCGTCATTTTTGTCACCTTATTCGCAGGAATATGGGCTGGTAAGGTTTCGGAGAAAGTACCCAGTTGCCAAATGGTACGTACGTTACTGCCCACCAATAGATGATCGCAGGTGGTTTTGGCCGTACCGATAATGGCATCTTTTAAAGTGGTCAGCCCCAAATCGGTCAATGCCTGGTCAAACTCCGCTGCGGACTCTTCAATAGTTACGAATTGCGGAATGCTCAACGGTAGTTTTAAGCTCTGCACCGTTTGGTCGCTCACATTTTTCACTTCTACGTCGATATGGCTGAGGCCCGGTTTGATGCCTTGAACAGTTACCTGTTTGCCGATGGTCGCTTTTGGTCCGTTTTTAAGGGTGTAATCGCCATCGTTCGCAGGTGGAACGCTCCATTTTACATAACCACCGGCAGGCATATTCGAAATACTGACCGAAAAGGTGGCTTCGCCCGTTTTGCTACCATTACCGGGAGCGGCTGAAGTAGCCGGTTGAAAGCTTCGGGATTCAGCATCTAAATCAGGATTCTCTAAAATACGGGGCGTTCCCGATTTGTCATCTTTAGACACCGATACCGTTTCAGAGCCATCGGGTGTGGTTCTGCTCACATTGATGTTTCCGTTCTCTGAATTGCTGGCATTCGAAATGGCCTTCTTAATTTCAGGATCTTTGGTCAGCGCATCTTTGTTCTCTCCCTCTTTTTTACCGGAAACCTTATCGGCTGCATTCGTATACGAATCGAGTACTTTCTTAATCTGTGCGGTGGTTTCCTCATCATTGAGATAACCATCTTTGTTCAGTTTTTTGATTTGTTCGATTTGTTTGGCACCATCCTCTTTTTGAGATCCCATCAAGGCCAGATTGGCAAAATCTTTGGAAATACTGGCCATATCGGTCGCACTTTTCGAAGTGGTCTGTAGGGCCTGCAATGCATTGGCCTGGGTACCTTCAAGTCCGGTCATATCCTTAAAAACATCCGATTTGCCGAGCAATCCATATGCGGCTGCCAATCCCGTTGGGTCCGGTGCCGCAGGTGCGGTCTGCATATTGATGATATTCGATGGAAAATCTTTGGGCTGTAGGTCGGCTGGTTCGCTTCGACGGCTAGCGGTCGATACAGGTTCTATTTCGGTGGCATCGCATCCGCAGGGCTCATCGCTAAAACGCCAATGGCGGGTCTCATCGATTTCTTCACAGCTGTTGCATTTGCCCATGACCGATTCGGCATAGACCCCTTTGGTCGGTACGCTCAGACGATACGGGTCGGGCTTGGTGGTTGGTCGATAATATTCCAAAAGGTCATCGACGCTCCTGAACACAGGATCCAATCGTTGCCCGGGAATCACCTTAAGAACCAAGTTATTGCCCACAATACCCATTACCTTATTTTCCACCACACTGGCCACACTTCTTCCGCCACTATGTGGGGCGATATACCCATCGAGCAGGCCGAAAAGGCGGCTGCTATCGATATTGGCCCAAATGACCTTATGTGACATTTCAAGGTATTCGTTCAAAAAGGTGACCAAGGCATCGGCTGCTTCGCGGTCTTCCTTTCGGGGATTGCGGACTTCGCGGCTGTTCATCGGTGTGTAGAACAAAGCGGCATCGGTTACTTGTACCGTGCCACTAATTATTGACACGGTCTTCAAATTAATGATATCGTTATTGATATTGTTTTTCTGAAGAATGTATTCGCTCAAATGGGCCGTTCTATAATGCAGGTATGCCGAGCGGAGGATGATTTTTGATGAGGATTTCACTGCGGTATTGGCCCTAAATCGAAGGTGTTTTATCTGTCTGCGTGTAATCTCGGGCACACTCGCTGCATTGATACTTATTTTTAACGGTACACCCTTTCGATAGGTACTTAACAACGTCACATCAAAGTCGAGCAATACCTCGTTTCCGTTATCGGCTATGGCGTGAAAAGACATTTGGTCAATAAACTTGCGCACAATGTCAGCAGCGTACTGTTGTTCAAAAATAGCGTCCTTTTCAGCTTCGGTGAGGGGTACTTCCCTCTCCAAAGGAAATTTGAGCCATCCCGAAAACCATGGGAACGGTAAGGAAAGGTCATATTGTTCGGTTTTGGTGGCCTCATTGATTTCAGCGATATAGGGCCGGTCCAGTTCAAAAGAAATGGTAAAATGACCTGTAAACTCCTCAATCGGCACATCGGCATAGGTACCAATGGGAAGGTCTGAATTCGCATAATTGTTTTCTATGCGCTCGATGGCATCAAAGCCACGGAGAAGCTTTCGCCCGTACATTCCTTTTCGCAGGGTATTCTTCCACCGCAGTACCTTCTTGAAATCGAAATGACTCATGGGCATGGGTACAAAAAGACATTCTTGCACATCGACCAATTCTTGTTCGATGGCGTAATGCTTCAATACCTCAAAATACTCCACGGTCATGGCGTGGCAATGGTTGTTATTCTTGATTACCTCGGTCTGTACGCTCACCGATTCGTTTTGCGAAACACTTTGCACCACCGTACTACGTTGACTGCGAAGGCTTGATGCCGATTGCGATGTAGAATCTTGCAAGCGGTTGAGCGCATTCGCCGAAAGGTTTCTTGATGAATTCTGGTTGGCATTACTTTTAGAGGAAGCTCCGGAATGGGCGACACCACCGGCGACACCGAACAAGACGCCCTTGAGAAAACCTCCCACGCCGGCACCGATGGCGGCACTGGTCGAGGAGGTTTTGTTGGAAGAAGAGGCACTGATCGACTCGTCGAATGAAGAAGACATAATTTCTGTAATATCGCGATCCCTTGAAATTTGGGCCTGAAGTTGTTCGGTAGCCACCTGCTCTTCGGTACGAATACCGGTTTCATTGCGATCCCAGTCAACAATGGCAATATGCTTTTCTTGACAGGGAGCCAATGGCAGGCTGTATAGGAGGTCACCCAATGAATATCCGGCTGCTTTCCACTTTTGCTTGAAATGCAGAATATGTCCGTTGGCAATGGTCGTATTTTCGTAAATGGTCGGGGTATCGTCCCAATCAATGCTATTTTCAACACTGAGCTCTACCCTACCCGGATGGTTCTGTAAATAGGCACGGCGCAGTTCTTCCACCCTTTTAAGGGCGATATTAACCTGACGCTTGGTGCTAGTGAGCGTGTTCTTGATTTCGTCGTAGTGCTCATAGAAATAATCATCGTCAAGCTCGGTGGCAAAACGAAGGTTGGAACGGTAGAATGTG
This sequence comes from Euzebyella marina, assembly GCF_003687485.1. Taxonomy (GTDB): domain Bacteria; phylum Bacteroidota; class Bacteroidia; order Flavobacteriales; family Flavobacteriaceae; genus Euzebyella; species Euzebyella marina. Next base: position 2,868,838 of record NZ_CP032050.1, on the reverse strand, counting down.
TAAAATTCGTCGAGCAGGTTGAGAAAGGCGGTTATGCTATTGAGAAATATATCGTAGTAGGCCTTGATCTCTAAAATCTCCGCCAACGTAAAGATGCTTTTGTTCTGTAAAGTTTCTTTCAGTTCCTTGAATTTCTGTATCAAGCAGAGAATACCCATATTATCGGGTTTGGCGGTAATGACACAGGGGTCAAAATCAAGGGTGGAACCTTCTTCAGCACGGGCGAGCTCAATTACAATACGGCGCAAATAGCCCAACATAATTTCTTTTGTCTCGGGATTTTTAGAGTCGCTATCCGCCGTAATAATCAGCGCCTCTATCTTTTTGCCTACGGCGGACATGGTTTTGGCATCAGCATTTTGCTTTTCGACCAACTTTTCCAAATCTAATAGTCCGCCCGCAAATTGTTTTTTTAGGGCTGCCGAAAGGTTCATTTCGGCCCTGACATTCTCGACATGGCCGATTAAAGAGCGTAACTCTTCACGGTCTAGCGTGTCTTTTTCGGCCAAGGTCTCACAATAGGTTTTAGCTTCCTGTACTCCATTTTTTCCACAATAGGCAGAGGCCAGTTTTTTATGAAGCGCTTCAAGCTTTTTACGTTTTTTGGCCTGTTCCGCCGCTAGCTTGACGATATCGGCCGGTCTTAAACGGTTTTCAACGGCTATAAGGTCGTTGGTATTAATCTTGAACGGCGTTTTTAATCCGGTATTGATTTTAAGAAGATAGTTCGGAAACGCATTAAGGGTTTGAGCAACGGGTTGGGTATTGCCATCGGTAGCCCGTGCCACTTTTTGTTGGGGAGCATTATCCTCTTCGATAGTATAGGGCACCATGGATAAGGAAGTGAACGAATTGTTCATTCTACCGATTAGCTTAAAGGCATGGTCGCTAATATCGAATAGTTCTTCGCGTATGTGTCTTGTCTGCTTGGCGTTAATGGTGAGTCCTTTTATTTCGGGCTCTGTAGTTCGAACCGTGTGGTAAAAGCTAAACTCTTCCAAGGTTCGGTTGGGTATGGTAAAGTCGACACAAGAACCGCCTATATCTTGGGAAAAAGCGTTGGAGTGCACCAAGTCTTCACCATCGGGAAGCACGGGCGTAGATGACGAGCAGCCACACCCATCTTCCTCTGGTCTGCCCGACAGGTCGGCAACTAACAGAACCTGCTTGGGCAATTTATTGTTCTCTAACGGAATGGTTATGGGTTGGTCTTCGCTACCGGCGATGACCCCAAAAGCCTGTTGTACGGTCTGGTTGATGACACTACCATAAAAGTAGCCGTCGCCATCGGTAGTCGCCGAGAATACCGTTTTGAATTTTTGTACATCAAAATCCGCAGAGGCATCTTCAGAAATCATGATGAGCACCTCTAGGTGCGAGGTCTTTCCGTCACCAGATATATCGATGACCCGTCCGTTCAGCTTTTTGGTAGCCGATTCGGCGGGCGAAGATTGATTGAAGGTGATAATCTTTGGGTTGATCTTAATTTCCAGTTCTTGGGTGTTGTCTTCCGCACCGATCGGTATATCTGCAGAATTAAGAGCCCCATGGCTGTAACTCTGGCTTCCCATCATTTCACCATCAGGGGCATATGCCTCAACAATGATCAATTCGGTGGCCAGCAGTTCTTTTTTCGGCACAAAGAACCTAAAGATTCCTTCTGGATCAACATCCACCCGATCTTTGCTAAAAATTGAATGGCCTTGAATCAACTGATTGTAGCTCACTTTTAAAAAGTGACCTGTGTACTCATTGGTAATTGAAGACCCGTCTAGCGGCACGAGCCTACCATTTACACTTACTCTTTCCATTTTCTTGATTTGATAGTTATAAGTTTCCTTTTTTGAAATCGCGAAGGTTCGGGAGAGAGCCGCTTTTGAGCGGGTACCTTTTAAAGATCAGTTGAAATTAATCTGAAACGGGAAAGATTGTAGGGTAATTTGTACAGATGGATGATGGCATTGTATAGCCTACACAAAAAGCTGTTTGGATTTAAATTTTAAGAGAATGGCATAAAAAAAGCCCTTTTGAGGGCTTTTTTTGTCCAAATCGGACGATTTTTTAAGAATCCACAAGTTTTCTTTAGTGGTATAAGAACTGCTGTTACCACTATTTTAGACCCAAAGTAGTTGATAGATCACTTTTGGTAATTTTCAGGTGATGATATCCGACAAAAAGTTTGATTTTTCTCAGGGTTTATTGCCAGCCTCCACCTAGACTTCTATATAACTCTATATTGGCAATTAAAATTTGTCTTTTTGCATTGATCTCATTCAGTTCACTTTCCAAAGCGTCACTTTGTGCGGTGATTACCTCGAGGTAATTGGCAAATCCGCCTTTGAAAAGAAAAGCCGCATCCTTTAAACCTCTTTGGGTGACTTCAATACGCTCCTGGGCAATTTTATATTCTTCCGTGAGTTTATTGAGTCTGGTCAATGAATTAGAAACATCTTCAACTGCACGAATTAAATTATCCTTGAACTCCAACTGAGCGATTTCCCTTTCCGATAAGGCCACGCGATAATTAGTTTTTAACTTCCTATTATTAAAAATGGGTTGAAAGATTGAACCGTTCAACAGGGCAAAGGCTGAACTAAGCGGGTCTATTAAATTTCCAAAATCCAATGAATTTAAACCAAGTCCTGCATCAATGGTTAACGATGGGTATTTTAAGGCTTCTGCGACTCCTGCATTTGCGTTTTTACGCATCAGTTCATATTCTGCCATCGCAACATCGGGTCGGTTCTGTATCAACTTAATCGGAACACCCATATTATATTTGCTCTGAAACTGAACTTCGTCAAAATCGCTATTCAGTTCAATATTTCTTGGAGATCGGCCCAACAATCTATTCAGTTTATTTTCCTGTACGATATATTCACGCTCTAATTGGGGGATTAACGATTTCGCCTTTAACTGCTGTGATTTTGTCTGTCTTAGCGCTAAAGAAGTTGTCTCGCCAGCATCATACTGTAACTTTACAATGTTATAGGTACTATCGTTCAGGGCATAGTTCTTCTGCGCTACTTCAACCTGAGACCTGAGCATAATCAGGTTATAATAGGTTGATGCTACTTCTGCAATCAACTCGGTTTGTACCGCTTTCTTGAATTCTTGGGATTTCATAAATGCTGCCCTCGCTGCTTCCTTCTTCCATCTAAGTTTTCCCCAGATATCGAGTTCCCAGTTCGACTGTAGAGCCGAGCTATATTCCAAACGCTCTGTATATAAACTTGTTGGCGGATTTTCTCCATGATTACGTCTCGCACGGTTAGAGCCATAGTTATTGTAATTTTCCGAATAATACTCCCTCCTAAAACCTAAAGGGGTTGCGTTGACAGAAGGTAGAAAGTTAGCCCTTGATTGCGCCAGATACTCTTCACCAATATCGATATTGCGCATCGCTTTCTGTAAATCGATATTGTTCACTAAAGCAGTGTCGATAAGCGCTGTTAAGATACTATCCTCAATAAATTCCTTCCACGGAATTTGAGACATCATTAGGCTATCTCTACTAATCGTTGTCCTTGCAAGAGAGTCATTTAAAACCGAATCTTTTACATAGAATTCATCGGAAATTTCATTGAACTCTGGGCGCTCATATCTTTGCCCCACCTTACAGCTACTTATGAGTATGAATAGAAAAAGTATAAATCCAGCACCAATCCACGAACCATTATTTGGTAATCTTTTTGAGGCTAGTATATCAATCATTTTTTTCATGGTGACCGGGTTAGTTATCTTCAATAATTTCTTTATCCCCAAAGCGCTCTAGGTTATATTTATCATGCAACATTTGAAAAATGTAGGCCATTACCGGAATGACGAAAATACCTAAGACGATTCCCCCGACCATTCCACCGGCAGTACCTATACTTACCGAGTGATTTCCTTGGGCCGAAGATCCCTCGGCGAACATCAAAGGAATTAGACCTACCGTAAATGCAAGTGAAGTCATGATAATAGGCCTGATACGTAACGCACTCGCTTCCAAGACTGCCTCAAAGGCGGAAAGACCCGTACGTCTTTTTTGTGCTACGAACTCTACGATCAAAATGGCATTTTTCGCCAAAAGACCAATCAGCATAATAATCCCTATCTGTACGTAAATATTATTATCCAGTCCCGCTATATTAATTGCGGCAAAGACTCCAAAAATCCCCACAGGAAGTGATAGCATTACGGCAAGTGGAAGTAAAAAACTTTCATACTGAGAAGCCAAGATAAAGTACACCAGCAGAATAATGATTATAAAAACAATAATCGTATCACCGCCCGAGTTTTTTTCTTCCAGACTCATGCTGGTCCATTCATAGCTCAAACTAGCAGGCAATTTTTCACTGGTCAGTTCCTCAATTTTCTTCATCACATCACCGGTACTGTACCCTTTTGCAGGGGTTACGTTTATTTTGGCGGCATTATAAAGATTGTAGCGGTTGACCACTTCAGGGCCATAGGCCTGTTCAAGACGAACAATAGTATTTACGGGTATCATAGAACCCTTATCACTCTTTACAAATATGCTGTTAAATGATTCTGGGGATTCCCTAAATGGTATATCCGCTTGCATGTAAACCCCATATTGTCTACTAAATCGGTTGAAATCTCCGGGTTGTACACGACCAAAATAGGATTGAACGGTAAACATCATGTCTTTAACACTAACACCTAGTGCCTTTGCCTTGTCATAGTCGATATTTAAGCGATACTGTGGGAAATTAGGATTGTAGGAAGTAAATGCATTATCTACCTCTTTTTGATTACTTAATGTATTGATAAACTCATTTACGATTTGACCAAACTCACCTAAATCACCGTCCGATCGGTCCTGAAGCATGAATTGCACCCCATCAAAATTACCAAAACCTTGTATGGTAGGTCTTGGGTACATATTGAAATCCGTTTCATCAATTTGATCAAGTTTTGAAAGCAAATGTTTTATTACTTCCGAAATTTCTTGGATATCTCCACGCTCAGAAGCATGTTTTAACTGTACATATCCTAATCCCGAAGATGGGCTATTGGCATTATCGACCACGTTAAAACCTGACACTGTATTAACGCCCTTAACGGCGGGATCAAGCTGAAGAATTGAATCTGCTTTTCTCAGTGCGGCATTCGTTCTGTGTAGTGATGACCCTTCTGGCATTTTCATTGAGAAAATCAAGAAGTTATCATCTTCAGTCGGAATAAATGCGCTAGGGGTTACCCTTGAAAGGAACACTGTTAATAGGATAATAACTGCGAGGGCCCCTACTCCAACCCATTTATAGTTTAATAACCAACGTACAGCTTTAAGGTACTTATTGGTAAATTTATCGAAACCTAAATCAAATTTGCGTAGTCCCTTACGTTTGGCAACCTTGGCCTTTCGTACTGTTCGGAGCTCCGAAACCGTTTTGGCCATTCCCTCTTTTTCCTTCTTACGCTTTTTCTTTCCAAAGAATATTTTTGTAAGTACAGGGGTGAGTGTCAATGCATTGATTGCAGAAATCAATACCGCAAAAATGATGGTGTATGCAAACTCTTGATAGAATACACCAACAGGGCCACTCAAGAAAGCCACGGGTAAAAATACTGCTGCAATCACTACGGTAATAGATATGATTGCCCCTGTAATTTCATCCATCGCCGCTGCAACCGCCTTTCTGGCCGAAAGGCCATGGTGCGTCATTTTCTCATGAATAGCCTCCATAACCACAATGGCATCATCGACCACAATACCGATTGCCAGTACAAGTGATAACATACTAAGTACGTTCATGGAGGCTCCAATAATGTTGAGAAAGAAGAAGGTACCTAATAACGAAACTGGTATTGAGATTGCCGTAATAATAGTGGCCTTGAAATCTTGCAAGAATATAAATACAACAATAAACACCAGAATAAAGGCCTCAACCAAGGTGTGCATCACCTGACTCATCGATTCATCAATCTGATCCCTTACACTATAGGTGATTTCGTAATCAATACCTTCAGGAAAAAGTTTTTTCTGTTCTTCAAGAATTTCCCTTATTCTTTCATCGATACTTTTAGCATTGGCGCCGTTCATCTGAACTATATCAATGGTCACCGAGGGTCTGCCATCAAGCCGGTTTTCACTGGTATAATTAGAGGCTCCAAATTCAACGCGGGCAATGTCTTTTAGCCGCAATTGGGCACCGGCCTTGTTGGTTTTTATTACCAGTTTTTCATATTCCTCAATCTCATTGAAGCGCCCATCATACTTCATTACAATTTCGAAAAGCTCATCTGAGTTTTCACCAAACTTACCCGGTGCAGCTTCAAAATTCTGATCCCTTATCTGATTATAAACCTCTCTGGGCGTGAGATTATAGGATGCCATTTTTTGAGGATTCAACCATATTCGCATGGCATAATCACGCTGGCGCAATATAGAAGCTTCGGCAAGACCTTCAACTCGTTTAAGTTCCCTTCTTATATTGATACGCGTATAGGCATTAAGGAAGGTTTCATCATAGGTAGAATCCTTGCTAAAAATATTGATAGTCATTATACTACCCTTCATTCTTTTCGTAACCGAAATACCGGCCTCTGTTACTTCTGGGGGTATTTTTTCCGTAATCACGGAAATACGGTTTTGAATGTCGACGGCAGCCTGATCGGGGTCTGTTCCTGGCTTGAAGTATATGGTTACCCTTCCACGACCGGAATTCGTTGCAGTAGAATTTGCATAGGTCATATTCTCCGTACCGTTCAAGGCTTCCTCGATGGGTAACAGCACAGATTTTGCCACTGTTTCGGCGTTACCTCCTGGGTAGTAAACCGCCACACTCACGCTGGGGGGAGCTATTTCGGGGAAACGTTCAACAGGTAGTGAAGTAATACTGGCCGCTCCGGCAAGTATCAATACTATCGTTATAACCAATGTAAATACTGGCTTTTTTATTAACTTTTTAAACATTGGCTAATCTGTTTCGTTATTAATTTTAATACGAAATAAGTACTAGTAAATTTTTTGGGGAATATTACAAGTTGCTGGTAAGTTGTCCGCGTTGAATCGGGTTTATTTTTATGCCAGACGCTAGTTTGTCCAAACCTGAAATAACAATGCGGTCATCTGGAGATAAGCTTTTTGTATCAACAATATAATTATCACCTGATCGTCCGCGGGTGATAATTTCTCGACGCTGGGCCAAATTATTTTCGTCAAGAACGAAAACAAACTTTTTATCTTGAATGAAAGTGGTAGCGCCTTGTGGAACCAGTATTGCATTTGGGTAAATTTCCTCTACCAATACTTTTCCAGTATTTCCTGATCTTAGAAGAGTATCCGGATTACTAAATTTGGCCCTTAGCGTAATAGAACCGGTAGAACGGTCAATCTGCCCGGAGTTTGCATCAATCTTACCATTATGTTCATAAACAGAGCCATCAGCAAGTACGAGTTTTACCTCGTCGTTTACTTTATTCCTTTTTGATAATGTATCGTTTTTTGCCCGCTCAAAATATAAATAGTCCGACTCGCTCATCGAGAAATACACGTAGATATCATTTACATTTGAAAGATTGGTTAGCGGTTCTGAGTCCGTTTTCTTTACTACGTTTCCGATGGATTTTGGAATACGCCCCATGAACCCATTCACTGGAGCTTTTATAGTGGTAAAATCTAAGTTGATACGCATGTTGGCTGCTTGTGCCTGGGCCTGTTGTAAGGAAGATAGTGCTACTTGATAATCTGCTTTCACAGATTTCATTCGTACTTCTGAAATAACCTCGTTGTCAATAAGCGGCTGTAATCTATCTACGTCGGTTTGAGCCTTTTCTAGCTTTGCCTTTTCAAGATTTACATTGGCCATTGCATTCTTGTAGTCTTCCATGTAAGGTTGACTGTTGATTTTGAAAAGTACTTGATCCTTGGTGACAAATTCTCCTTCATCAACATAAATGTGCTCAAGAATACCATCTACCTGTGGTCTTATTTCAACGGACTCGACCCCCTCGATAGAACCTATGTACTCAAAATTTTTCGCTGCTTTGGTTTCCTTTACACTCATCACAGGAAGTGGTAAACCTTTATCTACGACTTCCTCCTCTCGACAAGAAACACACATGATGATAGAGAGCGCAATAATAAAGTAACCGAACTTAGTGAATAAGTAGTTTAGATTTTTCATATTTCAATTCTTATATTACCAGTATAGGATCGATTAACAACTAACTAAAAGAAATACTGGTTCGTGCTTTGTGATAAAATACGCAGCTAAACGAGAGATGGATGTTTGGGCTATTTTTTTTGAGAAATCCTAAATGGGTGGTGCATATTGTTAAAAATATACCATCTAAATACAAGGTTTGATATGAGGTTCTTAATGGGTGAAGTGAATATTTGGATTAATTAACTGTATTTAGTGCGGATGAGGACAGTTCGCACAATAAAATGATGGCATTTTCGGAAAGCGACTCCATTTCAACGGTATCGAAGCCTTCTAGCGACAAAGAGTCTTTAGATTCTAAAAGGCGATTTTGAAATTCAAAAGCACCATTGATAACGTGCGTAAAAAGAAGGTGATGAGGACTCGTCATCTGATAGGTTGCTTCCTCACGGCCGTCAAAAACTCCAAAAGAGATATTTAAACTTTCACTTTTAAATAAATCATTAAAATAATTGTATTTTAAATAGTTGGATTTAATATGATTGAAATTTAATTCTTTCTCAACCTTTATTATGAGGTAGTTGATTAGCTTCGATTGATGGGCATTGATGATATTTAAGGTCGGGGTTTCTGAATGCGGAATTATGATAAGCTCTTCAGGTTTTAGGCTTACTGTTTTATTATTGAACTCCACCTTAAAACTTTCGACCAAGGGAAAGATAATCATCGATTCACCCGCGACCATTCTATAACTTTTAGTAGCGTTGGGAGCAACTATTTCATCATCAAAGTTTTTGAGAATTCCTAGTTCATGTGCATAATTGCCGCACGGTACGCTTTTGCATTCGTTGGTTCTCGACAATAGCGATTCTCTCTGAAACGATTTGAATATGCGAGCTTTTTGAACGAATGTCATTACAATCAAGCTTTTACATAAATATCATGTGTCAATGTATAGCCTTCCGAGTTGCTTCCTGAAACATTGGCCAGTTCCTCTTCTACTCCATCACCGAACACATTATCACGTTCATGATAAGTATATCCGCTCATTCCCTTGGTGTAGCCTTGGTCGCTGGCGGCATTGACGCGGACGACAGCGCTATTTTCACCTTCAGGAAAAGCAATCTGGGTAACTAGAAGTGAAGAACCTTCTTCATCGTATACGTGAACATGAATATGTGTAGACCGGCCATTGTACCAACCTGGAAATATGCTCGTAAATTCTACTAAACCTTCTGAATTCGAAATTTGCCTTCCCCTTAAAAAGTGATTGTTGACATAATTGGTCGGCTGCATGCCTGAGCCACCATACTCCGAATAGTTTCCGTCTTTATCGCAGTGCCAAATATCGACAAAAGCACCTGTCAAAGCGTTACATTCATCATTAACATTTCTGATGGTAATATCCATATCCAACGAAATTCCTGTTCGATCACCAACGATATTCACCCTTTCATAATCTTCCGGATTTTTGGTAGGAAAGGGTCCTTCGGTTTCACTTGGAGTGACTTGGCAATCACTTGAAGCCGTATCGGTATCGCTCGAATCGTCTGTTGAAGAATCGGTATCACTTTCATCGTCGTAAACAGAATCTGAATTGTCGCTAGAGCAAGAGCCCATTAACAATAGACTACTGACCGACAAGCCTGCCAAACCCAAACCCTTGATAAATTCTTTACGTTGCATAGTTTTCGTATTAGTATTTGACCCAAAACTAAAATGAAGGTAGGTCACTTTTCAATTTTTGAGGTAAAAGCATGTTTGTCAGCGGTAAAAGCGCTGAAAAAGTTAAAGGTTTTTTAAAATGTCTTTTTTATAAGTGCTGCCAATAGGTATTTTAAAAGCACCTATGTTGATAACGTCTTTATAAACCGACCTGATTTTACCGATCGGTACGATAAAGGAGCGATGTACCCTCTTGAAGTCGGTTTGAGGCAGTTTTTTTAAAATTCCCTTCATGGTTGCCCTTGCCGTAAGACGTTGGTCGCCTTCTAAATGTATCTGAATATAGTCGTCCAATGCCTCAATTAGCAAAATGTCTGTCAAAGCTATTTGATGAAGTTTAAAATCGGCCCGAATCGATATATGGGTGCTGTCAACATCATTGTGTTCGAGTCGAAGTTCTCTTTTTACCTTTTCGATGGCTTGGTGAAACCGTTCGGGCGAAATGGGTTTTAAAAGGTAGTCGGTAGCACTGACGTTAAAGCCCTCTACCGCATACTGGCTGTGGGCCGTGGTAAAAATGACCTTGGTTTTTTGCTTCAAGGTTTTATAAAGGTCGATACCATTTAAATCGGGCATTTGAATATCGAGAAAAAGTAGGTCAACATCAAACTTATTCAAGTATCGAATGGCCTTTTTTTGCTCTGTAAATACCTGAACTAGTTCAATTTCATCGGTCTTCTCACAATAGGTTTGCAACACTTGTAGTGCCAACGATTCGTCATCAAGGGCGACCGCTTTGATCATAATAATTGAATGTAAAGTTTTACCTGATAGGTATTTTCTTTCTGTAAGATATCCAAGTTATATTTATTAGGATATCTATAGTCTAAACGTTTTTTGGTGTTGAGATGCCCTTCTTTTGTAGATTCCGATAAAGTCTGTTTGTGTACCGAAATAATGTTCGTCAGATCAAGCAGAACACCTTGCTCATCAACGCTAATGTAAATATCAATTTTAGAAGTTTCGTTAGGGTTAACACCATATTTAAAGGCATTTTCGATATAGTTGATTAAAATAATGGGAGCTATAACCTTACCTTGTGCGCTGCCCTTAATTTCAAAGGTTAGGTCTAAACTACCTCCAATACGCAATTGTTGAAGTGCCACATAATCTGAAATATAGGCTAACTCTTTTTCCAAAGGAACATTGTCAGAGTCACTTTCGGTAACAACATACCGCATCATATCCGACAACTTTAAGATGGCCTTAGGGGCTTTGTCCGATTTTGTTAGTGCCAAGGCATAGATGCTGTTAAGGGTGTTGAACAAGAAATGTGGATTTATTTGAGCTTTCAGGTACGATACTTCACTTTTCAATTTCTCACTTTTTACGGTTTTCAATTGATTGTCCATCTTGAGAAGTAGTGATAAGACCAAAACCATTAAGTATTGGAATATAAAAGAATCTCGAAACCTAAAAATATCAAATGGTCTGGGTTGTAAATCATTGAAAGGATACGGATTAGGAGGTGGCACTTCAAATGGTACGTTAGGTTCGGGTTGATTGAAAAACAAAACTTCGGGCACCCTACTTACCATCAAATAACAAACAATCATTAGCAAGGCGTACCACCACCATTTTCTTTTAAAATAAAACGTGGGAATGAAATAGTAGTAGTTCAGGTAGTAAAAGAAAATCAGTAAAATATAGGAGACTAGGCTTTGTTGAAAGCCGCTAATACTGAATAAAGATACATCACGACCAAAATCAGGCGAAGTTAGAACAGGTATGCTCAGGAGGGCCAAACCTATTAATATATTGATTAACAGGTGTCTGTTTTTGAGAAACGAATACATACTTCGAATTAAAAGATAAAAGTATTCTTTCGGTCTATAAATCTGAAACTGTTGCGGTAAAAACTATGTTCTCTGAGGTTAATGAGGTAGCAAAGGTCCTTTTCGGATTTCTTAATTTATCAGACCTTCTTCCTTTAAACGCTGTTGGTATTGACTGGGGCTCGTACCGTTAATTCTTTTGAACATGCGGTTAAAATAAGAACGGTTCTTAAAACCACATGATAGAAAAACGTCGGTGAGATTGCATTCTTCATCCTTCAACAGGTCGGTAGCTTTGGCAATTCTTTCTTGGTTGATAAAGTCGATGGGAGACTGCCCTAATTCTTGTTTGAATACCTTATAAAAATTGCTTTCGCTCATATATGCTTTTTCACTCAGCTCTTTAACCGTTAACGATTGGGGTAAGTTTTGTTTAATGTACTCAATGATATAGGCAAAACGGTGCGTACTTGAAAGCTCTTTGCTATGGTCGTTATATGTCTTTCGTGTATTTGCCTGCAATATGCGAACGATCAGTTCTTGCATCATGTTAGAGACAAAAAAGTCTTTAGAAGGGTGTTTCTCTGCATATAGATAAACAATTCTTTGAATGATTTTGTAAAGGCCCGGATCATTCGTAAAATGAAAATTATAGTCCATTAACCGCCATTCATTACCATCGGCTTTTTCCATCTGTTCATTCATGAACTGTACTACTTTTTTGATTCGATCTTCACCAATTTCCAGGGCGAGACAACGAGTGGGTGTGTTCTTGCTAGAATCAGGAAAGTCGATTGACATAAGTTCGTTCGAAGGTAAGATCAACGATTCACCAGGTAGAAAGTCGAAAGACTGTTTGTTGCTAAGATGCATGATTTTCTTTCCTTGCAACATGCTCGCAAGCACGGGTGAACCAAATTGTAATTGCACGAGTTCTGCTTTGGCATGGGTCTCAAAAATGTGCATTGCCGAGTCTTTCAATTCGTAGGTCGTTTGGTTTTCGACTATGTCGACCAACTTTCTAGAACCATAAAATGAGTCAGGTAATTGCATAGCGTAAATTTCAAAATCACTTTAATCTACTAACTATATTTTTAAATTGATGGTACAACCCTCCTTTTTTTATCGATTTAATAAAATTCGATAGAATAGTTCACTTGATTGATAGTATCGTACTAAGAAGTGGAACGAGAACCAAGTAATTTGGTAGTCAATAATTCAAAAGTTCAACTCCTTAAAATTACAGAATATGAGTGATGTAAGCACTATCAAGAAAGAGGAATTGGTAAAACCCAATTTCAAAAGTAAGTACGATAATTATATAGGCGGTAAATGGGTCGCTCCCGTTAAAGGACAATATTTTGATAATATTTCCCCGGTAGATGGCAATAGTTTTACCCAGGTGGCCAGATCGACCGAAGAAGATGTTCAACTGGCTCTAGATGCCGCTTGGAAAGCCGCCCCGGCATGGAACAATAGTTCGGCCGCCGACCGAAGCAATCGACTTTTGAAGATTGCCGATGTAATGGAAAAACATTTAGAAGAATTGGCCCGGGCCGAGACTTGGGATAATGGTAAGGCACTTCGCGAAACATTGGCTGCCGACCTTCCCCTTGCCGTTGACCACTTTCGCTATTTTGCGGGGGTTATTCGCGCTGAAGAAGGAACGGTAAGTGAGCTCGATTCAACTACCATTTCTATGAATGTTAAAGAACCTCTAGGGGTGGTCGGACAAATTATTCCGTGGAATTTTCCATTGTTGATGGCCACATGGAAGGTAGCCCCTGCCCTAGCTGCAGGTAACTGCGTTGTTCTAAAACCAGCAGAACAAACACCGGTCGGAGTTATGATACTGATGGAACTTATTGATGGTATTCTACCTGAAGGTGTTCTAAACGTAATCAATGGTTTTGGTGTCGAAGCCGGTAAACCATTGGCCTCTAGCCCAAGAATCAATAAGGTAGCCTTTACGGGAGAGACGACTACAGGTCAATTGATTATGCAGTACGCGTCTAAAAACATCATTCCCGTTACTTTGGAGCTCGGAGGAAAGAGTCCGAATATCTTCTTTGAAAGCGTCATGAGCGCCGACGACGAATTCTTTGATAAGTGCTTGGAAGGTGCCGCCATGTTTGCCCTCAATCAAGGGGAAGTATGTACATGTCCTTCCAGAATTTTGGTGCAAGAAAGTATTTATGACCAATTCATTGAAAGAGTGGTCGAGCGGGTCAAGGCCATAAAAATGGGACACCCATTAGACCCGACAACTATGATGGGCGCTCAAGCTTCCAATGATCAGTATGAGAAAATATTAAATTACATAGCTATCGGTAAAGATGAAGGTTGCGAAGTGTTGACAGGTGGCGAAGCGGCCTATAACGAAGGTCTTGAAGGTGGGTACTACATACAGCCTACCCTGTTAAAGGGCAATAATAAGATGAGAGTGTTTCAAGAAGAGATCTTCGGGCCTGTTGCGTGTGTCACTACCTTTAAAGATGAGGCAGAAGCTATTGAAATCGCGAATGATACCTTATATGGGTTAGGTGCTGGTGTGTGGACAAGAGATACGCACCAAGCGTACCAAGTTTCGCGTGCCGTGCAAGCTGGTAGGGTCTGGGTCAACTGTTACCACCTCTACCCTGCCCACGCGCCTTTCGGTGGTTATAAGAAATCGGGTATCGGTAGAGAAACGCATAAAATGATGTTAGACCATTACAGACAGACCAAGAATATGCTTATTTCTCACGATAAGAATGCCATGGGTTTTTTCTAATATGATAGAACGTGTTTTGATAACGGATGCCGCTAAAAAGGTGGTCGATAAATTAAGGGAACAACATGGGGAACTGATGTTTCACCAAAGCGGCGGGTGTTGTGATGGATCATCACCCATGTGCTATACCAAAGGGGAACTGATGCTCAACGAGACCGATGTTCTCTTAGGAACTGTAAACGATTGTGAGTTTTACATGAGCCAAGATCAATATGAATATTGGAAACATACCCAATTGACCGTTGATGTGGTAACCGGAAGAGGTTCTAGCTTTTCGCTTGAAATTCCGATGGGACTCCGATTCGTAATAAAATCAAGAATTTTTAAGGAAGAGGAGTTAGAAGATTTAACTCCTTTTCATTGAATGACGGAAACGTTAGTTGATTTTTGTTGAATTCTTATGTTAAGAAAACCCCATGAAATAAATTCATGGGGTTTTTAATTTGATGACGAATAAAATTTATTTAGACGGTAAGTGAGCTGCCAACTTCCAGGAGCTCTAGTTCTTTTCCAGCTTTCTTAAAGGCTTTCAAAGCATCGGATTTGTTGATTTTGGTAAACGGGAAAGCATCGTAATGCACCCCAAGAACACGATTACATTCCACAAAATCACTTGCTATTATAGCATCATCTACTCCCATGGTAAGCACATCCCCTATTGGTAGAATGGCCAAATCGATTTTTTTATACATCGGTATAAGCTTCATATCCATAGTAAGAGCGGTGTCTCCGGCAATGTAGATGCTTTTTCCTTCAGAAGACATTACAAAACCGCCAGGGTTTCCGCCATAACTCCCATCTGAAAAACTACTGGTATGAATAGCATTGACGTATTTGACCTCACCAAAATCAAAGGTTCTAACTCCTCCGTGATTCATAGGCATAGCATTTAAACCTTTGGCATCGTAATGGCTGTATATTTCGAAATTGCTGATAATGGTGGCGTCGGTATTCTTAGCTATAGCCTCGGCATCTAAAGTGTGGTCAAAATGGGCATGAGTCAGAAAAATGTAATCGGCCTTCAAATCATTGATGTTCACTTTGTCTTTTGAAAGACCGTTTTCGGTTATAAAGGGATCTACAATTATATGTTTACTTCCCATTTCAATTGCCAGTGTATTCTGTCCGTAAAAAGTAATCTTCATTAAATTCTGTAGTTTATTTATTATTGTTTGTTTTAGGGATTATAAGGAATCGTTTTCCAATTCTTTGACGGTGCCTGTGTACCCAATAGTAAAACGCTGGTTGCTGTTGACCTGAATGTTTGAATTCATTTGAGAAAACAGATTGATAGTCACCTGAAAAGTCTCCATTTCATTTTTTACTTGAAAATTAAATCGATGGCTTCCTTTTTTTTCATTCTTAGAATATTCCCAATCTTCGGCCAACCCTTTAAATTCAATACCTGAATTTCTGGTATTATAACCTCCACCCATTTGTCGTTCTCCCCAATAAGACAAATTTGCCTCGACGCTATCTCCCTTGACTTTTAAAATATTGTATCCGCCAGAAAGATAAAGCTGACCAGGTGCACTGCCAGGTGGAAAAAGACCCGCATTTGCAATACTTTGCATGCTAGTCGTCATCATGGGCTGGGCCCTATCAACGCTGACCATAAATCTCTTGGCAACCACCAAGCTATCAAGAAGCTCTAATGAGCGCTTCGCTGTTTGATTCTTTGATGAACCGCAGCAAACTGCTAAAAAGAGAGAGAGTCCCAATCCGAAAAAAACAAGATATTTTTTAAATCGTGGTTGCATATCGAAAAGTTAATAAGATTTGGCCATTAATCTATTTAAATACTTCTTAAACTTTAGGGTCCTACCTTACACCTTATCCATCGCGGCACCTATCAATTCTTCACCGGCGACCATTTCGAAGGCCTTATCGATAACCGTGTCGTCATGCAGTGCCCTTACCAATATTTGGGCAACATCTTCTCTAGAAATTTCACCATGCTCTTCTAATCTATCCGCCGTTTTTATTTTGCCTGTACCCTTTTCGTTAGTCAAGGTTCCAGGTCTGACGATGGCATAGGTTAGTCCGCTTTTCTTTAAGTACTCATCGGCATTGTGTTTGGCTTTTAAATACTCTTGTAATCTATCAGATTCCTCCGGATGGCCAGCGCCTATCGAACTGAGCATTACGAATTTCTTTATGTTAGCCTTTTTAGATTCGTCAATGAGCTTTTTGGCACCTTCTTGGTCTACGCCTTCAAGGTTCTTACCCTTGGAACCGGCCGCGAAAATAACCTTGTCAATGCCTTTGGTAACATCGTTTAAATTCTTTTCAAGGTCTCCCAATCGCGAATCTACACCCTTACTTTTAAACCTTTCTGCTTGTTCTTCTTTACGAACCATTGCAATCGGTTTAAAATATTGCGACTCTTTTAAAAGAGAGATAACTTTTTGACCTGTCGTGCCGTGGGCACCTGCTACTAGTATATTTTCCATAATTTTTTTTATGTCATGAAATTAAGAAGGTAGAACCATTATGAATTGTGTTATTGGGTATATTCTTGATGGATAAAAAACATACTGTAGATAAAGGGTATGCTTTTTCGTTGGAAGTGATTAACTTAGGAAAACTAACTTTATAGTATGATTACAGATAAAGAAAAGGTATTTCTTGAGGAGAACGGATACCTTAATTTAGGTCAACTGCTGACAACAGACGAGGTTGCTGCTTTAAATTCTAGAATTAAAGAATTAATGGATGCGGAAGGCGAAAATGCCGGAAGTGAGCTTGCCGAATCAAAGTATATTCGGCACCCGAAGGAAGAAGGAGCTGATCGCTTGGCAGATTTAGTGAATAAAGGAGCACTTTTCGATATTTTTTACAGCCATGAAAAAGTTCTAGCAGCCATCTCGGTGGTACTCGGCAATGATTTTAAATTGTCTTCATTGAATTACAGAGCAGCCAAACCTGGGAAAGGACTACAAAAGTTACATGTAGATTATAAAAATGCAGTGGCGGAACAAGGTTATAAGGTTTGCAATTCAATCTGGTTGCTAGATGATTTTACCAACGATAACGGTGCTACGCGAATCGTGCCAGGTACACATAAATCAAGTCGGTTACCGGATGAGGTTTTGAGCGACCCGCTATTACCACATGAGAAACAAATTCTCATCAATGCACCGGCCGGTTCTGTAGTTATATTCAACTCACACGTCTGGCACGGTGGCACCACTAATAACACCTCTAAAACAAGAAGAAGCATCCATAGTTATTTCTGCACAATAGACCAACCACAGCAAATTGACCAGAAGAAGTATATTACCGAAGAAACCAGAAATCGGCTTAGTACTAAAGCTTTAAAAGTTTTGGATGTTTAGTTTGACTCATTCGTCAACCTCACTCTAATTTCCGTTTGATTGTTTTGCACTGTATATGCAGGAATACGCAATTCAAGCCTTTTTAGCCCTTCAATCGTTCGATCTACTTGTAGAGGCGGAGGGTCAAGAGATACGACTGAAAATGAAATATCAGGATGACTGAGGTTGTTCACAAATAATCGCTTTCCTTCCTGTTCGAGCATAACACCTGAGTCTAACTTTTTTATTTTGGCGGTCGTCATCATTTGCCAAGTTATTGATTGGGTAGAATCATTGATGACCAGTATATCTTCAACAAGAAGTGATGTTTCGTTCTCTTTGGTGAACTTTCTTTGTGCCGAATCAACTAATTTACCGAAGGCGGGGCCTAAATCAATTGTTGCCTCAGGCTTGTTACCATCGTTGTAACTTAGAAAATAAGCTTTTCCATCTACTTGATGTAGTTCATTATTAATGGTCAAGGTGCTGTGGCCAAAGTTGTTTTTCGTGAGCAACGTCCATCGCTGGCACTCCTGACAGCTATCCCAAAGTTTGAAACCTATCTTTTCTAGGTTATGATAATTTTGATTACCTGGATCAACCGACCATCTTACCCCGTCAAGTTCAAAAACAAACGAGCCTCCATCCATGTTACCATGATTAGTACTTCCATTTCCGCCTTTAGCCCCTAGATAAAATTGAGATGGTTGATCGGGTTTATTCCTTGCAATAAAAATCGGATTTTCACCATCACCTTTATAAACAAGAGGGGGCTCTAATAGATCACCTTCGCTAAATTGTGAGATCCAAACCAAAGAGACGGCAGCTAACCTGCTTAATTTTCCCATCTTATCCGCTGGCATTAGAAACCTTTCTTTTTCGAAGAATGCACCATTATTTGTTTTATTCGCAAACCAAGCCAATGTGAAATCTCCTTTATCACTTCTACTATCGCCACAATCGGCAAAATTGTAATACATATTGGAAGGTGCATTGCACATGGTTCTATAAATGGCACTTTGCATTAAGGGTTTATAGTTGGAAAGGCCAAAATCTGTTTGAAAAGCACTTTCAAACATAGCGGCTGTCGTAACGGTAAATGAGGTTCCGTAAGACCAGTAGGTAGAGCCTTCAGGATAAACCCCATCAGGGCCATACGCATACAATGCATTTGGTATGCTGTCGAGTGCTCGACTAATAGTATTCGATGCGAGTTGCGGGTTTACGTCTGCTGTTGTGATAGCTGCTGCCACCATGCCCCCATGGCAGACTTGGTTCCAATTGTTGCCTCCTCCTATCCACCAGTGTTTGCTTTTAAAACTAGGTTCCAGCCCCATTTCGATGAGTGCCTTTTTTGCAATTGCTACAGTAGATTCCGGAAGACCTTCTCCGGCCCAATCAACCGCTAGAGCAACAGCCAATGACATTTCTGCAACATCAAGAAAGTGTGAAGGGTTCCAATCGGAAAAACTACAAACTGCCAAAAGCTCATCATTAATTCTTTGCAAGGCCTTGTCGTCTTTATCAATTCTATAAACCATACTTAGCATATTCATTCGATAGAGCATCTCTCTTGAGATGTGCAATAACCTTCTTCCTTCCATCTCTCTGATGAGCAAAGGTTCATCATAAATCGAATTGGCATTTAGCTTGATGGCCTCATAGAGGTTTCGCACAACATCATTTGTAGCTATTTGCTTTCTAAGACGTTTCTCTATTTTACTATTTAAGACCAATTTTGGGCCTTGTTTTGGGAGCTTTTTACTTAGATACCTGACCGATATCGGATTTTCAAGACTAAAATCTTCTTTGGCAGGTTCATTTTGGGCCCACCCATAGTAACCTATTGAAACTAGTACTAGCAAGCTCACCCATTTTCTAGATCCTATGATTTTATCAAACATTCAATTGTTTTAAGATTGCTTAAAAATTAGACAGGCTACCAACCCGGATTTTGCCCTAAATTGGGGTTTTGAGAAATTTCGGATAAAGGTATGGGCCACAAATAGTGCTTGTTCTCATCAAATTGCGGGGTTTCCCAAGCTGAATCACCATAAGGGTCGATGTAAGTTTTTCCAGAATCCGGGTCTACTGCGGTTTTAACGGTAGCACCTTCATACCTCGCTTCAGCGGCAGCATCCCATAATATTCCTAAATCTTTCTGTCGAAAAAGGTCTCCCCGCTTCCATCTTATCAGGTCGTTATACCTAAATCCTTCCATAAATAATTCAACTCTTCTTTCTCTTCTAATTTCATTGATAAGTGGAGAAACACCACTACCAGCATATCGTGGGTCATCAGGTATATTGGTAAGTTCCAGATGCGGCATGCCAACCCTATCACGTAAGGCATTAATCGTTATATCGAGATCTGATTGACTAATTGTTCCCAGTTCAGCTACTGCCTCTGCATAGTTTAACAGTGCTTCGGCTAAACGAAGGGTGATGGCCGGGGTCCAAGAGGTATTGTACGAACGATAGGCAGCTTCTACTTCATACACTTTGATGATATGATAACCTGTTGAACTTTTTTCTCCGCCCACCATACCCGTTAACCGAGGATATTCGAAATCGGCACTATTGCCAAAGTTGTAATATTCCCTATCGTCAGGGTGTAAAATAGTTTGTCTTAATCTTGGATCACGGTTTTCAAATACGGTTTCTATACTTTCGTCACCCGCATACAATCCGGAAAGTGATATGGGTAGACCGTCAGTACAAAGATAATCTTCGACCATACTTTTGGTCGCTCCCCCATTGTAGCCGCGCCAATAAGACATTACATGATTGGTAAATTGACCTGGATCATATTTTCTCCATAAGATTACCTCTGGGTTTCCGTCAAGGTCCAGTTGCCTGTGAAACGCATTGTAATCATGCTCTGTGTCACCGGTAGTATATAAAGAATACGGACCATTATCAATAAGTTCTTTGGCAGCTTCAGACGCTTCGGTCAACCACATTTCAACATTGCTTCCACCATGATATTTTTGCCAAGTACCTTCGTAGAGGCATATACGCGACTTCAGTAATAAAGCGGCCCAGCGATTAAGTCTACCATGATTACCGCCATCGCCCCATGATTCGGGTAAGTTTTGAGTGGCAAAATTTAAATCTTCAAGTACGTTTGCCATGACCTCATTTCGTGGGGTTCTGGCGCTGAATAGCTCTTCAGATGCAGTACTCAATTCCGTATCGATCCATGTGATATCTCCGAATTTGGAAACCTTATCCGCATAGAACCATGCTCTAAAAAGGCGGGCCTCACCTCTATATATATCTTTAATTTCTTCCGAAACGTTGGCCAAATCATAATTCTGCAAACCTATGTTTAAGGAGCGAATAAAGTTCCAGCCCTTGTATCCGTACAATTGCGCATTATCAGGTACGGTGTGTATTCCTGCCCGTAAAGTTCTGTAGCGGTCATGTCTATTATGCTGGGCCACTATATTGTCAGATGCTTCATCTAAGTACCATATACTTATGTTGTTGCTATCAAAACCATCGTCATGGGCCATCATAATAGGTACATTATCATCATTTCTAGCCAAGTCGTAAAAATTGTTGTTATATACCTGTAAGTCGCTCTCTGTGTTCCAAAAGGTAGCGTCACTGACATTGTCAAGAGGAACACGCTCAAGGAAATCGTCGTTGCAGCCAACAAAAATGATAATGGTAGCTAACCACAGTACGTTTATTTTATTGATATTTTTCATAATGAGGTTTTACTGATATTAGAAGGATGCATTGATGCCAAATGTGAATATTCTCTGTAGATAGTATTCTTGCGTAACCGTAAAAACGGATTCGGGGTCGAGAGGCTTGTGCATTTTGGTATATTCCCACACATTCTGGCCGGCCAAAAATAGTTGAAATTTGCTCATGCCTAAATTGTCGAGAACGGTGGAAGGAAGGTCATAACTCAATGTGATGTTCTTAAGCCGTATATAGGCCGCATTTTGAACATACCTTGACTGAGGTACAATATTTCTCTTGTTCGATGTACCGACCAATGGCGCGGCAAAATAAGCATCACGGTTATCAGGGCTCCACGATTCGGTCAGATAGTACTTTTCGGTTACTCCTGAGTTGTTGGGGTAAAAAGCGTTCCAGTTACCATTACCAGGAAGATAATCTCTAAATAACCCTTGAAAAAATAGGTCTAATGACCAGTTTTTAAATTTAACATCGGGGTTGATACCAAAAGAGTACCGAGCTGTCGTGTTACCAATTACCCTTCTATCTCCTGGGTCGCTCAAGGTATTACTACCGCTATCAATCTTACCGTCACCGTTCAGATCGGCATACTGCATATCACCTACCATAAAATTGGGATCAATGAATGCCTGATCGGGTGCAGCGTCAAGAGAGGCTTGGTCTTGAAAAACTCCTACAGTCTCATACCCCCATATCTCTCCTATCTTCTGACCGACATAATATTCTGAAAGCGCCCCGGAAGGGTTTTCGTATTTCGTGATTTCAGATTGACTATCGGCCAACGCCAAGTTCAATCCCCATCTGCCATTTTCTCCAAAACTATCTCTCCATGTAACAGATAGCTCCCAACCTTCATTTCTTAAATCTGCCGCATTTGTGGCAGGAGCAGATGTGCCCAATAGACCAGGGTAGTCGACTGACATCAACATATCTTTTGTATCACGAATATAATAGTCGGCCGTGATGGCTAGTTTATTTTTGAAGAGGGCCAAATCAACACCGATATTTTTACTAACCACGGTCTCCCAAGTTAAACTAGGGCTCACAAGACCACCCGGACTAACATAAGGCGTTCTTCCTGAGCTCAAAATATAAGGGGAGGTATTTGAGTTTAGACTGGTTATATATGGATAAAAAATGTCGTTTCCATTACTATCTTCTACTGATTGGTTACCCAATGCACCCCAAGACCCCCTGATTTTAAATTGGTCGAGCCATCCCGTAGCACCTTGCATAAACGGTTCTTCCGAGATGTTCCATCCAACTGAAAAAGATGGGAAAAATCCGAATCTATCTTCTTTCGGAAATCTTGAGGTTCCATCATATCGTCCGTTAGCCTCAAAGAGGTACCTATCCTTAAAAATATAGTTGACCCTATAAAATCCACCTCTTAGTGAAATATCACTTTCATTGCCATTAGTGGTCTGTGCGCCAGTAGTCGCACTAATGTTAGTTATCAAAGGTGTAATTAGGGTTTGAGCTCTTGAAGAGAAAAATCTTCGATGCCCCCATTCCTGATTAAAACCGACCATTAGTTTTAAAAAATGATCTTTTTCAGTTTGATCGGCATTAAATTCATACTCTGCGTAAGAATTGAGAACATAATATTCGTTGCGATTATTAGATTCGAGAATATAGTCATTACCACTTAAGCCATTGGTTATGAAAGGGTCGGCATTCAAATCGGTACTTACTACCTCTATCTTGCTTGCAACTTCCTTATCGTTTCTATTGAAGGTGTTGTATGAAAAATCACCCCTGATTTTGAGGCCCGTAGCAGGGGTCAATGTCAAACCTTGGGTCAACCACGTATCGCCTGTTACAAATGTGTCTCTCCCACCATCTTCTAAGTATGGAAAAAATATAGTTCCACCGAAATATTTGCCGATGTATTGTTCGTAATCTGCACGATCACCAGGTGTTTGATAATATGGCAAATCTGGAAATTGTACAGGTGTAACCGCATTTACCCTTGCCACGGAATTGATGTTAACATCCCAATTATAGAAGTGTGGTTTATCGCTATTTTGTGCATTGAAAACAACTTTAGAATCTAAACTCATCCAATCGTTCACATTGTATTCTGTTTTCATCAAAACATTGTAGCGTTTGAATTTTTCGTTCTTATCGCTATTTTTTATATAGCCGTCTTTGCTTAGGTAGCCAAAAGAAACGTAGTAGGAAGCTTTCTCTGTCGCACCGCTTATACTGAAATCATACGTCTTTTGAGGAGCGAAATCAGCGATGGCCTTACTATTGTAATCATTATAGCCATAGTATCTAAGGTTGCCGTTAATTACGCCCCACTCATTTTCAGGTATCGGATTTTGAGAATACCTAAGAGTGCCGGCTTCATAATCCTCATCATATCTTGGCTGACCACTGGTTCTTATTTGAGCCTCGTTTAAATAGGTAACCAAATCATATGGGTCGGTGACCGGGTCAATATTGAAAATGGGTTTTGCATACGATTGTTGTGTGCTAAAGTTGATGCTAGTCTTGCCTACGCGACCCTTTTTTGTTTCTACCAAGATGACCCCGAAGGCACCTCTGGCTCCATAAACGGCAGCAGCAGAAGCATCTTTAAGTACAGAAACGCTCTTAATATCGTTAGGATTGATTCTTTCCAAATCCATAGGTACCCCGTCAACCAATACCAATGGGCTACCTCCGTTAATCGATTCGAAACCTCTAATATTGAAATCGGCACCTTGGGTGGGATCACCGTTTCGTATGGAAACATTTAAGTTAGGAACAACTCCCTGTAAGCCTTGCCCTGCTGAGGTAATAGGTCTGTTTTCTAGTCTTTCGGCATCAGCTATACCTACAGAGCCCGTTAAGTTTTTCTTCTTTTGAGTTCCGTATCCCACAACCACAACCTCCTCCAATTGACCGGCGTCGATAGATAGGCTTGCATCCACCGTTGAATTTCCACTTACTGGAAGTTCAGTGGTCTTATACCCTATATAACTGAAAACCAAAATATCGTTTGCGGAAGCTTGAATTACATAGTTTCCGTCAAAGTCGGAGACTGTACCCGTATTCGTTCCTTTTACTACAATCGTTGCCCCTGGCAAGGGTATCCCATCAGAATCTGTTACAGTACCTGTCACTTCTGATTGAAAAGCATAAGTCGCTTTTAAGAGAGCACGGTATGGTGTCGAACCTACCGCTCCTACTTCTGAAATTACTGTCAGGAAAAGTAATGCAAATAACCATGACATTCTCGAAGTATTACTTCGCAAAAGGTTTTTCATTTTTTCGGTTTTGGTGATTATTAAGAGTATAACTGCGTACGAATCATCTCTCATTTTTAGGAGAGATGACAAAATGTTTAATCGATTACACTACTATCGGGGGTTCTTACAGTTTACAATAGCGAAAACGATTTCGCACAAACTGATGTTTCGAATATATAAATAATTTCGTTTGAAATTATAATTATGATAATTTTTAAATACTTTTTTTAAAAAGAATTAAAAGAACTGGAATTGCTCTAATAATTTACCCTACTTGATATGGGATAGGACATCCAAAAAAACGTAAACAGGGAAAGAAGTGTTTTGTAATATTATTATTGATTATCATCTCTTTTTCAAAAATACCAAAAGGTATGATGGTTTCCATAATCTGTCAGTCAGACTTATACCATGGTTAAAGTACAACACATTTATATAAAAAGAAAACGGCTGAATACCCAGCCGTTTTCTTTTTAATTGTTATTTAAAATTTTGCCGATTAACTATTTATTCAAGCGTTTCTCAATCTTGCGCTTGATAACGGTTAATCGCTTCATAAGGTCCATAAGGGCCTCGTCTTTTGTTTTTTTATAGATTTCGTTGATGGAAAGAATTAGTTCTTTGGCCTCACGAGATGCGTTAATTCTATCACTAGTGGTCATGCCAGACCATTTTCTGTTTTCAAAATCTGCGGCTCTATTAAGCAAGTCCATATTGTATCAATTTAGTAAAAAACACCTTAAAAAAGTGTTGTTGGCAACTGATTTGCAAGTTACAAATAGAGTTTTTTCTGCATAAATGGTTTAACAAATGTTTAAATATTAAGATTATAAAATTGTTGATTTGAGGTTCCTGAAAACGATGAAGAGATAGGGTGGGATTATACGATTGGTCGAAAAAAATGTGAGAACCCCGAAGTAAAATTTATCGAATGTACATAATTCGTAGATTTGGTAGTATTCTGGCTATCAACTGAACAAAAAAAGTTAAGATGGAGTTTAGGAGTTTCAAATGGATTGTTATCGGTTCTTTAATACTAGGAATATGTGCATGTTCCAGTGATAATGCAAGTGATCCAGAACCAACTCCAAACCCTGAGTCGCCAACACCGGAACCGGAGCCAGAAAACCCATTATTGGAGGTAAACGCAATTCCTCCTTCGACACAACGCCCCGGGGACCCAGAGATAGGTTATCAGTATTTGATTTCAGGAGAATATATGAGCTCCGGAGTGCCCTATTCTGCTTATATCAACGGATATGGAGAAGATAATAGAAATCTTCTAAACAGAATTGGAGATAATAGCAAACTACCCCATGATTTCACCGCTGCCACAGCATCTAATGGGGTTCGTATCGTTTCACCCAATTGTATGTCTTGCCACTCAGGTTTTCTAGACGATAAGCTGATTGTAGGTTTGGGCAACCATAGTGCTGATTTTACGATGAACAGAGCGGATGATATCGCTTTAGTGAGTACCGGAATTTCATTTGTTTATGGTCAAAATAGTGATGAATGGGATGCCTATGACCAATTTAGAAAGGGAATTATGGCTATCGGTCCGGCAACGGTGACGGATGTAGTAGGTGTGAATCCCGCAGACCGGATTACTCAGGTTTTGATTTCCCATAGGGATAAAAATACTTTGGAGTGGTCTGATGAGCCGTTGATAGCTTTAGATGATGAGGTGATCCCCACAGATGTGCCAGCTTGGTGGCTTTTAAGGAAAAAAAACGCCATGTTCTACCACGCCTTGGGCCGAAAAGATTTTTGCAAATCATTTATTGGTTCTTCGTTATTGACGTTGACCGAAATGGATAAGGCTGTAGAGGTAGATTCAAAAATGCCAGATGTTCTGGCTTACATCGAGAGTTTAGAACCACCTGTTTATCCTTATTCTATAAATACAAATTTGACCCAGCAAGGCAAATTGGTCTTCGAAGAACACTGTGTAAAATGCCATGGTAGTTACGGCGAAGATGAATCGTATCCAAATCTACTGGTAGCTTTGGCGACTATCGGTACAGACCCTGCCCTTTCAGATAGGTATTCTGAAAATTCAGCACTGAACGATTATTTTTTCGACTGGTTCAACACCGGTTGGTTCGGCAGTGGCGATAATGCCTTGATGCTTATGGCAGAAGGCGGTTACATTGCGCCTCCGCTGGATGGTGTTTGGGCTACGGCTCCTTATTTTCATAATGGTTCGGTACCCACTATTGCAGATGTTCTAAATAGTACCGAAAGGCCAAAATATTGGAAGCGTAGTTTTGAATCGACTGATTACGATTCGGATAACCTTGGATGGAACTACTCCGAAGAGAGTGGGAATACGGACAAATACACTTATGACACAACGCTTAAAGGTTATGGCAATGAAGGCCATACTTTTGGAGATATTCTTACCGATTCTGAACGAGAGGCCTTGCTCGAGTATTTGAAAACCTTATGACAAAAAAATCGCTTTGATCAAGCGAGCTTTAAACAGTCTTTGTACTTAACATCCAGAAAGTTAAAAATTTTATAAATAAAAGGTTAGGTAGCAATTGTGTGTAACAAGCTATGGCTTTGGTCGTCTCTTTTGTATAAGTCAATCAAAAAATATTATAGTCATGAAAAGTTTACATCCTCATTTAAAAAGGCCTCGGGTTTATTACACAATTGGTTTCGGTTGGAATACCGATTATTGGTATGATAAGAAGACAACGAAACCAATAAAAAAGGACTAATCAGGTCATCAAAAAAAAAATCATCAATCACAATCATCATTTAAAACGAATCATCATGAAAGCATCATCAAGAAAAACTGTTACAGAATCAAAAACATTTAATTATTTCTCCAGTTTAAGAAATAGTAAAAGAGTTCAATGGGCAGAGTATCGTAACTATAACCGATAGAAAAATAACCTATTAAAACAAACAGGCCCTGCTAAATCTAGCAGGGCCCGTTTATTTATAAATCTGGTATTTATTAATCTTTTAACGAGATTTCTTCTTCCGTACCATCAGGGTAAGTAAGCATTGCTATATCATCGCAAGTACTGTCACCAAAGTCAACTGAGACCTCAAGCCCGTTTTTGCTCAAGGCCATAACTCCTTCACCAAAATACTCACATCCGAACTTAATTTCCATTAAATCGGTGATGTCAACGATATAGGTGTTTCCATCAGATTTTAATATCCATTCCCCATCTAAGGTAACGGCACCGTCACTAAAATCTTCACCAAATACGATGGCCATTGTTTTTTCGCCTTCCTCTGAAACTTCGGAACCATCGGCTAGAACAATTTCCATTTTGCTATCAACGGTCCAACTGATTGATTGACTTTCCTCAGAACTGTTGACCTTAAAACTTCTGGTACCATCAATAGACGTATTGCCTACTATCAGTTGGTCATAAGTTATTACAAAAGCATATGAATCGTTATCGCCACCATATGCTACACTTAAAACGCCATCTAGAACTTCACCGCCATCTTCAATACTACAGCTATCGAAGGTTAAGGTAAAGCCCGTTTCGGAATACTCAGCAACATAGCACGTTTCTTCAGTTTTTGCAGTTGTGCCCGATTGTTCATTGTCATAAAGCTCAGAAACCAATTGGTCGGCTACACTGGCAACGTTATCAGTTTCGATTATTGTCTTTAATTCTGTTTGAGACACTTTAGCGTCTTCGGTGTATTCTAAATCATTATTTCCGTCATCGCTACAGCTGAAAAGGATAAGAGCAAAGGCAGAAAGGCCCAGAAATCTTCTGGTGTTCGCAATTAAGTAACACATATTCAAAAATTTAGGTTTATGCTCTATGAACGGAAGCATATGAGGTTTAGTGTTTTTATGAGCCTATATTGGACGAAATGCACTTTTCATGCAGTCTATGCCATTTAATTATAGGGTTTTTCTTATAGTTATAGTCGAGCTCAATTCAAGGCAAGCTAAATATCATAATCTAATAATTCAGTTGAAGATAGATTTGCAACTATGACAATTCTTTCTTTAATTTAAAATCGTATACGATGTTTAATTGAAGTTATGACATATATTGTTAATCATAGAGATAAGGTAAGGGAGCATTTACTGAAGGAAATGCAAAAGGGCCGTTTGCAACCAGGACAGAATATAAATTTGGCCGCTGTCGCAAGAGTCTTGGGAATAAGTGTAACACCTATTCGAGAAGCCCTAACCCAACTACAACAGGCGCATATTGTGAAAGCAATAAAAAACAGAGGTTTTGTAATTGCGAAGGTAAGTACTGAAGAAGCCAAAAACCTTTATGAACTAGTAGCCCACTTAGAGGTATTGGCCCTTGAAGAATCGCAGTTTAACGAAAAGGATATTCTTAGGCTTAAGAAGCAAAGAAATATCATTGCCGATGCAGAGACTGCTATCGATCGAGTACACTCCTATATGGAGTTTCACCGACTGTTAACACAGAACTATAAAAATGAAGTTTTTCAACAAATTCTTAAAGATTTAAAAACACGTATTTTCTTTTATGAAAGGGCATTTATGTCAAACGATTCGTTTCATTATAACTCTAACGATCAGCATGATGCCATCATTTCAGCTATCGAAGATGACAATATACCTTCGGCAGCTTTGGTGTTAAAAATGAACTGGATGATGATTCAGAGTTATATTGCCAAACAATTAGTGGTTTTGTAAACGTTGGCAAACCCCCTGCCCATGTAGTTTCAGGTATAACAACTCATGGCTTTTCGATTAAGTAATCACAAATTTTTCGTAAAGTGTTACAATTAATCGAAAACCTAGTCTAATTTTACCTCGAATTTGAGTGGTACATCGAAAAGTGAACAACAAAGTAGAGTACAGCTCGTTAGGTTAGATGTCATTTAAAAACATGGTTATGGGTTACTTATCTCCACAAATCGAAGTTTTGGCCAAAAAGAAAAAAAAAGAAGCAAATTCTTTAATTAAAAAAGAATACTCTTGCGGAATTTTTCAAGATTATGGCCATGCTGAAGTTGAGCCTAGTCAGAAAATAGGCTAACACTTAGTGATTCATTACGTTCAGGCTTTCTTGATGATTAGTCTGCATGTATAATGCTATCCATAATTTGCCTGAGCTCCGAAGGAAGGTTGTTCTCCCCAAATTCGGCAGTATAGATGTCTTGCCCCTCAGTGAAAAGAAATGAATACTTCTGCCCGTCTCGAATGGGAGAATTTTTGCTATTCGAGGTTTTCAACAAATCCAGCAGCTTCTCTTTCTGAATTTCATTCAAATGCCTCTCCCCTTCATAAAACTTAGGTATTCCCGTGAAACCACCTGATATTTCAATCTTATATTTCATTACACAACGATTGGGGTTAAACCGACTGATGAAAAACTTTTTGATATAGCGTCTACCGATTGCTCATTGACCCTTCCTTCGCTGGATAAATTCTGGGCAACACTAATCAGGGTTTCAACCATATCATTAAAATTGGCAGTTCGCCAAAGTGATTTGAGCGTTTCGAACCAAATAAGGGCGCAGTCATCGATACCTATTTCTAAACAACTCAAATAAAAGGCCTTATTCGGTATACCTGAATTGATATGCACCCCTTGATTGTCGGCCGTACCACTATAGTAATTATCCATATGGTCGGGTTGAGTATCAAAGTCATTGGCCGTACCTGGGGCTTTCATTGATCTTATGGCTATACCGGGAAATTCTTCAGTAACCACCAAATCACCGATCAACCAATCAGCATCCTCAATATCTTGATCCAAATACTTTTGCTTGATAACTGTGCCGAATACATCTGAAAAATGTTCGTTTAGAGCACCCGATTGTCCGTAGTATTCCAAATTGGCCAAAAATTGGGTAACGCCATGGGCAATCTCGTGTGCTACGACATCAATTGCTCCGGCGAAATTGGTGAATTCTTTGCCATCTCCATCTCCATAGGTCATTTCGTCTCCATCCCAATAGGCATTATTATAGTTTTCGCCATAATGTATGTTTGAGATGATGTCTATACCGTTTCCATCAACGGAATTAAGTCCGAAAGTCTGTTGAAAATAATCGCGAACAAAACCCGATCCGTCATAAGCCAGATTGGCCACTTCATCATCAGTTGGTTGGTCGCCCTCGTTCATTACCAGTTCTACCCGTTGCTGATATTTATTTTGACAATCATAGACAAGGCGATTTGCTGCTCCATCTTCCTGTTCTCGAACCAATAAATGGTTCAGCGCGGTTTGTCTACGCTCTAAAATGCGGCCAGTGTCGTTTAAAGTTCTTTTACAGCTTTTATTTCCTCTTTTGGCAAGTTCCTCCAATATGTGGGGTGGCACAATAAAACATTTCTCTTGGCACATGATGTATGATTTAGGGTAATCGTACTACAATTTCGACTCTTTTTAAAAAGCGGACAAATAAATGTCGTTAACCCTTTGCTAAATATTTAACAAGCTTGAGTTTTTTTAGACAAGAGGAAATTCAATCTTTTGGAAAGAGACTGTTATCTAGACCAGGAATAAGGCCAAGTGCATTCTTGTAGTATACCTTTTTCAAGACTTCATCGGGCAGGTTCAGGCCGTACATAGCCCAAAAAGCATGATACTTTTTGTAATATGGAAAATACTCATCATCGCTCTCTAAAACCCTGAAATAGGTAGGAAACTCCTTAGGTTGCCAGCTATCTTTACCGAAAAGTATTCGGTCTTGGTACTTAATGAAAAACGCACGGGCGTTTTGTGGTTGTCTGCCCAGCTCGGCAATAACGGCCGCTATGCCTACGTACATATTAGGAATGTCATCTAAAAGACCTCCTAGTTTTTGAAGGTCGTTGGCATACCAACCCATGTGGGCATTAATAAACTTTGTCTTTGGGTGCTTTTTGAACATTCGATGTTGTTCATCTATAATTTGTTGCCAAGGGGCAGGGTCAGAATCGGTTCGCATTCTCCTTGGGTGTGTTTTTAATTCTAGCCAGCGTTCATTATCGCTTGTCATCGGATCCCAAAAAGATTTGGGGTCGGCAGAATGTATAAGAACAGGTATTCCCAATTCGCCGCACATACTCCAAATAGGGTCAAGACGGGTATCATCGACGGAAACTCGATTGCCATTGGTATCATTGTAACGAAGACCGAGACTTTTAAAAATTTTTAAGCCTTTTGCACCATTTTTCACATCGTTTTCCAGTTGTGTCACAGCTCGTTCAGTCCATCCTTCTTTACCAATTCCATCAAAATTGATGTTGGCAAAAAGGACAAATCTGTTAGGGAATGTTTTATCAATATTGTTTTGGCTTTCCTTTAATCCTTCACCATTCCCGCCACTTAAATTGACCATAATGGCCTCGTTCAGACGGTCCATATCTGCTGCAAGCTCCAATAGCCGTTGTTCAGACATATTTCTTTGATGACTGTGGATGTCTATAAAAGGGTACTTGGCTTGTTCAATTTTATGTTCGGGAACTATGAGTGTCGACTTGGGGTTGTAATCTTCAAAACCCATTTCTTGACTGATGCCGATTGCCGTGGTGAGAAGTAATACTAAGCTGGTAGTGAAGGTTTTTGTCATCTATAATTTATTTTCCAACAGGTTTCGGTACTCTTCTTTGGTATCAATATCAATGGACTTTTTTCCCAACTTTACGGTAGCCACTTCCTTCATATTCAGTTCGATAATGGTCTGCGCACCTGCCCTTGCGCCCAATTTGGACAATTGTGAATAGTATGATTTACTAAAAATTGCGGGTACTCCTGCTCTTTTTTCATACTCGGAAGCAATTATCGACTCGGATACGCTTTTAAATTTAGTAATTAATTTATTGAGGTGCTCATAATCTACCAAGGGCTGATCGGCCAGCATAAAAAGAATTCCGTATACCTCTCCTGTGTTGTTCAAAAGATGATTTACAGCTACCGCAATTGAGCTTCCCATTCCATTTTCCCAATCAGGATTGATTACGAACTCTACTTCTGCACTTTTATGTGCCTCTTCTATGAGTTGTGCATTGGCACCCAAAACCAATACTATTTTTTGTGCATCGGATTTTTTTGCCTGTTCGATGGCGTTTCCGAGTAATGTAGTATGGTTATAGGGAAGCAGTTGTTTTGGTTCGCCCATTCTTGATGATGAGCCCGCGGCCAATATAACGATGACAATATGCTCAAGGCTATCGCTCATTAACTATGTATTCTACCTGATTTGTTCTTCAACATCATCGGTTTTTTATCTCGCACAACTGAAAGTATTTCCGATAAAATGGATACTGCGATTTCTTGAGCACTTTCAGCCCCAATGTTCAGTCCCGCAGGGCCGTAAATAGCGTCAAAGAATTCGTCGCTAACTTCTGGGTAGTACTCCATAAACTCGTCCAACAATCGCTCCCTACGATTGGCCGGACCTAACAGCCCGAGATAGATAGGGCGGGTTTCTTTAATTGCCAAAAGGTATTTTAAATCACGTACATAGCTGTGAGTCATAAGAACGACTGCTGTTTGGTCATCAATATTCTCTAAAGACAGCATTTCCGGTTCGACCGTCATGAACTTATCGGCCCCGGGAAAATCGTCTTTACTCTTTTGTTCGGAAGCCGAGGCGATTATAGTGACTTCCCAGCCAGTCAAACCAGCATAGGAACACAATTGTACGGCATCGTGTTCAGCTCCTATAATGATCAATTTGAAACAGGGATTCATTGTTTGCTCGAATGTATCTTTGTTTTCATTCATTTTGAAATTCGGCCTTAAGCCCATAAACTCATTTTCAAAAACAAAAGAAGAACCGAACGCATTGTTTTCTCTCTCTTCCTTATCAAAGGCTGCCCTGATTATAAAACTTCTTCGTGCAATTAGAAAATCGTCGAAAGTCGCAAGGGTTTCATTGCTTGGTATAAAGGGCTCAATCAAAATGTAGAGTACACCCTCGCAACCCAGACGGTATCGACCGTCGTAGGTCATCATTTTCGGGATACCACTTTCAAATACCGTTTGTGCCTGTCTCAAAATTTCTTTTTCTACGCAACCCCCACTCACGGCTCCGATCATTTGGCCGGTTCGGGTAATAAGCATTCGAACGCCTGGCCGCCGGTAAGAAGAACCGTCTAATGCAACTACAGTTGCCAAAACGCATTCGCTGTTGGCTTCTTTAGCCATTTTATAGGCATTCACTATCGTTTTTAGCTCATGTGTCATGCGTAAAATTGATTTCATTAATGACCAAACCTCAAAAAGTATATTCATTACCATTTAGGTCACGAACATACTTTTCTAGTCTATCTAAGTTTCCTTAGGAATATAAAGAAATTACCTAACCTAAGACGGGCTTTTCGGTAACTTTCCAAATTTCCTTATCAAGCATAAATGGTTGCTTGTACACTCTTTTTCCGGTCGCAGCCTTTAAGGCATTGGCCACGGCACCCCCTGCTGGAGGCAATGTTGGTTCACCCAAACCTGTTGGACTCAGTTCATTCTCAATGAAGTAGGTTTCAACAACGGGAGCCTCTTTCATGCGTATCAAGCGATACTTGTCATAATTTGAAGCTTCTGGCACTCCTTTGTTAAAAGCGTAATTGCCATACATACTATGACCGATACCGTCTACCACGCCACCTTCTACCTGATTAATGGCTCCGGTTCGGTTCACCACTATACCGCAATCGACCACACAGGTTACTTTTTTTACCACAGGAAGGCCGTTTTGTATTTGAACATCGGCAACTTCGGCTACATGGGTATTATGGCAATAATAGGCAACAAAGCCCTGATAGGTGCCTTCGGGCGCACTACCCCACCCCGATTTATCAACAGCCATCTTAATGACCCCTTGAAGCCTTTCCGGAGAATATTGTATACGCTCATCAGTAGTGCCTTTAACTTTTTCCAGTAAATCGAGTCTCAATTGAATCTTATCCGCATCCATTTCTTCGGCCAGTTCATCAAAAAAACTTTGCTCTGCATAGGCCAAAAAGTTCGTATACGGGGCACGCCACGCACCAGTTGTTATGTTGCTAGTATAATTGGCAACATCAACTTGATAGTTTTCTACCGCACCCGCGGGAAAGAAGTTCGGAATCAATCCGTACATGTTCCCATTGATGGCGGCTTCCTTTAGCTGATATCCCGTTAACTGGCCATCTTTTATGGCCGCTTTAATGCGGTATTTTATGGCTGGTCTATAAACCCCTGTAGTCATATCGTCTTCCCGAGAAGAAATCATTTTGACCGGCTTTCTAATCTTATCTGCAATTTCGGCCACCTCATAGACAAAGTCGCCGTATAACCTACGACCGAACCCACCGCCCATTCGAGTCATTTCAACCTTAATGTCGGTAACATCCCTACCCAATAGCTCGGCAACGGTAATGGCAGCATCTTCGGGAGTTTGAATCGGCCCTGCCAAATGAATCTCGTCATCGGTTATATTAGCAAAGAAGTTCATTGGTTCCATACAATTGTGAGGCAGAAAAGGTGATTCGTATGTTCTCTCTAACACCTTATCGGCTTGTGAGAACGCTTTTTCTACATCACCGTCTTTTCTTAAGGTCGCGAATTCCTTTCCATCAAGTAGTTCGTTCAGCTTTTTATCATGAAAGTCGGTGCTTTCTAAGGGGGAAGCCTCTTTCCATTCGGCTTTGAGCGCTTTTTTACCTTCGAGAGCGGCCCAAGTATTCTTTGCGATAACGACCACTTTGCCCGTACCGCTTAATTGAGCCGTCCAATTGATTTCTTCCTTACTTAATAATGATTTGGCCTTTTCGCCTATTTCTATGACATCGATCACCCCAAGAACTTCCTTGGCGGCAGAAGCATCAAAGGAAACCAGTTCCTGACCAAAGGCAGGCGGTCTCAGTACGGAAGCATAGACCATACCATCAACCTTGTAATCGAGGCCGAAAAGAGGTTGTCCCGTAATTATTTTATCAATATCAACGTTGACCTGATCGGTTCCAATGATTTTATAATCCTTTGGGTCTTTTAATGCCACATTTTCGGGAACTTCCAGTTTAGCAGCCTCTTCTACCACATCTCCGTAACCAAGTGTTTCACCTGCAGCATTCGTGATTATACCTTCACTGGCTTTTATTTCACTTGCATCAACGCCCCATTTGTCTGCGGCGGCATTAATGAGCATTTGCTTCGCAGTCGCTCCCGTCTGTCGAAGGGCATCCCAGCCAAATCGGATACTTTGACTACCGCCAGCAACTTGCCGTGTATAATTTTTGGTATCTAAGTGCCCTTGTTCTACATACACCATATTCCAAGGTAGATCAAGTTCTTCGGCTATAATCATGGGCATCGATGTTTTGACCCCTTGACCAATCTCTGGGTTGGGAGAAAAAATGGTTACAGCCCCATTCTTGGCAATTTTGATAAAGGCATTGAAATCGGAATAGTTCAAGTCGGCCAAGTTTACCGGAGGTTTTGCCTCGGGTCTACAGGCGGTGAAAAGATTAAAACCTATTAATAGGCCACCGCTTGCCAAAGAAGAGGTTCGTAAGAAAGCCCTACGATTGAATTTTATATTATTCGAAGTTGAAGACATGTTCAGTTTGTTTTGTTGATGTTTGAATTAATTATGACAGGAGTTAAACCATTTTTTTGGCGGCTGTTGATACCGCCTTATGAATACGGTTATAAGTAGCACATCGACAAATATTGCCGTGCATGGCATCTTTGATTTCCTCATCGGAAGGATTGGGATTCTTAGCCAAAAAAGCGGTAGCTGTCATAATTTGACCCGCCTGGCAATAACCACATTGAGGAACATCAATTTCCTTCCAGGCTTCCTGTACAGGGTGAGAACCATCCTCTGAAAGTCCTTCAATGGTAGTTATTTTTTTCTCACCTACTGTGGAGACCGGTAAAGAGCAGCTTCTTACCGCATTGCCTTCGAGGTGAACGGTACAAGCACCACATTGGGCTATACCACAGCCGAATTTAGTGCCCACCATATTCAATTCATCGCGAAGCACCCAAAGTAATGGGGTATTGTCGCTTGCTTCTACAGAATGAACTTTACCATTTACGTTTAGTTGATACGTTGGCATATAGATAGATTTTTTAGGAGTCATTGGATTAGTTGTTAACAAGTTACCAAAAATCAGAGACGATTAAGGCCTTTTAACAATTTGTTAAACCAAATTTATGAAAGCTCTCATCGATTGAACCAGTAGTTGAATTTTAGCGTGAGTGCCCAGTTTCGACCCTCAAAAGGTTCAATGAAATAATTGTTAGTGTATACAAGGAACAAATCGGAAGCAGGACTATAGCGCCATTGAAACCTCGAGTTAAGGTTAAAATTTTTGGTCTGCTCATTGTACTGAAACAAATTGGCAAAAAAGAGTTTATTGGTAAAAGTGATATCGACTTCTGAACCGATCAGCCAGAATTCATTGGTTTTCCAAGGGGCAGGAAGTTCAATATAGTTATAGTCTAAACTGGCACTTAAACTAACATAGGGTTGAAAACGATAGCCCAATTCAGTAGAAATATTGGTTCTATTTCCATCTAAGTAATACCCACCGAACCTACCTGCCAAACTGTAGGTAAAAAGACTTTGAGGCTTTGAAACATACTCCCATCCTATCGCATTCCATTGATGTTTTGTGCCGGTATCTAAGTCGGCGATACCTAATCGAGTTGGATCAAATGGTGAGAGCAGTTCTACATGGTCGTCAGAAACAAAGACCATGAACTCGGCACGGTTTCTAAAGTTTAGAAAATACTGTAGATAACTGGTATTGTCAGTTCTGTAAAAATCTTCATTGAAATAATAACTGCTATTAATTCGAGGACCATGACTAACAATTTTTTCTGATTTTGGAAAAAACAAGTATCCCAAATAACCATTAAAATTCACATATCCGTTTCGTGGCACATAACCTACTTCTGCCGTGTAATTATCAGATACCCATTCTTCTTGAATACGCCAGCTCCATTTACGGCTTCTATATTCTAAGTGTGCCGCTTGGGTTACTCCCCTATTCTCTCCATCGGGCGAGAATGATTTGAGAAGAAAGGCTTTTCCGTTCCATAAGTTGTCTGAAGAGGCCAAATTGTATTCTAAGCCTAAATTTCTGTTGAATTCAGGGTGAATTGCCTTCACTGAATCGTTTTCTTGCGGGTAATAGGTCGCTTGCTTATTGACGAACATGAGACCTATACTTGATCGACTGAATACTTTTCTCTGTAAAGACAGCACGCCAAAATTATGGGCTGGCAGGCCTGTTTCTTCCACACTGGCCGTTTGCATATCCATAAGTCCTAGCCTCCATTTTTCATTCAGATTACCACTTACACGAGCCCCGGCATGTATGGGAACACCTAAACCAATTCTTCTCGAAAAGAAAGGTCTAATGGTTTCGTAACCGAAATTGGCAAAGAGATCGCCATTTTCTAGGAAGAACTGCCTTTTCTCGGGGAAAAAGAGTTCAAAACGGTCTAAATTGGTTACTTGACGGTCAACCTCTACCTGTGAGAAATCAGGATTTACCGTTAAATCAAGATTCAGGGAAGATGTTAGGCTGAACTTCACATCGCCCCCCACCTTTACGTCATAATCGGTATCGGCATCATTTTCTAAATCTTCACTTACGTTACCTAAAACATACGGAATCAGAGAAAAATTCACACCTGGGGAAGGTGGTGGTGTATCCCAAACTAAAGTGCCGGCCAAGGCCAACGATGCCGTGGGGAATTGTCTTGCAATGGGTGTCCAGCTAGATTTTTCACTTGATTTGAGATCTAACCGACTAAAGTTGATACCCCATTCAGAAACGCCATCTTCATATCTTATCGATTTGAACGGCAATGCCATTTCAAAAACCCATTTTTCTTCATCACGAGTGGTTTCCGAAACCCATTTACTATCCCAGTTCAAATCAACACTTCCGCCATTGTACATGGTACCATCCCATTGGGCTCCATAGGCATTGGCCCCAAAAGAAAATCCGGTAGTTTGATTGTTGAAGGGATCTAAAAAGAGCAGAAAATTATCATTTTTACCAAAACTGAAATCACGTCTCAAAGATTCTACGGTATAAGCGCCTTTTTTTCCGTGATAAAAAGTGGCCAATAGGTATATATTCTCTTCGTCATAGGCCATGCGAATTTCGGATTGCTCATTGGCCTTGCCATCATCCATAGGCAAGACCATAAAAAAGTCTTTGGCTACGTTGGTATATTTCCAAGCTTCGTCATCACCTTTTCCATCAATAATTACAGGTGATACGAGTTTAGAGATATGAAGTCGGTAATCGGCATTTTTCTTTTGGCCTTGAACGATAAAATTGGTCAGTAAAAGGCAAAATAAGGGTGTTAGGCGAAGAACGTTTCTTCGCAATGGGTTGGTTGGGGTCATTTTGGTTTAATTGGTGGTGTAAGCTACAAAATTCAGGGGCTTTAGTGTTAACAATGTTTAACATTATTTTTTTGAATTGCCATACTTTATATTGATTTTCGCCGTTCTGATGGTTGAACCATAAAATTTAGAAAATGAAATCCTCCTACAAACTTCTCCTTTTATTTTTGTCGGTAATTGCCTTGAATTCATGCGGGAATGCTGATGATGACGTGAATTTTGCTTTACCTAATGGCGACGGACTCGGGCAAGGTAAGCCAGTAGATGACTGCCTCGATCTGGGAGAAAATGACCTTGTACTTTCAATACAAGACCAGTACACTACCCTACCGGGAAAGGTGTCTATATTCTTTAAAGTTTCCGATAGCAATGGCAACCCTGTTTCCGGTTTGAATGCTGAACAGTTTACCATTTACGAGCAAGGTAGAAACGATGAATGTTTCAATACCATTTCTACTTCAGAGTCGAAAGCAAGAATATCGCCAAATTCACAGATATTTAGTAACAATACTCTTTTGGTGCTCGATTTGAGTAACAGTGTTTTGAGCAGCAGTTTAGAAGAGCTTAAAAGTGCGAGTATCAGTTTCATTAACAATGTGATGCCGGCAACTACCCAAGAATCTTTTAAAATGGCCATTTACTGGTTTGATGGAGAGAAAGAGTTACATGAGTTGAACCCTCTAACTCCGTCGAAAGAAGAGTTAACCGCCGCTGTGCAAGGTATTACAGAAGATATTAGCAACGACCCTTCAACCGATTTATATGGAGCCGTCATTAAATCTACCGAAAGAGCTTCTGAACTATTGGTTGAAAGTACCAAGGGAGAGAAAATAGGTGCTGCTTCCGTAGTTATCTTTACCGATGGTACGGATCAGGCATCACGCTATACCCAAGAAGATGCCCAAAAACGTGTTGATAATGCTGACCCTAATATTTCTTTCTTCACTATCGGATTGGGTGAAGAAATCGATACACAGGTGTTAACAGATTTAGGTAAGACGTCCAGCGTTTTTGCAGGAAACAAAGATGAACTTGAAACTACCTTTAATGATATTTCGGATCTGGTATCTGAAAGGGCCAATAGTTTTTACCTGTTCGAATACTGCAGCCCTAAAAGAGATGGCAGTGGTGATAACAATCTAGCCATTCAAGTTAAGACCGGTAGTTTGCAAGGTGCAGTTCAAACGAAGTTCAGTGCCAACGGGTTTACTGGCGGTTGCGAATAACAGCAAGAAAATATATGATTTTAATAGAAAGTGCCCACTTGGGCACTTTTTTTATTCATTAATTTATCTTGTTCAAATTACTTAATAACAACCTTTTATTGATTTTTGAATCCATTTAAATTAGGTGTGTTAATACCTCTTTAACATCTGAAAAACGTACTTGAAGCGTATGTTAAGATGAATTAGAACCATATAATTTAAATTTTACAAAATGAAGAAATCAATTATTGTCGGTACACTTTCAATAGCCTTGATGGCATCTTGTGTTTCTAAAAAGAAATACACTGCATTGGAAACCAACCTTTCTGAAACCCAAAGTGCACTGACGAAAACTCAGGTTGAAAAAGAAGAATTAGAGGCTAAAATGGCCAAGATTGAAGCCAGAGTTACCGAATACAACCAAAAAATCAGTTCCCTAAAAGAAGTCAACGATAGCCAATATACTACAGTTGATGATGTTGCGGTAATGAGTAACAACACAAAGAAAAAAATGAGGGCTACACTTAAAAATGTTGACCCGGCTAAGTTAGCAGAGGCTAAAACCCTTCAAGATTCAATGAACTTGGCTATTTCCTACAATTTGAAAAAATCTATTTCTGACGATGAAGAAGATGTAGATGTGAATATTGACAAGACAGTCGTGATGATCAATATTTCAGATAAATTACTTTTTAATAGCGGTAGTTACCGTGTGAGCAGCAAGGCCAATAAAATTCTGTCTAAGCTTGCCGACGTAATCAATTCAGAACCTGCGATGGAAGTAATGGTAGAAGGTCATACCGATTCTCGTAGCATTAATACAGCGATGTTCCGTAATAACTGGGATCTTAGTGTCAAGCGTGCTACTTCTGTTGTTGACATCCTTCAAAGCAAGTATAACGTTGATCCTGCCAAAATGATTGCTGCCGGTAGAAGTAGCTATTTACCGCTAGTAGAGAACGATTCTAGAGAGAATATGGCAAAAAATCGCCGTACTAAAATTGTAATTCTTCCAAATTTGGACAAATTTTTTGCATTATTAGATGCAGAAACCTTATAATTGCATAAAATTGGTTTAAAACCAGTGTTAATAATCTGGGAAAAGGGAGAACTTGACGGTTCTCCCTTTTTTCTTGCGGTTCATCGAAAACAAGAATTTTAGTTAGGGTTTGCGTGAAATAAGTTGTTTAATGCATAAAGAACCCTATATCTAAATTGAAAAAACCTACATCCTAAACCGTAATGCTATTTAACTAAAAAGCAAAATTATGGATGTATTGAACACTATTATTGAAAACAGCGCATTGCAAGGTATGCCGAAATGGTACCAAGCGCTCACTTTGACACTATTTTTAGCCATTGCGTCTATCGTAATGTTGACTTATTACTTTCTGTTGTCGCAAGGCTCAGATATGATTGTTAGGTTTTCGTATTGATTACCTATAAATCATCGCATTTTTTACCTTTTGGGAAGTTTCTTTGTAATTAGCAAAGTCAATCAAAAATCCGTTGATTACGGCATATTTGATTTCATTGCCTTTTTTTAGAAGGAAGGTAGGATTAACGCCTATTTCCATTCTGAAATCCGGTAATTTGGTCTTATCCCCTATAATATGAATGGGAACGGGGGAAGATAACTTCTCTTTGGGGATATCTTTTACGCGAACATAAGTGTAGCCAGACTCTAACATTTTTTTTAGGTCAAGCGATTTTAATTGATCCATACTTGAAAGGGTTTCGGTATAGACCTTACCGGCAACAATTTCCAAACCGGTAGCATCAAGCGTTTCATACCCGTAGTAGGTAGAAAGATCACCCTGCTCAAGAATTCTGCTGCTGTACCAAAAATCGTTATGCTTTTCTTTGTCTACTTCTAGCCTGTTGGCAGCAACATCTAAAATATACTCCTTTCCTAGAAGGTTGTAGGTGGCATTGGCAATTTTCAAATCGAAAAGCTTTCGGTCATTTTCAGGAATCTCTTCATACCTTTCAATAGGAATGTTTTGGTAACTTTTATTGGCGATGGTATAAATGGCCGACAGAATCGAGACATAGTTCAATTTTCTGATTTCCTGCTTTTCAACATCTTCAGGATACCCGCCAGATTCGATGAGAATGGCACTGGTGCCCCATTTTTGAATATTATCTCCGAAAGCTCGAGGTTCAAAATCATCATTATATCTCCCTACCTGTCCCGGAGCATATTTTTGAATAATATCGTTCATAAATACGATGACCTTCATAGCGTTCGCACGTACCTCATTGACTTCTTTCTCGTAATTATAGGCCGGTGCCAAGTACGAAATAGTGGCAGGTTTTTCTGTTCTTTCAGCATTATAGTAGGTACTTTGATCGTGAAGGTTGAAACCGAAATCGGCATCTAGACTATCCCTCACTTTTTTCAGGGTTCTCCCTTCGGGAGATTGCAGACGAAGAGCATCTCTATTAATATCAATTCCTAATCTATTTCTGCGTTGAAACACTTCAGCACCATCAGGGTTGAGCATAGGAAGAAAGTGAAGAGTGCAATTGCTTAGTATTCGTTGTTTTTCAGCGGTGAAATCAGGGCTATCCAAAAAATTAAAAATATCGAATATGGCTTGCGTGGCGGTAGGCTCGTCACCATGCATTTGAGACCACAGAAAAACCGAGGTATCTCCTTCTCCAATACTTATTAAATTTAAACTTTTGCCTTCGATAGACTTCCCTACTTTGGTGACCTTAAAACCTGCCTTGGTTCTGTATTTTTCAATCAGCGGTTGTAATTGGGCATGCTTGATTCTTCTTTTTCCCAATTCGGTTTCTTTATATTTTTCGTAGGTTTCATAAAGTGATTCTGTGATATCGATGTTTTGAGCGTTAGCTGTGGTAAACGTTATCACAAGAAAAAGTAGGATAATCAATTTCATTTATGTCTATTTATTGGGTACAGGTTTAAAATTAAATTTTTTGGTAGCAGCCCTTACTTTTGCCATAAAGTCTTCGCCTGGGTCGGTTTTTTTAGTTCGGTAGCTTTCATCGACCTCCAGCCACAACGGATGGCCTTCAAAGTTGGTATACTCATAATGCCCGATTAAATAGTCGATATCGTATTTTTCAGCTAAATACTTTACCAACCAAATATTTGCTTTTAGCTGAGCTTCGGTCAAAGGGGTATCTTCGGTTCCTCCTACGTTTTCAACACCCAGGGCAACATGGTTAAGCCCGATAACATGCCGTCCCATAATATCTTCGGGCATCAAGCGATATATAGTTCCATCTTGGTCGACCAAGAAATGACTCGAGACGTTAA